>NZ_JBHVWS010000080.1:0-36436 GCF_042882185.1 Streptomyces sp. NPDC058239
GCGTTTCCGACTCTATCAGACTCTTTCGTGTCCGATTCCCGGTCGAAGCGGGTTTCGCTTTCCAGTTCTTCGCTTTCGCGTTTCCCTTTCCGGCGAGTCCGACTCTATCAGGCCTTTTCATTCCCCTTGACCAACCTCCTGCAGGCATGCAGGTGCCGATCCGAGTTAAGGTAAGGGCTTAAAAGTCGCCGCCGACCCCCGACTTGAAGTCGTGCTGGGGCCAGGCAGGAGTACGACAGTACAGGGCGCCGGGAGTTGAGGCAAATCGTTTCCGGTGCCCCTCTAAGGTCGCGAACCATCAGGACTCAGGCGGAACCGGAACTTCTCATGACTTACGCTGCTGAACAGTACGCCGTCGCCCACAAGCTGGGACGGCGCCATTCAAGCTCCACCCCTGGGAGGTTCCCCATGACCACTGTGACGTCCCCTCTTGCCGGACGTGCCATCGGGCTCGCTGCGGTACCGGACCCGGTCTTCTCCGGCGCGATGGTGGGTCCTGGAACCGCCATCGATCCCGTACGCGAGCCGTCCGAGGCCGTATCGCCGGTCGACGGCATCGTTGTCTCCCTGCACCCGCACGCGTTCGTCGTCGTGGACGAGCACGGGCGCGGCGTTCTCGTGCACCTCGGCATCGACACCGTTCAGCTCAATGGTGAAGGCTTCGAGCTGCT
This sequence comes from Streptomyces sp. NPDC058239, assembly GCF_042882185.1. Lineage (NCBI taxonomy): Bacteria > Bacillati > Actinomycetota > Actinomycetes > Kitasatosporales > Streptomycetaceae > Streptomyces > Streptomyces sp. NPDC058239. The sequence continues at coordinate 672 of NZ_JBHVWS010000080.1, forward strand.
CGTGAACAAGGGAGACACGGTCACGCGCGGTCAGGGCATCGTGCGTTGGGATCCTGCGGGCGTCGAGGCGGCAGGCAAGTCCCCTGTGTGCCCGATCGTCGCGCTGGAGGCCACCGCTGATTCCCTCTCCGACGTCCGCGAGGACGGGGACGTGAAGATCGGCGACACGTTGTTCGGCTGGCAGTGACGGACCCGGCCGCAGTGAAAGCCGACTGGATATCCACCGCGGAGGCACGGGCCGCCGCACAACCGGGGACGGGTGAAATGGAGACAACGCTGCGAGGCGTCGGTGTGAGCCACGGAGTGGCGATCGGCGAGGTGCGTCATATGGGCACGGCGGTACTCGAACCGCCGGCCAAGCAGATTCCGGCCGAGGAGGCCGAGCGCGAACAGGGGCGCGCTCGCCAGGCTGTGGAGGCTGTGGCGGCCGACCTGATTGCGCGCGGCAATCTGGCCGGTGGCGAGGCCCAGCACGTGCTCGAGGCCCAGGCCATGATGGCGCAGGACCCCGAGCTGATGGCCGATGTGGAGCGGCGCATTGCCGTCGGGAGCACCGCCGAGCGCGCCGTCTACGATGCGTTCGCCGCCTACCGGGCGCTGCTCGCCAACGCCGGGGAGTACCTTGCGGGTCGGGTTGCCGACCTCGACGACGTGCGAAACCGGATCGTGGCTCGCCTGCTCGGTGTGCCGATGCCAGGTGTGCCGGACAGCGACGAGCCCTATGTACTGATCGCACGGGACCTCGCGCCCGCCGACACGGCGCTGCTCGATCCGGCTCTGGTGCTCGGCTTTGTGACCGAGGAGGGCGGGCCGACCAGTCACAGCGCGATTCTGGCGCGGGCGCTCGGTGTGCCTGCAGTGGTGGCGCTCCCAGGTGCCGGTGAGCTGGCCGAGGGCACGGTTGTCGCGGTGGACGGCAGCACGGGTGAGATCTTCGTCGAGCCCAGCGCCGAGAAGCGCGCGGAGATGGAGAGCGCCGCTGCGGCGCGCAAGGCCGCACTGTCCGCTTCGACCGGTCCCGGCGCCACCTCCGACGGCCACAAGGTCCCGTTGCTCGCCAATGTCGGTGGGCCGGGCGATGTGCCGGCGGCGGTCGAGGCCGGCGCCGAAGGCGTGGGGCTGTTCCGTACCGAGTTCCTGTTCCTGGACGACAGCAAGCAGGCGCCGTCCGAGGAGAAGCAGGTTGCGGCGTACCGGGCAGTGCTTGAGGCGTTCCCCGAGGGGCGTGTCGTGGTGCGGGTGCTGGATGCCGGCGCCGACAAACCGCTGGACTTCCTGACGCCGGCGGACGAGCCGAACCCGGCGCTGGGTGTGCGCGGGCTGCGGAGCCTGCTGGACCACCCCGAGGTACTGCGGACCCAGCTGACCGCGCTGGCGAAGGCGGCCGAGGGTCTGCCTGTCCACCTTGAGGTCATGGCTCCGATGGTGGCGGACCGTAAGGATGCGAAGGCCTTTGCCGATGCCTGCCGTGAGGCAGGGCTGCGGGCGAAGTTCGGCGCGATGGTGGAGATTCCGTCCGCGGCGCTGCGGGCACGTTCGATCCTGCAGGAGGTGGAGTTCCTCTCGCTGGGCACCAATGACCTCGCGCAGTACACCTTTGCCGCCGACCGTCAGGTGGGTGCGGTGTCCCGGCTGCAGGATCCGTGGCAGCCTGCGCTGCTCGACCTCGTGGCGCTGTCGGCGGAGGCGGCCAGGACCGAGGGCAAGAGCTGTGGTGTCTGTGGCGAAGCCGCCTCCGATCCGCTGCTCGCCTGTGTCCTGACGGGGCTGGGTGTGACGTCGTTGTCGATGGGGGCCGCGTCCATTCCTTATGTCCGCGCCACGCTGGCGAAGTACACGCTTGCGCAGTGCGAGCGTGCCGCTTCCGCCGCGCGGGCGGCGGACTCCGCCGAAGAGGCACGGGTAGCGGCTCAGGCGGTGCTGTCGGGCGAGTAGCCCTGCGGCGTCTGTGGTGAAGGGGCTCCCTGCCGATGGTGGCGGGGAGCCCCTGCGTTTTGTCAGTGGTGTGATTCCGGTTCGTCCGTGCCCAGGTCGAAGCCCGCGCAGTACTCCACATGTGACTCCGGGGCGAGCGGTTCGCCGGTGTCGGCGTCGGTGCAGTAGGCGCTGAAGACCTCACCGGCGGTGAGCGGGACCAGGCTGCCGCGGGCCAGCCGCCAGCCGTGGAGCCGGTCCTGGGTGCCGGGGTTGCTCGTACGGAGTACGACTCCCCCGGGCTTTTCGAGGGCGATACCGACGGCGAGCACCGTGACGAACTCGGCTCCTTCCGCTGTTTCGAGGCGGGCGGGTCCCGCGGTGTCACGCTCGGTGTGCAGGACGGCGAGCAGGTGCTCGTTCTCTGTGGGTGTGCTGCAGACGAGGTGGTGGGTGCCCGGGCCCGCCGTCTCCAGCATGCGCAGCAGCAGGTGGGAGGCCCGGTCGAAGGCGGCGCGGCCGATGTCCTGGCCGCAGTCCGCGCAGTCTCCGAGGCCGGCCAGGGTCATCGTGGCGTACTCCCAGGTGGCCTGGCGGACGGCTCGGCTGACCAGGAGCGGGATCAGGGTGTCGATGGGCTGCCCGGCGTACGCGACGGTGGCCCCGGCTGAGGCGATCTCGGCGGTGAAGCGGCTGCGGCTGGCGGGAGCGTCTGGAGCGATTCCCGACTCGGTGCAGAACTCCGCGTACTCCTCCGGGTCGAAGAGAGCGACCGTGGCGTGCATGCCCTGTGCCGCGAAGGCTTTGAGCAGGCCCTCGACCTGCTGCAGATAGACGGTGTGGTCGTCGAACGTGAAGGTGCGGTAGCGCTGCATCGCCGCGAAGTCCTGCTCGTCGGCCAGGAGGCCGATGGTGCTGGGTGCTTCGCGGCGCAGCGTACGTCGCATGGATGTGCCGGAGCGGCTGTACCCGGCGGTCGTGCCGCGCTTGGTGTTCCTGGTGTGCGCCATGACTCCCCCAGTGCGCTGTCGATCATTGCTCACTCAGAGTAATCAGGGGCACTGACAATGCGGACGGTCAGGCACGCTTGCGGGCGAGGTCCTCGTAGAAGCGGAGGAGTTCGAGGTTGTCGATCGAGCCGGGATTGACCGCCTTGGCCAGAGCCGTGCCTTGCAGCAGGCGTTTGACCGGAACCTCGATGCGCTTGCCGGTCAGGGTGTGCGGAATGCCTGGGACCTCGATGACCTCGTCCGGGACATGGCGCGGGGACAGGTTCTCGCGGATGGTCTGCTTGATGCTGTTGCGCAGGTCGTCGTCGAGCGCGGCCCCGTCGGCGAGGTGGACGAAGAGCGGCATCCAGTACCCGCCGTCGGGCTCCTCGATGCCGATGACGAGGGACTCGCGGATCTCGGGGAGCCTCTCGACGGCTTCGTAGATGTCGGCGGATCCCATCCGTACACCCTGGCGGTTGAGGGTGGAGTCGGAGCGGCCGTGGATGACAACCGAGCCGCGTTCGGTGATGGTGATCCAGTCGCCGTGGCGCCACACACCGGGGTACATGTCGAAGTAGCTGTCGTGATAGCGGCTGCCGTCGGGGTCGTTCCAGAAGCGGATCGGCATGGAGGGCAGGGGTGCGGTGACGACGAGTTCGCCGACTTCACCGATGAGCGGCTTGCCTGCGGGGTCCCAGGACTGGAGGTCCGTGCCGAGGCACGGGGCCTGGAGTTCGCCGATGTGCACGGGGAGGGTGGGGACCGCGCCGGCGAAGCAGCTGCAGACGTCCGTGCCGCCGCTGACGGAGGCGATCCAGAGATCGTCGGCGACTTCGTCGTGGAGCCAGCGGAAACCGTCGGGCGGGAGCGGGGAGCCGGTGGTGGCGACGCACTGGATGCGGGAGAGGTCGAAGTCGCGGCCCGGGTGGATGCCGGCCTTGCGGCAGGCCATGACATAGGCGGCGGAGGTACCGAAGAGGGTCGCTCCGGTCTGTTCGGCGACGCGCCACTGGGCGCTGACGTCCGGATAACCCGGGCTTCCGTCGTACAGCACGAGTGTGGTCCCGGTGAGCAGGCCGGAGACGAGGAAGTTCCACATCATCCAGCCGGTGGAGGTGTACCAGAAGAACCGGTCGTCCGGGCCGAGGTCGCAGTGCAGGCCGATCTGCTTGAAGTGTTCCAGCAGGATGCCGCCCTGGGACTGGACGATCGCCTTGGGGAGTCCCGTCGTGCCGGAGGAGTAGAGCACCCACAGCGGATGGTCGAAGGGGACCTGTTCGAAGACGGGCTCGGTGTCCGCGGATGTGAGGGCGGACCATTCGAGGGCGCCTTCCGGGGCCTCGGTGCCCAGCAGCGGGATGTGGACGACGGCGCGCAGGGTGGGGAGTTCGCGGCGAAGCTCCGCGACCGTGTCGGCGCGGTCGTGTTCCTTGCCGCCGTAGCGGTAGCCGTCGACGGCGAAGAGGACGACGGGTTCGACCTGCTGGAAGCGGTCGAGGACGCTGCGGGCGCCGAAGTCGGGGGCACAGGATGTCCAGACGCCGCCGACGGCCGCGGTGGCGAGGAAGGCGACGACTGCCTGGGGGACGTTGGGAAGGTAGGCGCTGACACGGTCACCCGGTTCGACGCCGAGGGCACGGAGCTCGGCGGCGAGCGATCCGACCCGGCGGCGGAGTTCGGACCACGAGACGGGGACCTGGGTGTGGGTCTCGTCGACGTGGAGCAGGGCGGGGGCGTCTGCCCGCAGGGGGTCCTCCGCAGTGCGCAGGGCGTGTTCGGCGTAGTTGAGGGTGGCGCCGGGGAACCATTGGGCGCCGGGCATGGTGCGGTCGCCGATGACGGACTCGTAAGGGGTGGAGAACCGTACGTCGAACCAGTCTGCGACGGCCTGCCAGAACGTATCGAGCTCATCGACCGACCAGCGGTGCAGGGCCGGATAGCCGCCGTCGGCCGGTGCTCCGTACCGCTCGGCCGCCCAGCTCTGGAAGCGGGTGACGGCCGCGGCCGCGATGCGGTCGGGGCCGGGCTGCCAGAGGGGGGCTTCGTTGGCTGCTGCGGTCATGGGGCGGCTCCCTGGCTGTACGGGTACGCGGGATGGGCGTGGGTCGCGCGCACACGTGCTGGGGTGTGCGCGTGAGGCGGCTTTTACGGACGATGCCATGTGATCGTCTTTCGCACCAGGGTTCGCCGCCCATGGTCGCGTGTCCGGATATGTGGTCCGGCCACGGGTGAACGGAAGTTGAACGGAGCCCGCTCCCGCCCTGTCGGGTGGCAGGGTGAACTGCATGAACGGTCGTGACCTGGTGCGCTCGGTGAAGATGGTCGGTTCGGTGCAGGGACTGCGCGCGGTGCGCTCCTCCTTGCGGCGTCGGAATGCGGATGCGCGGGCGCTGCCGCGACGCGGTGCGGAGCGGGCGAGAGTGCCGGGACTTGTGGTGGGGGCGGATCCGGGTCCGGGCGGGGGTGTGGTGCGGTTCGCGCGTTCGGAGTTGCGGGTCCGGGTGGCGGTGGGCGGTGCGGTGTTCTGGGGCTGGGACGGCGCGGAGCCGTTGCCGTCGTACGCACTGGCCGGTGCGGAGCCCGAGGCGGATCCGCGGGCCGAGCTGGAACCGGACAAGGACGGCGGCTGGCAGGTGGTTTCGGAGCGGCTGACCGTTGCGGTGTCGCGGCACGGGGCCGTGGAACTGCGTACTCCTGGCGGGGTGGTGCTCCGGCGCGAGTTGCCGCCGCGCTGGTGGGAGCCGGTGGCAGGTGGTGCCGCTCGGTGGGTGCAGCGTTCCGAGGTGCCGGCGGACGCCCGGTTCTTCGGGCTCGGCGGTCGGGCGTCTGGGCCGCGGCTGCGGGACGGTGCGTACGAGCTGTGGAACACCGATCCGGGTGGGCGCTTCGGGCCGGATGACGATCCGCTCTATCTGACGATGCCGGTGCAGATGGTGGTCTCCGATGCGGGGACGCATCTGGTGTTCCACGACAACACCTGGCCGGGGCGGGTGACGTTGCGCGAGGGCGAGGAGGGTGCCGGGTCCGGTCATGACCGTCCGGGGATGTGTGAGGTACGGATGGACGGGGGGCCGCTTCGCTGCTGGGTGATGGCCGGTACGCCGGCCCGGGTGCTGCAGGGCTGGACGGCGCTCACGGGTGCGCCCGCGCTGCCGCCGTCCTGGGCGTTGGGTCCGCAGCATGCCCGTTGGGGGTTCGGGAGCGAGCGGGAGGTGCGGCGGATCGTTGCCGGGTACCGGGAACGGGGGCTGCCCTTGTCGGTACTGCATCTGGACATCGACCACTACGACGCGCATCGGGTGTTCACCGTCGACCGTGAGCGTTTTCCCGATCTGCCGGGGCTGGCGAAGGAGTTGCGGGAGGACGGGGTGCGGCTGGTGTCGATCGTCGATCCCGCGGTGAAGGCGGAGCCGGGAGATGCGGTGTTCGACTCGGGCAGGGCGGTCGGGAGCGGCGGGGCGTTCGTCCGGGATGCGCGGGGGCGGGCGGTGCGCGGAGAGGTGTGGCCGGGTGAGTGCGTGTATCCGGACTTCACCGATCCGCAGGTGCGGGAGTGGTGGGGCGGTCTGTACGAGGAGCGGCTCGCGCAGGGGTTCTCCGGTGTGTGGCACGACATGAACGAGCCGGTGTCGTTCGCGGCGTTCGGGGATCCGACGCTGCCGCGGTCGGCACGGCACTCGCTGGAGGGCCGCGGAGGTGATCACCGCGAGGCCCACAATGTGTACGGGCTGGCTATGGCGCGCGCCGGGTACGAAGGGCTTCGCCGGCTGCGGCCGCAGACGCGTCCTTTTCTGTTCTCGCGTTCCGGTTGGGCGGGGATGCAGCGTTACGGGGGCACCTGGTCCGGTGATGTGGAGACCGGCTGGCCGGGACTGCGGGCCTCGCTGGCGCTGGTGCTGGGACTGGGTCTGTGCGGGGTTCCGTATTCGGGGCCGGATGTGGGCGGGTTCGACGGCTCGCCGTCGCCGGAGTTGTATCTGCGGTGGTTCCAGCTGGGGGCGTATCTGCCGTTGTTCCGTACCCATGCGGCGATCGACGCGGGACGGCGGGAGCCGTGGGAGTTCGGACCGCAGGTGCTTGAGCATGCGCGGGCCTCGCTGGAGGAGCGGGAGCGGCTTCACCCGTACTTCGTGACGCTGGCGCAGTTGGCCCGGCTGACCGGTGCGCCGTATGTGCGACCGCTCTGGTGGGGTGCACCCGCGGAGCGGGCATTGCGGGAGTGCGAGGACGCGTTCTTGCTGGGTGACGCCTTGCTGGTGGCGCCGGTGCTGGAGCGTGGCGCGGATCGCCGGGCCGTGCGGTTGCCGCGGGGGCGTTGGTACGACACGGCGACGGGTGAGGTGTACGAGGGGCCGGGGCAGGTCTTGCTCGATGCGCCGTTGTCGCGGGTGCCGGTGTTGGCGCGGGCGGGATCGGTGCTGCCGGTGCGGGGTGCGGACGGGGGTGTGGAACTGGAGGTGTGGGCTCCGGCCGCAGGGCGCAGTGGGGGCGGTCTGGTGGTCCGGGATGCGGGTGACGGCTGGGAGCGGGCGGAGGTCGAGCGGTATACGTCGCGGCTGGTGGACGGGAAGGTCCGGGTGGAGCGGGAGGGCGGGGAGGGGCCGTTGAACCAGCCGGTGCGTGTGCGGGGGTTGTAGCTCGGGTCACGGTGTGCGGAGGGGCCGTCGAGTCCGGCCGGTCAGTGGTGGCCGCCTTCGAACCACGTGCGGGCGGCCCGGGTGTGCAGGGGGAAGGCGAGCTCGGTGGGTGTGCGGAGCAGTTGGAAGCCGGAGGTCTCGTCGGTCGGACCGGAGGGCGGGAGGCCGCCCGCGGGGCGTTCCGGAAGCAGGCCGAAGAGGAGCAGGTGGCCGTCCGGGGCGCTGAGGACATCGGCGAGGCGGACGTCCTGTTCGTCGGCCTCGATGCCGGTCTCCTCGTGGAGTTCACGTACGACTGCGTGTTTCCAGTCCTCGTCGTGGTCGATGAAGCCGCCGGGGAGGGCGAGACCGCCGCGGTGGGGCGGGATGGTGCGGGTGATGACGACGAGTCCGGTGCCGTCTCCGTCGGTGACGGGCAGCAGGGCCACTGCGACCGGCAGCGGGTTGCGGTAGGCGGTGTCGCCGCAGACGGTGCAGGTGCGGGGCCAGGCTGTGACGGGCACCGAGGCGGCGTACGGCGCTCCGCAGGTGGCGCAGTGGGAGTCCTTGACCGGCTTGTCGGGGTTGCTCATGGGCGCAGACACGCGCGGACTGTATCCGATCGCCCGCCGGCCTCCCCCACCCTGTTGAATTATGTGCCCATGACAGGTCTTGCTTCCGCTTTCCGTGTCCTGGCAGCCACTGCCGCCACCCTGCTCGCCGTCACCGCCGCCGCCCCCGTGGCGCAGGCGAAGCCCGACCCGAAGGCCCCCGCGGAGTTCGTCGCGCTGCGTTCGGTGGATCCGACGATCATCCAGGAGATGCGCTACCCCACCGCACACAACTTCATGGGCGTACCGGTGGACGGCTACCGCCAGCCGCTCTGCATCCTGACCCGGCCGGCGGCCAGTGCCCTGCACCACGTGCAGACCCGGCTGCTCAAGCAGGGCTACTCGCTGAAGGTGTACGACTGCTATCGGCCGCAGCGGGCGGTCGACCACTTCGTACGGTGGGCGAAGGATCTCGACGACGAGACCATGAAGGGCGAGTTCTACCCCCGGGTCGACAAGACCCGGCTGTTCGCCGACGGTTACATCGCGGAGAAGTCCGGGCACAGCCGCGGCAGCACGGTGGACCTGACGCTGGTGAAGCTGCCCGCCGCGCCGACCGGACCGTACCTGCCGGGTCAGAAACCGGTGCCCTGTTATGCGCCCGAGGCCGACCGCTTCCCGGACAGTTCCGTGGACATGGGCACGGGATTCGACTGCTTCGACACGCTCTCGCACACCGATGACCCACGCGTCCAGGGAACTCAGCGCGCCAATCGGCAGTTCCTGAAGAAGACACTCACCGACGCCGGCTTTGTGAATCTGGCCGAGGAATGGTGGCACTACACCTTCAAACCCGAGCTGTTCCCGGACACCTACTTCGACTTCCCGGTGGCCAGGAGGTCCGTCGCGGGGCACTGACGCGCGCGGGGAAAGGGCGGCCGGGACCACCCCCGTGGGTTCCGGCCGCCCGTTCTTCTTCTCGGACGCGGATCGGCCGTTTCCGGTTGCCGCTCAAGCCACTACGGTGCCCGTATGTCACAACAGACGTTCGATTCATACGAAGAGTTCTGGCCCTACTACGTTGCGATGCACTCCAGGGCCGCCACCCGCTGGGTCCATCTGACGGGCACCCTCACCGGTCTCGCGGTCACCGCGTACGGACTGGCAAGGGGGCGCAAGAGGTACGCGGCCGCACTGCCGCTGATCGGGTACGGGACCGCCTGGCCCGCGCATTTCCTGATCGAGAAGAACAATCCGGCCACCTTCGGGCATCCCGCCTGGTCACTGCGTGGCGATGTACAGATGATCCGGATGATGCTGGCGGGCCGCGACCGGGAGCTGGCAGAGACCGCCGCCAAGTGGCTCGCCGACAACCGCTGACCGTGGCACACTTCTGACGTTCCGTCAGAACTCATGCCGGGGAGGGGTTTTGCCACAGACGCACACGCCAGTGGTGGCCGGATGGTTCACCGAAGACAGCACCGACCAGGACTTCCGACTGCTGGGCACCCGCTGTTCCGCCTGCTCGTCGGTCTTCTTCCCGCGTCAGGACGTCTTCTGCCGCAATCCGCAGTGCGCGGGCGGCGAGCTGGCCGAGGTGCCGCTCTCCCGGCGCGGCACGGTCTGGTCGTATACGGACGGCCGCTACCGGCCGCCCGCCCCCTACCTCTCCGACCCCGACGTGCCCTGGGAGCCGTACACGCTGGTGGCCGTCGAGCTGGCGGCCGAGCGCATGGTGATCCTCGGACAGGCCGCGCCGGGGGTGGGCGTCGCGGATCTGGCGGTCGGGATGACCGTCGAGGTGGTGCCGGGCGTGCTGAGCGGGGGCGCAGCCGCAGGGACCGATTCGGCCCCTGTGCGGACGACCTGGCACTGGCGGCCGGTGCCGTCCGAGGGCACCGGCGGGGCCGGGGGCGGTGCGGCATGACCGGGGAGGTGGCCGTCCTCGGCGCCGGGATGCATCCGTGGGGCAAGTGGGGGCGCAGCTTCGTCGAGTACGGCACGGTGGCGGCCCGGGCGGCGCTCGGTGACGCGGGGATCGGCTGGCAGGACGTGCAGTCGGTGGTCGGCGCGGACACCGTGCGCGGCGGCTACCCGGGCTATGTGGCCGGTGCGACATTCGCGCAGGCACTCGGCTGGCAGGGGGCGAGGGTCGCCAGCGTGTACGCGGCATGTGCGTCGGGTGCCCAGGCGATCAACACTGCCAGGGCACAGATCCTCGCCGGCCTGGCGGAGGTGGTGCTCGTGGTGGGTGCGGACGCCGCGCCCAAGGGGTTCTTCGCCCCGGCGGGCGGCGACCGGCCGGACGACCCCGACTGGCTGCGCTTCCGGGTGCTCGGCGCAACGAACCCCGCCTACTTCGCGCTGTACGCCCGCCGGCGCATGGCCGTGCATGGAGACTCCCCGGAAGACTTCGCGCTGGTCAAGGTGAAGAACGCGGCGGCCGGCGCGCTGAACCGTAACGCCCGCTACCGCACGCCCGTGACCGCCGAGCAGGTCGCCGCCTCCCCCGTGGTCGCCGATCCGCTGCGGCTGCTGGACATCTGCGCGACGTCCGACGGCGCTGCGGCACTCGTGCTGTCCAGCATGGAGTTCGCCCGGCGTCACGGGGCCGCGGATCCGGTCCGCATCCGCGCCGTCTCCACCGTGACGCCGACCTACCCGAAGGCCGTACTCGACCTTCCGGACATCGCGACCGATTCGGCGATCGCCGTGGAGCCGGCCTCGGAGAGCTTCCGCGCCTCGATCGCCCGGGCGGCGTACGAGGAGGCGGGCATCGGGCCCGAGGATCTGTCCCTGGCCGAGGTGTACGACCTGTCGACCGCTCTTGAGCTGGAGTGGTACGAGGACATCGGGTTGTGCGGTGCGGGTGAGGGCGCCAAGCTCGTACGTGAGAGGGCGACGGCGCTCGGTGGCCGCATCCCGGTCAATCCGAGCGGCGGACTCGCCTCCTTCGGGGAGGCCGTGCCCGCGCAGGCCATCGCCCAGGTCTGCGAGCTGACCTGGCAGCTGCGCGGCACTGCGGGCCGGCGGCAGGTTCCGGGCGCGCGGGTCGGGATCACGGCGAATCAAGGCCTGTTCGGCCATGGCTCCGCAGTCGTCGCGGTCCGCTGAGCGCTTTGTCGGCCGGTTTGCAGTGCGCGAGGTTCTGTACGGCACCTGTCGTGAACAGCACTTGCTGTCAACAGCCTTGACGCCCCATCACTCAGGGTGAAAAATCCTTGCCCAGTCAGGCAGCAACGCGCGGCCCGTACCCCGGTCGGCGGGGGTGCGGGCCGCGTTCTTGGCGCTGCGCAGGCCGATGGGCCTACGTCGATGCGGGCTCGCGGGGACGCTCCGCGCGGGCCACAGCGTGCTCGACGACCGCCACCAGTATGTCCCGTGCGGAGGAGCGGTCGCGTGCGTCGCACATGAGCACCGGTACCTCCGGGTCGAGGTCCAGCGCCGCCTGCACCGTCTCAGTGGGGAACTTGTCGGCTCCCTCGAAACAGTTGACAGCGACGGCGAACGGAATGGCGCGGCGCTCGAAGTAGTCGACCGCCGCGAAGCAGTCCTCCAGCCGCCGGGTGTCTGCGAGCACGACCGCTCCCAGCGCACCCTGGGCAAGTTCGTCCCACAGGAACCAGAAACGGTCCTGCCCCGGGGTGCCGAAGAGGTACAGCACCAGGTCCTCGCGGAGTGTGATCCGGCCGAAGTCCATGGCCACGGTGGTGGTGGTCTTCGACTCCACGCCCGCCAGGTCGTCCACGGGACGGCCCGCCTCGCTGAGTCTCTCCTCCGTACGCAGCGGCCTGATCTCGCTGACCGCGCCGACCAGAGTCGTCTTGCCCACTCCGAAGCCGCCCGCCACCAGGATTTTCAGGGTAACGGGCTCAACGGGCCGCCTGTTGCGGCTAGAGCGCCCGAAGGCCATTGATCACCTCGCGAAGAATGTTCACGTCCGGCAGCTCAGCCGGCGGAACGGGACGGGTTACGTGCACCAGCTCGTCCTCGACGAGATCACCGACCAGCACCCGGACCACCCCGACGGGGAGATCCAGGCCGGCCGCGAGTTCGGCGATCGACTGGGGCATGTCACTGCAGAGTTCGACGATCTCCACATGTTCCGGGGAGAGCGTCTGGTCCCGGCCGGGATCGTCGGCCGCGGGTTCCGGGACGACGATCGCGATCAGGTCGAGCCGATGACGGGAGGCACTGCTGGTACGGCCCCGGGTCATCGCGTACGGACGGACCACGGGGCCCGCTTCGGCGTCGTACCAGCGCGATGCCTGCGGGTCCGTGGGCGTTGCCGGAGATCTGGAGGAGTCAGCACTCATGCCGTCCACTCACCCCCCGGCGGTCAGACCGGTCGTCCGGGGGGCGTTGGCCAGGTGGGCGCCGACGCGCTTGACCATCAGCGTCATCTCGTACGCCACCTGGCCGACGTCGGAGTCGGCGTCGGCCAGCACGGCGAGACAGCTGCCGTCACCGGCCGCCGTGACGAAGAGGAACGCCTCGTCGAGTTCGACGACGGTCTGGCGGACCCGGCCCGCGTCGAAGTGGCGTCCCACGCCCTTGGCGAGGCTGTGGAATCCGGAGGCGACGGCCGCCAGATGTTCGCTGTCCTCGCGGGTCAGGTCCTTGGACGTGCCGGTGGCGAGGCCGTCGCTGGAGAGCACCAGCGCCTTGTGGATGCTGGCGACGCGGTCCACGAGTTCGTCGAGCAGCCAGTTGAGCTGGCCTGAGCCCTGGCGTGCGGCATCGGGTGCTGCGGCGTTCGGTGCGGTCATCGACCGTCCCCTCCCGGAGTGGTTCCTTGTACTGTTTCGCCGGGACCGGTCACGTCCTCGGCGTTCTGCCGACGGCCGCGCTGCCAGCCGCGTTGGAGCGAAGCCATGCGGCTGCGTACCTCGTCCGCATCGCGCTCGATGTCCTGAGACGGTTCCGTCACGGCCGGCTCCGCATCGCGGCCGCCGGAGACTTCGCGAAGCTGCGGGGCGAGGCTGGCCTGCCGGATGCGCCGGGGCAGACCACCCACGGTCTCCCGGGCCGCGCTCGGCGCTGTCGGAGGCGCGGGCTCAGGAGGTGTGGCCGGCTCGGCGGGTTTCCGGAAGCCGGTGGGCTGCCGGGGTTCGGTGGGATGCCGCGGCTCCGCGGGTCTGCCGGTGCCGACGGCAGAGGGCCACGGGACGGCGGCCGACGGCCTGATCCCGGCGTCTGTGGTGGGACTGCCGGTTTCGGCCGGACCGGGTGAGGAGTCGTGCTCGGCGGTTGTGGGGTGGGTGCGGCCCGCCTCGTCGACCCGGCGTCCGTTGTCGGCGACCAGGGTCGGCGGTTTGCGGCGGGGCAGCGGCACCGGGCCGCCGGGGCGCATCGCCCGCACATCGGCCGCGGACTCCCCTGCCTGGTCGGACGCCTGCTCGTGCTGTTCGCGGTCACCGGCGCGCCGGGGGTCGCGAGCGCGGAAGATGCCGCCGCGTTCACTCTCGGTGTCGTCGATGTCGGAAGCACCGCCCAGCAGAGGGTCGATCAGCGGATCGAGTACGGGGTCGCTCTCGAAGCCCAGCACTCCGACGGGCCCCTCCAGCTCGACGGGCCCGTCCAGGAGGGCCGGGTCCACGAGGCCGGTGGGGACGGGGGCGAGGCCGGAGGGCCTGCCGGCGGCGCGGCGGTCCGGCACGCCGTCCCTGCGGCCCTTGTCGCTGCCCGGTCCTTGGCCGGCTGCCCTTCCGCCGCTGCCGATCGCCTTCTCGGACCGGCGGTCGAGGCGGAAGCCGGTGCCGTGCGTCTCCGGGGCGTCGGTGAGCAGCGCCGCCGGGATGAAGACGACGGCGGTCGTGCCGCCGTACGGAGAGGTCTGCAGCGAGACACGGACGTTCTGCCGCTGAGCGAGGCGGCTGACCACGAAGAGACCGAGCCGGTCGGTGTCGGAGAGTTCGAACTCGGGGGTCTCGGCGAGTCTCAGGTTGGCGTCGAGGAGGACGTCGGGAGCCATGCCTAGACCGCGGTCGTGGATTTCGAGCGTGAAACCGTTGGCGACGCGTTCGCCGTGCACCTGGACCGCGGTGTGCGGCGGCGAGAACACGGTGGCGTTCTCCAGGAGTTCGGCGATCAGATGGGTGAGGTCGGCGACGGCGGGGCCGCCGACACCGATGCGGGGCAGTCGGCGGACCTCGATCCGCTCGTAGTCCTCGACCTCGGCGACCGCTGCCCGTACCACGTCCATCAGCTGGATCGGCTTGCGCCACTGACGGGACGGTGCGGCACCGGAGAGGATCACCAGGCCCTCGGCATGGCGCCGCATGCGGGTGGTCAGGTGGTCGAGGCGGAAGAGGTCCGCGAGTTCATCGGTGTTCTCGGTGCGGCGCTCCATGGTGTCGAGGAGCGTCAACTGCCGGTGCAACAGGACCTGGTTGCGGCGGGCGAGATTGACGAAGACCTCGGAGACCCCGCGGCGCATGTCCGCCTGCTTGACCGCGGCTTCGACGGCGGCCCGTTGCAGGGTGTTGAGGGCCTGGCCGACCTGGCCGATCTCGTCCCGTTCGTACTGGAGGTGCGGTGCTTCGGTCTCGACATCGACCTGTTCACCCGCGGCCAGCCGGCGCATCACGCTCGGCAGCCGTACGCCGGAGACCTCATGGGCGTCCTTGCGGAGCCGGGAGAGGTCGCGGATGAGCTCGCGGCCGATGCGTACGGAGACGAACACCGAGGCGAGCAGGGCGAGGAATCCGAGGACACCCGCGACCCCGGCCTTGATCAGGACGCTGTAGCCGGCGGGCTTGCCGCGGTCCTGGAAACGGTTGTTCATCTCGGTGGAGTCGTTGGCCAGCCGGTCCAGGACCGGCGGAGCCACCTCCTGCCAGCGCTCGGCGTCGACCGCTCGCGGGTCCTGGGTGGGACCGCCTCTGATGAGGGTGTTCTCCGCGGTCCTCAGCGCCTCGCTGTCCGGGCTCGCCCAGTACTGCTCCACGCGTTGGCGCTCCGACGAGGGAAGCATCTCGCCATTTGTCTCGTAGAGCAGCTTGCGATTGGCGACGAGGTCGGAGATCTGGCGCAGTTCGGAAGCGGTGAGCCGTCCGGCGATGAGTGACGAGGCGACCAGAGCGTCTTCGCGGGAGAGCATTTCACGGGCGCGTGAGATGCCCACGAGCGCGCGGACCTGCTTGTCCATCGACACGTTCTCCATCGTTCGGAGGCCGGTCAGAAAGCGGTAGCAGGGGTCTATGAGACGGTCGTAGAACTCCATCGCCTTGAGGCGGTCGATGGTGCGTTTCTCGACCGAATCGCGGAGTGCACCAAGGCCCTCGACCGTGCCGAGGACCGCGTTCAGCTGTGACTCGTCCTCGGGCCGCAATGCATCGCGGATGTCCTTCTGCCGTGCGCTGTCCCTGACATCCGCCACGACACGGTCGGTGGCTGCTCGTTGGCGCTCCAGCAGGGGCAGAGCGTTGGACGCCCTGGGGTCGGCAAGGAAGACAAGGGTCTGACGGCGCTCGTCCTGAATGGCACGGACGGTGTCCTCCAGAGGATGACCGACCTTCTCCACGATGGTGCTCGCACTCAACAGGTGGCCGGCCTCGCGCCCCGTCAGGAAGGTGGCGAAACCCCAGAGCCCGGTGAGGGAGACGAGCGGCACCAGCAGCAACGCCACGATCTTCCTGCGGATGGACTTTCCGCGAAAGCGCATGGCCTCCTCCAGCCCGGCCCCACGGGGCGGTGGTCGTGTTCCGTCAACAAACGGCGCGAGCCTACTACCGACAGAGAGACAACTCGAAGGGATGTCCGGACGATTTTCAGCCGCACTCCCCGGCGTCGATCATGAGTTGTCCCGGTATTCCGGGCAATGAAATTCACGAGAGCGGCAGAAGAGACCTGTCAGAGCAGCACACTGCTCGGCAGGGCGGTTGGCTGGAATTCTTCGTTCGGTGACGGATCGAGGGAATCTTCACAGCTGGTCACTCGTCTCTCTGTACGGGTCAGGGGGAACACGGGGAGCGCTCGGGGCAGGACAGTCCGGTCCGCTCGCGTAGAAACGGCGCATGCCGGGCAACAACCCTGAAGTCGGACAGCGGTGGGGAGTTGAGAGTCCTTGGATACGGAAGAGCGTCGGAGTCCGGTGTCGTCGGCACCGGCTGCGACGGCGGTCTCGGCGGCGACCGGCGGGGCGAAGATCCCGCCCCAGCAGCACCGGCAGCTCTGGGTGGAAGAGCCTGCGACAAGGCGGCGGATGCCGGACCCGGTCCGTAAGGCTGCCGTGCGTGCCGTGCTCATCATGTCGCTGACGATCATCCAGGCCATGGTGGCGTTCCTGTGCACGCTGGCGGGGTCCTGGCTTGCCTTTCCGATGGTGCTGAGCAGTGTGGGCAGCACGGTGGTCACGACCTGGTCGGTGCTGGACGTCTGGGTCACCCGGCAGGTCTGGAACCAGCGCAACGGCGTGGTGTCCGTACCGAGCAGTTCGGCGCGGCAGTTGCGCCGCGAGCGGCGCAGAGCCCGGCGGGCGGCGCGGACCACGCAGCGGGATGATGCGCGGATACGCCGCCGGGGCGCGGGCAGCCTCTCGCGGGCCTGAGCGCCGCCCGACCTCCCATGGATCGAGCCGGGCTCTCGCGGCTGCGGCCGCGCCGGCTCCTCGCTCGTCGTTCCTGCTCGCCGTTCCTGCTCGTCGTCCTTACTCGTCGGACGGGCCCTGAGCGGGAACCCGGGCGGCGTCGGGCGGCGTCGTGGCGCGCTTGAACATGCGGGTGGCGGTGATCTCGCCGTGCACCGTCTCGCCGTTCGGGTCCTGCTGCGGCAGCCCGGGGCGAAGGTGCTCCTCCACGCTGATGTACTTCAGCCCGGCCCGCAGATCCGCGTCATTGCGCAACCGGATGACCAGCGGGAATTCGGCGAGCGCCGTGGTGTCGAAGAGTCCCGTCGTGTAGAGCAGTTGTACGCCGAGGGCATCCGACACCGCTCGCTGGAGCTCCAGCAGGTAGGTGGCGTTGGCCCGGCCGATGGGGTTGTCCAGGAACAGCGTGCCCGCGTGCCGGTGCTGATGCCGGTCCCGGCCCCGGTCGTTGCTGCGCAGTGCGGCCATCGTGCAGTACAGGGCGATGGCGGCGGTGAGCAGCTGACCGCCGGAGAAGACGTCGCCCATCTGTCCGACCGGGACGCGTTCGGCACGGAGCACCGCGTCCGGCTTGAGGATCTCCACGGCAATGCCCTTGGGCTCCAGCGCCGCCTGCACACCGCGCAGCAGGAGGGACAGGCCGTCCCTGCGCAGATCGGAGTTCTTCTTCAGGGCGGCGCGGGTGGCCTCGTCGATGACCTCGCCGAGGCGCTCGGTGAGCGTCGCCTGATCGGGTTCCTCGAAGCGGATCCGGAGGAACTCCTGGCCTGACCACTCCCCCAGTCCTTCGGGGAGCTGGGAGAGCCGCTGGGCGGAGCGGAGGGTGGTGAGCGCGGACTCCACGAGGCCGCGGAGCCGGTCGACGATGGAGTCGCGGTTGCGCTCCAACTGGGCCAGCTCGTCGGTGAGGACACGGAGCCGGGGTGCGAAGGCGGCGGCCCACTTCTCGGCGTGCTCGGGCAGTGCCGCGGCCGGCAGTTCGCGGATCTGCTGGCGGGCGGGGGTGCGGACCTGTTCGTAGCGGGTGGAGTTGGCGTGCCGTACGAGGACGTCGCTCGCTTCGCGTACGGCGCTCTCCGCGGCGGACAGGTCGGCGGCGCAGCCGCGCAGTGAACGGCGGGCCTCCGCGGCGGACTGCCGGGCCTCATCGAGGCTGCCCGGGTACGGCTCGGGGGCCTCGGTGTCGTCGTCCGCGCCGTGGTCCCTGAGGAGATCGCGCAGAAGTGCCGCGGTCTCGTCGAAGCCGCCTGCGGAGTCCTCGGCGGTGCGGTGGGCGTACAGCAGCTCGGCGTGGGCGGCGCGGGCGGTGTCCAGGGTTGCGGTGGCGGAGGCCAGTTCGGCCGTGGCGGTGCGCAGGAGGGCCTGGGCCTGCTCGGCGTCGGCGGGGACCAGCTCGTCGGGGAGTTCGGTGTGATGGGTCTCGCCGTCGACCGGGGCCAGGCGCTCGGCCTCTCCCCGCAGCCGGCCCAGCTGCTCGCTCGCGGTGGAGGCCCTGGTTTCCAGGAGCTGGACCAGGGATTCGGCGCGGGCGGCGGCCGCCTGCCTGGAGGGGCTGTCGGCGCCGTCGGTGCCTTCGAGAAGCTGGGCGGCCCGGGTGCGGACCTTGTTGGTGAGCCGGTCCAGCTCGGCGAGGGCGGCGCTCTCGTCGCTCTCCGCGCGGGCCTGTTCGGCGCGCAGGTCGGCGCCGACGCCCACCTTCTCGTACAGCTGGGATGCGGCTCGGTAGGCCTCCCGCAGCGCGGGAAGCGCGGGGCGTGGGGTGTCGCTCCCGGGCTCCGGGAGGTGCTCGGGGGCACCTGCGATCTCGGCACGTTCGGCGCGCAGGGCGCGGGCGGTGCGGCGGGCGTCGTCGGCGGCGCGCTGAGCGGCCCTGCGGTCCTCGTCGGCGGCGCGGGCCCGGTCCAGGCAGACGGTGGCGCGTGCCTCGGACTCGGCTGCTTCGTCGATCAGTTCGCGCAGTTTCGCCTGCCAGCCCGCGCGTTCGCGGAGCCGGTGGGCGAGGCCCGCGAGGGCGTCGGCGGCGCGGCGGGCTCGCTGGGCGGCCTCCTGGCGTTCATCGCGGACGCGGGCGGTGTCCGCGGCGGCCTCGTCGGCCTCGGCGCGCACGGTACGGGCTTCGGCGAGTGCGGCCTCTGCCGCCTCGGCGGCCGACCGGGCGGTGCGGGCTGCCTCGGCGAGCTCGGCGAGCATGCCGGGCGGGCAGTCGGCGCGCCAGGAGCCGATGCGGGCGGCGAGGGAGCGGTCGGCGGTGAGGCGGGCCGCGAGGGTACGGATGTCCTCGTCGCGGGCGGCTGCCCTGCTCCTGAGAGCCTGCCGCTCCTCGTCGGCCGCGTGTTCGTCGTGCATCGCCGGGTTCGGCGGAACGAGGAACACTCCTTCCGTGCTCGCGGCCGAGCCCGTGCCGGTGGCAGGGACGGGGGCGAGCAGCGCGGCGGCGGTGCCTACAGCGACGGCGGAGCGCGGCAGAAGGGCGGCGCCGCTCAGGACGTCACGGGCGCGGGCGTGCGAGTCGGGGTCGGTGATGACCACGCCGTCGACGAGTTCGGGACGGGCGGCGAGTACGGCCGCGTGGTCGGCGGGGTCGACGGCCTGGGCGAGGTATCGCCAGCCGGGAAGGGCGGGGATGCCGTGCTCGCCGAGGTATTCGACGGTGGCCAGGACATCTGGGCCGGGCGGCAGCAGTCCGCCGTCGCCGAGTGCGCCGAGGATGCGGGAGTCGTCGGCGGCCGCGGTGCGCAGTTCGAAGAGGCGGCGCTCGGCGGAGGCGATGCCCTGGTCGAGCAACTCCCGCAGTTCGTCGGCGCTGCGGTCCAGCTCCTGGGCGGTGAGCGGCTGTTCGTGGGCGGCGGGCTGTTCGGCGGTGACGGTGTGCGTGGCGTGGGCGGCCCGGTCCGGCCGGCCTGTCCGGCCTTCCTGACCCTCCTGGCCTGTCTGTTCCTGGTGCCGGTCCTGGGGGTCCGGACTGTGCGGGGCGTCCGGGTCCGCCTCCGTCGCGGCCGCTCCGCGGCGGGGCCGGGGCACGGGCACGCCTGTGCCGTGCGTGGCAGGCAGGCCCAGCAGGTCGGCCAGGCGGTGGTCGGCGGCGATCGACTCGGCGGCCCCGAGCTCGTCCTCGTACGACTGATCCGCGGCCTGTGCGGCATCGGCGGCGCGCGCTGCGGCGAGTTCGGCGCGGCTCTCGGCGGCTGCGGCTTCCCTGGCCAGGTCGGCCGCAGAGCGGGCGGCCTCCCTGGCCGTGTCCCACGCGGCGACGGCGGACTGCTCGGCGTCGCTCGCGGCGAGGGCGGCGCGCGCCGGGTCGGCGTCCGGCGCGGTGTTGTCGAGCCAGCCGGCCCGCACCGCCTCTGCTGTCTCCTGCTCCACCTCGGCAAGGCGCTGGCGCAGATGTCCGGCCTCGCTGCGGGCGCGCTGGGCCTCGGTGGCTGCGGTGGTGGCATCGCGGTGAGCGGTCTCGCCCGCCGTCTGGAGGGTGTCGGAGCGCTCCTCCTCCTCGTTGGCCAGGGTCTCGCCGGCCTCCGCCGCGGTGTGCAGGGCCCGTACGAGATCGGCGGCGGCCTCGGCGCGGGCGGCGAGCGCAGGCGCGGCGTCGCGCTCCGCCTCGCGGATGGCCACGGCCACACGTGCGGAGCGGTCGGAGGCGGCGCGGTGTCGCAGTACCGCCTCGGCGGCCTGCCAGGCGGAGTGCAGAGTGCGGGCGTCGACCAGTTCGCGGCGCTGCGCGGCCGCGCCCTTCTCCGCCGCGGTCAGGGCCAGGGAGGCGTGCCGGTAGGCCAGTTCGGCCGCGATCAGGGCGTTGCGGCTGCGGGCCTCCTCGGCGGTGGTGACGGTGTGCGCGGCGCCCGTCACCTGTTGGGCCAGCTCGGCGGTCCGGCCGCGCTCCTGGCCGGCGCGGGCGGAGAGCCTGCGGGCGAGCGTACGGGTGCGGCGCTCGGCGCCCGCGTGGATGTCCCGGGCACGGGACCGGGTGCCGGCGGCCTCGACGATCCGGCCGAGCAGATCGACCGAGCCCGCGGTGAAGTCGCGCTCGGCGGTCAGCTCGGCTCGGCGGCCGAGCTTGTTGCCGAAGCCGCTCACCAGGTCGGCGAGCCCGTCCGTGTCACGGGTGTCCGTGACGGCGCGGAGGAGGAGGTCGGTGAAGTCGGAGTCCTTCTTGACCGCGAAGAGGCCGGCTGCCTCGCCCTCGTCGGCGTTCATCTCGCGCTGGTAGCGGAAGAGTTCGGGGTCGAGACCGAGGTCACCGAGGTGCTCGTTCCAGCGGTCGTGGATCTCTTCCCAGTGCACATCGAGGTGCTGGTAGAACTTGCCCGCCTCGGTCAGGGCGTCGCGGAAGCCCTTCATGGTGCGCCGCCGGCCCTGCGCGCCGGAGACGCCTTCGACGGGGCGGTGCACGGAGGTGGCCTCGGCGACCGGCAGGGAGTCCAGGCTGAGACCGGGCCCGGGGCGGAAGGAATACCAGGCCTCGGCGAACTTCCGCGGGTCGTTGGAGACCTGCCGTCCACGCCACTCGCTGACCTTGCCGACGACGACGCACTCGCCGGTGAGGGTGTGCTGCCACTCCAGGGCGACATGCCCGCAGTCGTCGGCGAGCAGGAACTTGCGCAGTACGCCGGAGCTGGCGCCGCCGAGGGTGTTGCGGTGGCCGGGCAGCATCACCGAGAAGATCAGCTTCAGCAGCACCGACTTGCCGCCGCCGTTCTCCAGGAAGAGCACACCGGCAGGGGCGGGGCGGCGCGGCGGGCCGACCGGCTCCTCCTCGAAGAACTCCGCCTGTGCCGGGGCAGGGTTGGGCACGGGCTCGCCCACTCCACGCAGGTCAAGCACGGTGTCGGCATAGCGCGCACCGGCAGGCCCGATGGAGTAGAGGCGGACCCGGGACAGCTCGTACATGGCGGCGGACTCTCGTCGTTCAGGCAGCGGGGGAGACGGCAGTGGTGGGGACGGGCCGGTCAGGCGTGGAAGGGCAGACCGGCGTCGGCGACCAGCTCCAGGTCGTCGGGGTCGGGCGGCGGCAGCAGCGTCGCTGTTCCGTCGGTCACCGGTACGACGCCGAGTTCCAGCAGTTCGGCCATGGCGGCGTTGCCGGCCATGTCGCGGACCTGGAGCTGGTAGCGGGCGGTGGTACGGAAGGCGCCTCCGGCGTCGTCCCCGGTGCGCTGGAGGAAGCCGGAGTCGGTGAGGAAGGCAACGGCCTTGCCGACGATGCCGGTGGTGGAGCCGGCCAGCCTTCGGGCGTCCTTCGTGGCTCCGGTGGAGCTGCGCCGGGCGTAGACCCGCCAGGCCGCCTCCAGTCCGGGGGCATCGGTGGCCGGGTCGGTGTTGTCGCCGTGCTCCTCGGCGCGCTCCTCCAGGCGGTGGCACGCCTGGCGTACGAACGAGTCGACGCCGTTGACGGTGATCCGGCCGATGTACGCGTCGTCGGCGAGGTCCTCGGGGCGGGGGAAGGCCATCGCGGCGACGGCCAGGTGCGCGAGCCCGTGCAGGAAGCGGTCGGCGGAGTCGGACGACGCGCGGCGGGCGTAGTCGCCCATGCGGACGGCGAAGACCGCGTCCTCACCGGCGGTCACGGCCATGCCGGCGCGGGTGGACACTTCCAGGACGACCAGGCCGAGTCCGGTCGCCACTGCGTCGGCGAGCCGGGCGAAAGTGGGCTCCTCCCGGTAGCGGCGGAGCAGTTCGGCGTATTCGGCGTCGCGTGCGGGCAGCAGTTTGGGCTGCAGCCCGAAAGCGACGAGCCGGGCGGCGTCGGCTGCGTCGGCCGGGGTGACGGGTGTGGCGGCCGGGGGCCCTGCCGGGTCGGCGGGCGTCGGGCTCTCGGTCGCGTACGCGGCGGTCGGCTCGCTCCACGCGTCGGCGTGCTGTGCGCGGTGGTCGCTCACGACTGTCGCTCCTCGATACGGAAACTCTTCGGTACGGGGTGGACGGCGCCGGTTCTCGCGGCATCCGTCCTGGGCAGCGCGGTCCTGCGCGCGCCCACCGCGTGGGCGCGGGCCGGCCGGCGATGTCCATGGCCGACGTGCGCCGACCGGGTCGGCGGGGCATGTGCCTCACGGGGCGCGCCGCTCATGACGCCTCCGAGCGGTCCGCGGCCATTCCGGCCGCGTCCAGCAGTGCCGTGCCCACTATCAGGTCCGCACCCCCGAACTCCGGGTCGTCGAGCTGTGTCCCGTCGTCGACGGAGAACAACAGTCGCTGCTCGCCCTGCCGGTAGGCGGTGCCGACCGGCGGACTCGCGGCGTGCACCGCGAGCAGAGCGACCAGATAGGGCAGTTCGGAATCGCGGCGCCGGGCCTCCGCGAGGAGTCCGGAGAGCCGGCGCGGGGCGTCGTGCTCCAGGTCGAGGAGTTCCATGGCGCTCGCGAGCTGCTCCTCGCTGAACCTGCTGTCGTCCGGGGTGGCGATCAGATCGGGTTCGGGCATTTCGGCGCCCAGGTGTTCCCGCTCCAGGGGCGGGGTGAGCAACATGTCGACGAGGTCGCCCACCCGTACCGAGGTGGGGGTGCGCAGCCCGGTGCCGTGGGCGAAGAACGCGTCCGTGACGCGGATGGCCTGTTCGACGGCGAGCGGCAGCAGCGGGGCGACCAGCTGACCGTAGAGATCGAGGCCTGTGCGGGCCGTGGGGGTGGCGAACGCCTGCCGGTCCTGTTCGGCGCGGAAGAGCGGTCCGGCTTCCAGCAGGCGGGACTGCAACTGGGTGTGGCGGCGGATGCAGTCCTTGACGATGTCGACGAGCTCGGCGGCGCGCCGCTTGTGCTCGGGCTCCTCGGCCTCGTCGCGTGCCTTGCGGATGTTGGTGAGGATCGCGTTCTCGTGGCGGTAGCGGTCGGCGACGTGATCGAGTGCTTCGGCGATCATGTCGGGTACCGCGTTGAGCCAGTCGACGGCCCGGACGTTGCGCCGGGTGGCCTCCAGCGTCTTGCGGAGGGTCTCCGCGTACTGCACGGTGCGGTAGCGGGCCTGCTCGGCGGCGAGCTGTGCGTCCGCCAGGCGGCCCCGGCTGATGAGGACCTCCAGCTTCACCTCGGCGGCGATCTGGGCGCTGGTGACGTCCGTGTCGAGGGCGCCGACCAGAACGTTGACCGCCTCGTCGGTGGCCCGGAGATAGACGGCGCCGCCGTATCCGGGGACCTCTTCGATCAGCTTGAAGTCGTAATCGCGGCGGACATACACCCCATCGGGGCCGAAAGTGCCGTACACCGCACGGAATCCGCGATCGACGCTGCCGACATTGATCAGATTCTCCAGGACCCAGCGGGCGACCCGCTCGTGCTCGGCGGCCGGGCGGCGCGGGGCCTGCGCTGCGACGCGGGGAAGCAGCCTGGTCACTATCTGGTCGTGATCGGCACCCGTGTCGAAGTCCATGTTGAGGGTGACGAGGTCGATCGCGGCGAGTGCGACCTCGGCCATCGCGTAGACGGTGTACTCGCCGGCCAGATTCGCCTTGCGCACATCGAGGTCGTGCAGTGGCGCCGTGCAGGCGAGCGCGCGCAGCCGCCGCGAGAGCCCCTCGTCGGCGGCCGGGCCCGGGGCAGGCCGCGGCCCCGCGCTGAGCTGGGGCGCAGCGTTGTCCGTGTAGGCAGGCGAAGTCACGCTGCACAGATTAGGTCCTCACACTGACAACGGTCGAAACGGCGCAGAAGCGACCCCTTGCCCGGAGCCGGCCCGCGCCGGCCTCACAGCCGTTCCCCGGTGCGTTCCGTGCGGTCGTTCCGGCCCGGCTCCGGGGCTCCGTAGCCCCCGCCGCCCGGCGTGCGGAGCACGAATACGTCCCCCCGCTCCAGCTCGGCCGTGTCACAGCCGCGCAGTGGTGTGACCGCTCCGCCGTGAGAGCGCTCGATGTGCTGCTCACCCAGCGCGCCGGGTGCACCGCCCGCCATGCCGTAGGGCCGGACCCGGCGGTGGCCGGAGATCAGCGCCAGGGTCACGGGTTCGAGGAAGCGGATTCGCCGCTCCACACCGCAGCCGCCGTGCCAACGCCCCGTGCCCCCGCTGCCGTCCCGTACCCGGAAGCTCTCCAGCAGCACGGGGTAGCGCCATTCGAGGACTTCGGGATCGGTGAGGCGGGAATTGGTCATGTGGGTCTGCACGGCGTCGGCGCCGTCGAAGCCGTCGCCCGCGCCCGAGCCGCTCGCCACGGTCTCGTAGTACTGGATCCGCTCGTTGCCGAAAGTGAGGTTGTTCATGGTGCCCGAACCCTCGGCCTGGATGCCGAGCGCCGCGTACAGAGCACCGGTGACGGCCTGGGACGTCTCCACGTTTCCCGCGACGGTGGCCGCCGGATGAACGGGGGACAGCATGGAGCCCTCCGGAATTCTGACCTCCAGGGGTTTGAGGCAGCCACTGTTGAGCGGGATGTCGTCCGCGACCAGGGTCCGGAAGACGTACAGGACAGCCGCCATCACCACGGATTTCGGCGCGTTGAAATTACCCGACTGCTGCGGTGAGGTGCCGGTGAAGTCGACGACTGCGCTGCGGGTGGCCTTGTCCACGGTGAGGGCGACCTCGATGACCGCGCCGTTGTCGGTCTCGTAGCGGTAGGCGCCGTCGTGCAGTTCGGCGATGATCCGGCGGACGGACTCCTCGGCGTTGTCCTGTACGTGCCCCATGTACGCGGCTACGGCCTCGGTCCCGAACTGTCCGGTCATGCGTCGGAGTTCGGCGATGCCCTTCTCGTTCGCGGCGATCTGGGCGCGCAGATCGGCGAGGTTGGTGTCCGGGTCGCGTGAGGGGTACGCGGCGGTGGTGAGCAGTTCGCGCGTCTCGGCCTCGCGGAGTCTGCCGTCCCGTACCAGCAGCCAGTTGTCGAACAGCACTCCTTCCTCGTGGATGGTGCGGCTGAAGGCGGGCATGGAGCCGGGGGTGATGCCGCCGATCTCGGCGTGGTGTCCACGTGAGGCAACAAGGAAGCGCAGCTCCGGCTTCTCGCCACCGGTCTCGTCGAACACGGGTGTCACCACGGTCACATCGGGCAGATGTGTGCCCCCGTGGTACGGGTCGTTGATGGCGTACACATCGCCCGGCCGCATCGCGCCACTGTTGCGCCGCAGCACCTCCTTGATGGACTCCCCCATCGAACCGAGGTGCACGGGAATGTGCGGGGCATTGGCGATCAGATTGCCGTCCGCGTCGAAGAGGGCGCAGGAGAAGTCGAGCCGCTCCTTGATGTTGACGGAGTGGGCCGTGTTCTCCAGGCGCACGCCCATCTGTTCGGCGATCGACATGAAGAGGTTGTTGAAGACCTCCAGCATGACGGGGTCGACCCGGGTACCGACGGCCGTGCGGTCCGGGCGCGGGCGGACCCTGGTGAGCAGCAGATGGCCGGTGTCGGCGAGAGCGGCCTGCCAGCCCGGGTCGACGACGGTGGTGGCATCCGCCTCTGCGATCACGGCAGGGCCGGCCACGGTGTCCGCAGGGTGCAGTTCCTCGCGCCGGTGGAGCGGGGTGTCCTGCCATCGGCCGTCGGCGAACATCCTTACGTTGTCGTGCGGTTGAGGTTCTGCGCTCTCACGGGGTGTGCGGTCGGCCGGGCGCGGTTCGTGCTGTCCCGCCGTTCCGCTCGCCTCGACCGACACCGCCTCGACGACGAGGGGTTTGTCCATGGTGAACGCGTAGCGTGCGCGGTGCTGCGCGGTGAACGCCTCGGCCATGGCGGGTGCGCTGTCCAGGCCGACGGGCAGGCTCGAGTCCGTACCGGCGTAGCGCAGGAGCACGCGGGCGTGCGTACTGATCGCGCTGTCGGGGATGGCGTCGGCGCGCAGTTCGGCGCGGGTGCGGGCGGCGAGTTCGTCGCAGAGTTCGCCCACCGCGGTGCGGGTCGCCTCGCTCAGTTCCGCCTCGACGGACTGTTCGCGCATCGCGGTGGCGTCGGCGAGGCCGATGCCGTACGCGGAGAGCACGCCGGCCAGGGGCGGTACGAGGACCGTGTCGATGCCCAGGGCGTCGGCGACGGCGCAGACGTGCTGGCCTCCGGCGCCGCCGAAGCCGGTCAGGGCGTAGCGGGTGATGTCGTGTCCGCGCTGCACGGAGATCTTCTTGACCGCGTTCGCCATGTTGAGCACGGCGATCTCCAGGAACCCGGCGGCGACCTCGGCCGCCGTGCGCCGCGTTCCGGTGGCGCGCGTCGCCACGTCCTCGGCGAGCGCGTCGAAGCGTTCGCGGACAAGATCCGCGTCGAGTGGAAGGTCGCCGTCCGGTCCGAAGACGGCCGGGAAGTGCGCGGGCTGGACCCGGCCGAGCATCACATTGGCGTCGGTGACGGTCAGCGGCCCGCCGCGGCGGTAGCAGGCCGGGCCGGGGATCGCGCCGGCCGAGTCCGGGCCGACGCGATAGCGCTGGCCGTCGAAGTGCAGGACGGAGCCGCCGCCGGCGGCGACGGTGTGGATGTTCATCATGGGGGCGCGCATCCGCACACCGGCCACCTGAGTGCCCAGTTCGCGCTCGAACTCGCCCGCGTAGTGCGACACATCGGTGGAGGTGCCGCCCATGTCGAAGCCGATGACCCGGTCGAATCCGGCCTGTCCGGACGTACGGGCCATGCCGACCACCCCACCGGCGGGGCCGGAGAGCACCGCGTCCTTGCCCCGGAAGTGGGAGGCTTCGCGCAGCCCGCCGTTGGACTGCATGAACATCAGCCGGATGCCGTCGAGTTCGCGGGCGACCTCGTCGACGTACCGGCGCAGGATCGGCGAGAGATAGGCGTCGACGACGGTGGTGTCACCGCGTGGTACGAGCTTTATCAGCGGGCTCACCTCGTGCGAGCAGCTCACCTGGGTGAAGCCTGCCTCGCGGGCTGCGGCGGCCACGGCGCTCTCGTGTCCGGGGTGGCGGTAGCCGTGCATCAGGACGACCGCCGCGCTGCGCAGTCCGTCGGCCCGGGCCGCCGTCAGTCGCTCGGCCACCGCATCCCGGTCGAGCGGTGTGACGACCCGGCCGTGGGCATCGATCCGCTCGGGGACCTCGATCACCCGCTCGTACACGGCCTCGGGCAGCAGGATGCGGCGGTCGAAGAGTCTCGGCCGGTTCTGGTACGCGATGCGCAGAGCGTCGCGGAAGCCTGCCGTGATGACCAGGACGGTCGGCTCACCGTGCCGCTCCAGCAGGGCGTTCGTGGCGACCGTCGTGCCGATCTTCACCGTGCCGACCCGGTCGGCGGGGACCGGGTCGGTGGGGCCGAGGCCCAGCAGTCCCCGGATTCCGGCCACGGCGGCGTCGCGGTAGCGGTCGGGGTCGTGGGAGAGCAGCTTGCGGGTGACCAGGTGCCCATCGGGATCCCGGCCCACGACGTCGGTGAACGTCCCGCCACGGTCGATCCAGAAATCCCAGCGTCCGGTCATCCCTCCATACTGACCCGTGGCACGGACAACGGCCCGGACGTCACGGCCTGTTCCCCGGCAGCCGGCGCACCGGCCGGCTGCACGGCGGCCAGCGCGCTCCGCAGCGCCGCCTCGGCCCGTCGGTCCAGGCGCCCGCCGGTGCCGCACACCCGGTGCTGTATCTCCGCTCCGGCCAGGCACAGCAGCTGGGGCAGCAGATCGGTGCTTCTGCGGGCCAGCCAGCCGGTGCCTGCGGTGGCCAGCCAGAGCCATGTGTCGGCGCGGCTCGGGGGCGGCTGCTGGGGTTCGAGCCCCGGCGTGGTGCCGTGTGCCAGGCCTCGGGCGGCCAGCAGATCGTGAAATCCGGCCGCGACCGTCCGATGACCGTGTTCGGCCGGGTGGAGCCGGTCGGCGCTCCACAGGGAGCGGTCGCAGACCCAGGCCCGGTCCGCCATGTGCAGATGAACGGCGTCGTAGCGTTCGGACAAGGCGTGCACGACGGTGTTCACCGCGGCCTGGCGCCGGGCGAGCGGCCTGCCCAGGGCCGAGGGAAGTCCGAGCACGGCGCCGGGGTCGGGCAGACAGGCGGTCAGGAGTACGGCTCCGCTCGCCGTCAGGAGCGCGCAGACCTCGTCGAGACGCCGCGCGAGGAGCCGGATGTCGAACGTGCGGCGCAGGGTGTCGTTGACGCCGACGACGACGGACGCGAGGTGGGGCCGGAAGGCGGCCGCCGCCGCGGCCTGCCGGTCCAGGACGTCACCGGACTGCGCACCGCTGACGGCGAAGTTCCGGAATTCCACGCCCCGCCGGCCGTCCGGGAGCCCTTCGGCGAGCAGTGCGGCCCAGCCTCGCCGGCCACCGGGGACGGGGTCACCGACGCCTTCGGTGAAGGAGTCGCCGAGCGCGGCGAACCGCACCGTGGAGAAGCTCGACGAAGTGGAAGCGTGCGGTCCCGGGGTGCCTGACGGCGCCGCCGCCCCCTTCATGTCCGTACCCCCGGAATGCGGCCCCGCTCCGGCACGTCGTGCGCGGCCAGGAACGCGGCCACCGAGCGGTCCCAGCCGAAGAGCTCGGCCCGTTGCCTCGCCTCGGCGCGACGCCCGTCCTGCGGGCGCCCGAGCAGCTCCTGTACCGCGGCGGCGAACGCCTCACCCGTGTCCGCGGCGGCCACCCCGGCACCACCGATCACCTCCGGCAGCGCGGAACTCGCGCTCGCCACCACCGGGGTGCCGCAGGCCAGTGCCTCCAGGGCCGACAGGCCGAACGTCTCGGCGGGTCCGGGCGCCAGGCAGATGTCGGCCGCCGCCTGCAGATCCGCCAGAGTCTCCCGGTCCCGCACATGGCCCAGGAATTCGACCGGCAGCCGCTGCGCCCGAGCTCTGCTCTCCAGGCCCGCACGCAGTGGCCCGTCGCCCGCGACGACCAGCGCCGCGCGCACCCCCCGACGCCGCAGCTCGGCAATGGTCTCCAGGGCCCGGCCGGGGCGTTTCTCGACCGAGAGCCGTGAGCACAGCACAAGCAGCACGCCCAGGCCGTGCAGGTGCCGGGCGCGCAGCACCGTACTGCGCCGGTGGGGGCGGCAGCGCCGCAGGTCCACGCCGAGCGGGGCGCGCACCACATTGCGGGCGCCGATGCGCAGGAACTCGCGCTCCGCCCATTGCGTGGTGCACACGATCCGGGTGTACGCATGGGCGCTGCGCGCGTTGAGGCGGTCGGCCGTACGCCCGGCCGCGCCGGCCGGGACGCCCCAGGTGCGCAGCACCCCGTCGGCCGTCTCGTGGGAGACCATCACGGCGGGCACCCTGGCACGGCGCGCCCACTCCCCCGTCCATCGCAGCGTGGTCCGGTCGGAGACCTCAAGACGGTCGGGTCGCAGCGTTTCCAGGAGGTGGCGGAGGCTGCGCCGGCCTGCCAGTACGCGGTAGCCTCCGCTGCCCGGCAGGACCGGCCCGGGGAGCGTGATCACCCTCCCCTGCTCCGTACGCTCGTCGCTCCGTGTGTCGCCGGGCACGATGAGCACCGGCTCGTGCCCGGCCGCGAGATAGCCGCGGCCGAGTTCGTCAAGGGCGGTGCGCAGTCCGCCCGATGACGGGGTGATGAAGTTCGCCAGCCGGACGATGACCGTCCGGCGTTCGCGGCCGGTCATGCAGCCACCGCCGTCCGGTCGCGCAGCACCTCGTCGTAGTGGTCCAGGAGCTGATCGCCCACGGCCTGCCACGTCCGGCCCTCGACCATGGCCCGGCCGGTGGCCCCGTAGGCCGCCGCGAGCGCGGGGTCCGCGGCGAGTGCGCCGACTGCCGCCGCCACGGCACCGCTGTCGAGCGGCGGTACCAGCAGCCCGGTCCGCCCGTGGTCGACGAGGTCGAGCGGTCCGCCCGCCGCCGGGGCGATCACGGGTACTCCGGAGGCCATGGCCTCCTGCACTGTCTGGCAGAACGTCTCGTACGGTCCTGTGTGCACGAACATGTCCAGCGAGGCGAAGAACCGGGCGAGGTCGTCCCCGGTTCTGCGGCCGAGGAAGACCGCGCCGGGCAGGGCGGTCCGCAGCGATGCACCACTGGGGCCGTCCCCGACGACCACGACCCGGACCCCGGGTGCCGCGCAGGCCCCGGCGAGGAGTTCGACGTGTTTCTCCGGGGCGAGCCGTCCGACGTACCCGACGATCCGCTCCCCGCCGGGCGCGAGACGACGGCGCAGTGCCTCGTCCCGCAGTCCGGGCCGAAACCGTGCGGTGTCGACGCCGCGTGGCCACAGCCGTACCCGGGGCACGCCGTGTTCGGTGAGGTCGCGGAGGGCGGCGGTGGACGGGGCGAGCGTGCGGTCGGCGGCGCTGTGCACGGCGCGCATCCGGCGCCAGGCGGTGTTCTCGCCGGTGCCGAGATACGTGCGTGCGTAGCCGGCCAGGTCGGTCTGGTAGACGGCCACGGTCGGCAGCCCGAGCCTGGTCGCGGCTGCCATGCCCCGTACGCCGAGCACGAATGGTCCTGCCAGATGGACGAGTTCGGCGCGGTGCACGGTGAGGGCGGCCGTCAGCCGCCGGCTCGGAAGTGCCACCCGGACCTGGGGATAGCCGGGCAGGGGAAGTGAGGGGATCCGCACCACGGGGCACGGTGCGTCGGCTTCGAAGGCGTCGGAGAGGTCCGAACGGGATGTGGGTGTCGCGCCGGCCGTGGCCGGGGCGACGACGAGCGGTTCGTGGCCGCGGCCGGCGAGATGCCGGGCCGCCTGCAGGGCGCAGTGGGCCACGCCGTTGACATCGGGCGGGAAGGATTCGGTGACGATGACGACACGCATACCCGTGTTGTCGCCACGCCGGACGTGTCCGGGCCGACTTGGATCTTTCCGTCGGGGGAACGTCCCATGAGCGTTTGAGCCGAGCGCGCCCCCGACGCGCTGCTCGCCCGTTCGCGCCGCGCACCTTTGACGCGCGCCGCTGTGCGTACTCCGGTCAGACCGCTGGGGTGTCGGGCCCGATCCTGCTGCGTACCGCTGTCTGCACCTCGGCCTCCTCGGCCGGGTCCGCGGCGAGTCGGCGCAGTCGCTCGGCGACCCTGATGTCGCCGGTCTCGGCGTGGAGTGCGGCGACCTCGCGGGTGGTCTCCTCGCAGTCCCACAGGCATTCGACGGCGAATCCGGTGGCGAAGGAGGGGTCGGTCGCGGCCAGTGCGCGGGCCGCTCGGCCGCGCAGGTGCGAGGAGGACGTCTCCCGGTAGACATGGCGCAGCACGGGAGCCGCACAAGCGATGCCCAGCCTGCCCGTGCCGTCGACGAGGGTCCACAGGCGTGGTGCGTCCGGGCCTTCGCCCCGCACGGCCTCGCGGAGTGCTCCGAGGACCAGTGACGCGTCCTGGGCGCCGCCCCGGCAGGCGAGCACACCGGCCGCGGAGGCGCCGAGTGCGTCGGGCCGTCGGGCCCAGCGCCTGGCACGCTCCACCGCCGCGTCGCCGCACATCCGCTCGAAGGCTGCGACGGCCGCGTCGGCGACGGTGCGCGAGGCGCCGACCACGGCGATCTCGATCAGGTCGAGAACGGCAGGATCCCTGGTCTCGGCCAGAAAGTGCAGGGCGGCGCAGCGTGCGCCTTCCGGGCCGCTGCGGGCGGCCTCGATGATCGTGGACCGGTCCTCGGGTCCGGCGACGGCGGTGAGGCAGCGGGCGGCCGGGACATGGAGGACGCTGCCTCGTTCGAGTCCCTGCTGGGCCCAGTCGAGGACGGCCTGGACGCTCCAGCCGGGGCGGGGGCCGCCGGGCCGCATCTGCCGCTGCCAGCGGTCGAAGGAGCCCTGTTCGGAGGCGGCCCTGACCCTGGCGCCGACCTCTTCGCGCGGGTCGTCCGCCCAGAGCCTCCAGGGGCGGGGTTCGAAGGCGTCCCGTACGACGGCGGCCAGCTCGGCGGCGCCCTCCGCGGTGGCCGGGAACCTGCCGAGCACGGGTACGGCGAGGGCGCGGAGCCCCGCGTCGTCGTCGCGCAGGGCGAGCTCGTCGAGTGCCCAGGCCCAGTTGGCCCCGGTCGCGGCGTACCGCCGCAGCAGGGCCAGCGCGTCGTCCCGTCCGTACGAGGCGAGGTGGCCGAGCACGGCGAGGGCCAGCCCGGTGCGTGAGTCGTCGGTGTCGAGGTGGTCGTCGGGATCGCACAGATGGCGCTCGATCTCTTCGATACCGCCGTCGAGGTCGAGATACAGGCGTGCGTAGTAGAGCGAGCGGTTCTCCACCTGCCAGTCGTGACGCGGATCGCTCAGGACGCAGTGGTTGAGAGCCGCCAGGGCCTCGGGGCGTGGTGCGGCGAGCGCGTGGAGCGTGCCGTCGCCACGGCCCCTCTGCAGCAGGCCGAGCAGGGTGCCGCTCGGCGCTATGAACGGATCAAACATGGGAAAAGCCTCACATCAAGCTGTCGACGCAACCGGGACTGTGCAGTTCCAAGTGCCGGGTGGGGCACTACGCCGCGCAGCAACATGATCGGCCGACCGCCGTCTTCTGCTTGGTGTAGACCATCTTCCTCTGCCTCTCGTCGGTGGCCCGAACCGGGCCCGCGACGTCATGATGACCCAGCCATTTCGCCACCGCGACCACATTTACGGCGTACCCGGTCAGCGGGAGCCGAAGAGTTCCAGCAGGTCGGCCTTGCCGAACATGCGTGCAGTGTCCAGCGCGGAGGGGGTTCCGGCCGTCGGGTCGGCCCCTGCGGCGAGCAGCGCCTCGATCACCGCATCCTCGCCCTTGAAGACGGCTCCGGCCAGCGGTGTCTGTCCGCGGTCGTTGGCCCGGTCCGGGTCTGCGCCACGGCCGACGAGGGCGGTGACCGCGGCGGCGTGCCCGTGATAGGCGGCGAGCATCAGCAGCGAATCGCCCCGGTCATTGGTGAGGTTCGCGGGAACACCCGCGTCGACATAGGCGGCGAGTGCTTCGGTCTCACCGCGGCGGGCCAGGTCGAAGACCTTCGTCGCCAGCTCGACCACCTCGGGATCGGGGGTTTCGCTCATCGGACGGACCGCCTTCCATCAACGGGTTTCACGCTGTCGACCTGCTGG
Source organism: Streptomyces sp. NPDC058239 (assembly GCF_042882185.1). Lineage (NCBI taxonomy): Bacteria > Bacillati > Actinomycetota > Actinomycetes > Kitasatosporales > Streptomycetaceae > Streptomyces > Streptomyces sp. NPDC058239. The sequence continues at coordinate 34,171 of NZ_JBHVWS010000080.1, forward strand.
GGCGTACGGCGTCGGGACCGTACGAGTGAATCGACAGGGTACTGCTCAACCGCTCACGTGACCCGGCCCACCCATGGCAAAAGATCACGTCCGGTGACGGCGGAACAGCACGTGACATAGAGGTTTCCGTCCCGCCGGCACTCCCGCGTGGTCCGATCGGGTGGAAATGCAGACTTTTCACCCAAATGCAGCTTTTATCGTATAGATACTTCCGGTGAACCTGGAAGGACTCATGGTGACTGTCCCCCTAACCAGGAGAACCTCTCATGATCCTGTCCATGTCAGGCGTAGTCATCCTCGGCATCATCGTCTTCCTGTTCTTCAGGAAGGACGGCCTCAAGGCATCGCACGCCGTCGTCACCGCCATGTTCGGCTTCTATCTGGCAGGCACCGCCATCGCACCGAGCATCACCGCGGGCGGCGCGAGTCTCGCCGGCCTGTTGGGCGGGATCAAATTCTGACCCTCCGCGACCACTCCCACCCCGTCAGGAGACCGACGTGGCCCGGCGACCACTCCCCCGCATTCTGAGCAGCGGCAGCGCCTCGATCACTCGCAGTCGCGAGTTCGCGCGCACGGCCGCCGACAACGCCACCGACGTCCTCCATCCGCTGATCATGATCACTCGTGGTCTGCGACTGCTGGCCGGAGCCGGACGGCAGAAGTGGGCCGCGACGCCCAAGGACAAGCGTGGTCCGACGCTGTTCTCCGTCGCGGCCTGCGTATTCGTGGTCGCGCTCATCCCGTACGGGTCCGTGCTCGCCCTGGTCACGGTGATGGGCGCAGCCGCATGGAAGGGCCGGGAGCGGACCCCCGCGAAGACCGGCCCCGACGAGGCGCAGACCGACCGGTTGCGGTCCCTGTACGAGGCACTCGTGCCGTACTTCTCCGTGGCCGACGACCCAAGTCCGCTGTTCGCCCACGGCGGCGACTGGGACAAGGTCTTCGGCGGTTACGAGTTCGACGGCAACGGGCGCCTGACACGTCTCCAGGTGACGTATCCCGCTTACTTCACCGACAGCGAAGCCGCCTCCCGCAGCCGGATCGAGCAGCTGCTGCACGCAAAGTCCGGCCGTGGCCGCGAGTACCACTTCGCCTGGGACGAGGAGGGCAACCGGCTCGTCATGAGCGTGCTCGACGCCCTGCCCACCTCGATCGGGGCTCAGCGCTTCGTCACCGCCCCCGGCGAGACCGTGCTGGGTTTCACCGACGGCGACGCGGTGCAGCGCACCGTTCCGGTGAACGACGGCGACGAGACCCGCGACGCACCTCCGGTCATCTGGCGGACCGGCGCCCGCTCCACCGAGCCGCATCTGCTGGTCGTCGGACAGCCCGGCAGCGGCACCACCACACTGATGCGCTGCATCGCCCTGCAGGCGCTCCAGCACGGCGACATCCTGATCATCGAAGGCAGCGGAACCGGCGAATACGCCTGCCTGACCGGGCGCGACGGCGTCCTGGCCGTGGAGTGCGCTCTGGCGGGCGCGCTGGCGACCCTGGAATGGGCGGCCCACGAGACGGAGCGACGGCTGATCGCGGCGAACCGGGCCCGGCAATCCGGCCACCCCGCCCCCGACGACATCAAGCGCCCGCTCTGGATCCTGCTGGACCGGCCCAGCGCTCTCGGCCACCTGGCTGCCGCCGACGGCAAGCCCGACCCCCAGGAGCTGCTCCAGGTGCCGCTGCGGCACGGCAGGGCGGCCAACGTCACCGTGGTCATGACCGATCAGTTCGACAGCCTGGACACCCTCGGCGAGACCGTACGGACCCACACCAGGGCACGGGCCGTGCTCGGCCACTGTTCCCGCGACCAGGTCGAGTCGGTGCTCGGCACGGAGCCGCACACAACGCCGACACCGGACGTCCCGCCCGGCCGGGGGTATGCGCGGCTCGGCACCGGTCCCGTACTGCGGCTTCAGGTCCCGGCCACACCCGATCCGCACGACGAGGCGACCAGCGAGGCGCAGCGACAGGCGGTCCTCGGTCTGCTCCCCGGGCTGCAGGCGCCGGCCGAGGAGACCGCACCGGTCGGGGCGAGCGTCCCGGACCCGGCCATGCCGCGCACCATGACCGCGGCCGTGGCCGTCGAAGGCATGGCGGTCCGCGACTGAACGGACGGCACAGGGCTGCTCAGGGGGTGACGGACCGGCTGGTGCGTCACCCCCAGAGCACCCCGGGGGAAAAGGCCACGAACCTCCGCGGCGCCACCACCCCCCCGCCCCCCCCCCACACCACCCCCGGCCCCCCACGCCCGAGCCCAACCCCCCC
>NZ_JBHVWS010000081.1:0-8595 GCF_042882185.1 Streptomyces sp. NPDC058239
ACTTTGGCCGAATCGCCTGATCAGCTGCCTGCTGACGACGAACCATCCCACACCTCGCTGATCACGAGGTGTTGCGACGACCGATTGAATCCGCCCTGCGACCCCGCGTCCGAGTGATGTATCAACTCGCCTATTTCGTGCGGGAATCCGTCCCGGTCGCGTTGCCACAGGGCCATCTCCAGGGCGTCCAGGACGAGCCTGGTCTCCTTGGTGGTGGAGGTGGACCAGCCGACGATGCGACGGGAGAAGGTGTCCACGACGAAGGCGACGTGGACGACCCCGTTCCAGGTGGCGACGTGCGTGAAGTCGGCGACCCAGCAGCGGTTGGGGGCACTGGCGACGAAGTCGCGGTCGAGGAGGTCCGGGGCCCGCTCGGCGGCCTGATCGGTGATCGTCGTGATCACCTTCCTGCCGTGGACGGCGCCGGTTGTCGGCGTACACATCAACGTCGCAGCCGCGTACGGATATACCTGCTCAACCCCCGGCCGGACTGGTCAAGGTCAAGGGAACCTGATGGGAGGTTGCGCTCTCAGCAACGGGCTCTGGGCGCACGGTGATGGGTCGAGCGGATGAGGACGGAGACCAGGGCGGCCAGGTCTGCCGCGCCGACGGCGTCGTCCGCGTAACGCGTGGTCTGCAAGGGGCCGGTCTGATCCAGCCGAACTCCCTCCAGCTCCAAGACGTAGGCGAGGGTGAGCATGGCGAGGCGGGCGTTGCCATCCGGGAAGGGGTGAAAGAAGGCGACGTCCAGGTAGGCCCTGGCCGCACGGGAGGCCAGGGGGACTCTCGGGTCGGCGCTATCGCGCAGACAGTGCTCAAAGTCCCGCTGGGTGTGCGGCGTAAGTGCGTAGCGTTCACGGCCGCCCTTGGCGAACGCATCGCCTTGTCGGAACGACACCTCGGGCTGGCCGAGGACAAGCCGCTGCCATTTAGCCAGAAGCACGCAGGTGAGGGGGCGCTTACGGGAAGCGTCGGTGCGCGATTGAGCCAGCGCCGCGAGTAGTCGGTCGCCTCGAGCCGGATTCGAGGAACGGCCTCCCGCATCGCACCAGGTGCCGAGGCCGTCCACGGTCGCCTCGACCGGGGCCGGCGTCTCACCGACCACTGAAGCCCAGTCGACCTGGTTCCTGACATGGCACCAGGCGGCCAAGGCGTCAGCGGTCACGGTAAGGCTGCTCTCCGGTCAGGCCTACGGCGAGATCCTCTCCTACGGAGTCGACCAAGGTGCGCGACGGTTCGGTCCAGCTCTTGAACCGTCCACCAATCGCAGTGTCGACCGCTTGCTTCGCAGTCTCCAGCCCCATGCCCGTGGAGGAGAGGAACCACGTGAGAACAGTGCCGCAGAGGCCATACCAGCCGCATTCGGCACCCGTGCGGTCCACTACCACCGTCACCAGTCGGGTAACCGCCCGTTCCAGGTGCCAACTGCGCTCCTCGGCATCCGCCCCGGCGGGCGGCGCCATCTGCCCGAACCGCTCGGCCAGCTCCTCCAGCCAGTCGCGCCACTCCAGCAGTGACGCGACCACCTTGGCGGCCGTCGCTGTGGGCTCGCCCACGGAATGGGAGGTGCAGCACCAGTTGGTGACGACGCCACCACCACCGCCCTCGCCGACCGCCCAATGCCATCCGCAGGCCCATCGGCCGTATCGGGCTGCCAGAAGCGCCGTGACCTCGGTGGTAAAGCGATGTCTCTCATCCCACCCGGCACCGGCAGGAGGAACCATCGAGGCGATCGCTGTGGCGACCTGAGAGCCCTCCTCATCGTCCCAGTCGAAGGCAATCAGGTCGGGATCGACGGCAGACCACGGCAACCAGGCCGGGGCAAGCTCGTAATTGACAGCCGTGACGTTCCTCCAGAACCGGGCAGGGCAACTCACCGATTGTGCCAAGGGGCTCGCGGCTTTGTCACACAAGTTTCCGGCGCCGCCGATCTACTGTCATGGCGCACAGTGCGACGCTGCCAGGCCATCTGCTCCACGCTATGCGGCGGCACTCGACCGGGCACGTTCACCTGTACGCAGGTGAGCACTTCGAGGTGTACGCCGACACCGGTGATGCCGAGCTCGCGCATGAGGCGCTCGACGGTGCAGCGGGCCACGGCGTGTTCCTGCCGGTTCAGCTCGCGCCAGATCTTCCGGGCTCCGTAGACGCGGTAGTTGGACGTGTAGACCTCCTGGATCCGCTCTTTGAGTTCCTCGTCGCGCGCCTTGTCGGCGACGAACGGGTTCAGGTGCGCGGAGACGATGGCGAGCGGGGCGGGCAGGCCGACGTCGAATACCGCGACGCCGAAGCCGTGCAGCGTCTCCTGGGCGAAGTCGGTGTTCCAGTGCGTCCAGCGGCCGAGTGTCGCGCGCCGGTAGAGGAGCGTCGGCGGGATACCGGAGCGGGACGGCGGGATCGGCACCCCGTCCAGGTCCAGGTCCCGCATGGCCACCCCGAGCTGCCGGTGACCGTACTTGTACCAGTCGGCGGCTTCCTGGACCAGGACAGCATCGACGTGCCGGGCGCCGACCCGCTCGGCCGCGCTGTTGATGCGCTCGGCCAGCTGCGGCCAGCGATGGTCCGGATCCCCCGCCCCGGTACGGAGGCCGCCGAGTCCGAGGTTCTGCACCGCGATCGTCAGCTCCACGCGCTCTCCACTTGTATCTGATGCGCGCCCCGTCCGGAAGATCGCTCGGACGCCCCTGGCACCGTAGCCACACCCCCCGCCCATGGGCCGATCACCCCAAGTCGAACGGGTTCCTGAGCGAGCGTGGTGAGCCGGGGTCACGTCATGGTGCCGGGCGCCGGCCTGTGGACAGAGGACGGAGAACTCTCCCCACCCCCATTCGCCATCGCGGGTGTGCACCGGAGATGATCCTGACAGGATCACCCCATGCAGGACTCCGCGTTACTCATTGCCGCGCTCACTGGCATCACGGCCATCCTGGCCAGCTGGGTAGGCAGCAGGGGCAGTGCACGGGCGGCCCAGATCCAGTCCGAGACGACTCGAGCCGCGCAAGAAGCGGGAAGTGCGAGGACCTCGCGACGATCCGCGTATGTCGAGGTAATCCGCAATGCGCACATGATGGGGGAGCGATTCATCGATGTGCTTCCGGCCGTGGGCTGGAGCGAGCCCGCGGCTCGGACCTCCGCTCTACGGGAGGTGCAACAGCGTCACGCTCAGCATCACGCGGAAATGATGCGAGCGATCCACACAGCGCATTTGGAGGGCCCGGACGATGTGGTAGGGGCAGCAGACCAGTTGGAGAGGGCATCCATGCGGGTCTACCTTGCGATCGATGCAATGGCCGAAGAATCAGCGGTGTTCAGCCCTGACTTCGACGAGAGCTATCACCAATTCTGGGACGCGTTGCGGAATTTCACATCGGTAGCCAGGCGAAGCATTCACCAAGCCCGCAGTTGATGTCGAACGCGTTCATCGCCCCCTTCCAACGGCTGGTCCACCGCTTGCTGCCCTTCCCGGTCGGTCGAGGGTGAAGGGCGGCAGGAGGCGGCGCTCCTGCCGCCTCGGTACGGCCAACCAACCAACCGGCTCAGGCGCCGAGGTGAGGAGGCCTCACTGACGAATTCAACAGGGGCAGGGCGACATCTTCATGAGTCGTCCGCTCTGCGGCGTGTCAGTGCTTCTTGCACTTCTTGTGATGTCCGCCCTTCTTGCACTTCTTGCCAGACCCTGCGGGGTGATTGACGTACTGGTCGGTGACGGAGACCCGATGTGTGACCGCGGCCCGGATCGTGGTGGTGGCCGGCTTGATCACCATGTTGCCGACGTCCACCTCGTGGCGCTGCGAACGCACGGGACGGAGTATCGGCGGGAGGTGCCGGAGAACTTTCCGCCCGTGCTGCCAGTATTTGCCGGCCGCCGCCCAGAGGCAGATCGCTCCGTGGCGAGTCCTCCAATAATTTCGCGCGTTGCATGGACCGCACATGCTTCGAGATGAGCCGCCGTCTGAGCTGTTCCGAGTTTCGTAGCGGCTGGTTTGTGTGGTTTCAGGCGGCGTTCGCGGTCGCCTGGGATCGGTAGTGCTGGGCTTCGAATTCCCCGGGCGGGAGGTAGCCGAGTACTGAGTGCAAGCGCTCGGTGTTGTACCAGCCGACCCACTGCTCGATGCCGGTGCGGGCTGCGAGCGCACGGGCGAGGCCCGCCTGCGGCAGGAGGGCGGGCGCGAACCCGGTGCGCAAGGGGCGGCCGTGGGGTCTGTATGACCACTGTGCCGTCTCATGGTTCCCGATCGCCGCGGTAGCCGCCATCGTCCTCGGCCTCCTCGTTTCCCGCGACGGAGAATCGTGCGGTTCTGCGCGAACTCCCACGGGGTAGCCAGCGTCTCCAGCGATCATGAGGGAACGTGTTGAAGTACTGAGTGGTACCGGGGTGGCCCTGGCCGGTGGTTTCGTCGGGCTGCTGGGATGGGCCGCGGACGCCGAACTCCGGGCGCGCACCGGATTCGAAGCGGGGCCGGACTGGAGCGTGCTGTACGCGGAGCTTCCGCTGACCGTCTTTGTCGGAGTGGCAGCTGCTTTGTCAGCGTGGTTGCTGCCCCGACGTTGGATGATCGGACCGTCCGTTGTCGGGTACGCAGGCCGCGTCACGCTCGTCGCTATAGTGCTGGCCGGATTCTGGTTGGCCGTCCAAGGCTGGTACGTAGGACCACCCGAGTCAGTGCCGGACCACAAGCCCTAGTTAGAGGTCGTTTTCTCCCGGCGTTTCATCCCGTGGATTGTGTTTCGTCCTGGGATGTTGGGTCGCGCCAGGACACGGTGGTTTCCCCGGTGAGGCGGCGGGCCAGGAGGTCGGTCATGGCGAGGTGGATCATGGCTTCGGAGCGGGTGGGCAGGGCTTCGTAGTCGCGGACCAGGCGGCGGTGAAGCATCAGCCATCCGTAGGTTCGCTCGACGGCCCACCGCTTCGGGATGGGGGTGAAGCCCCTGGTCCCGGGCTTGCGTTGGGTGATTTCCATGTCGATTCCCAGGGTCGCGGCGTGCTCGACGAGGTGCTGGCGGTAGCCGCCGTCGACCCAGACCTTCCGGATCGTGGGGTGCTCGGCAGCCACCGTGTCGATCAGGCTGGTGCCGGCGACGGAGTCCTGGACGCTCGCGGCCGTGACCAGGACCGCCAGAAGCAGGCCGAGTGCGTCCGTCACGATGCTTCTCTTCCTGCCGACGCTCTTCTTGCCCGCGTCCGTGCCCTGGCTCGTGGCGGGGACACTGGTGGAGGTTTTCACGCTCTGTGCGTCGATGACGCACGCGGACGGTTCGACGTTGCGGCCTTCGTGTTCACGCAGCAGGCTCCGCAGCAGCCCGCCGAGCTGGGCGAACACGCCGTCCTTTTCCCACTTGGCGAAGTAGCCGTAGACCGTTTCCCAGGGCGGGAAGTCGTGGGGGAGGTAGCGCCACTGCACTCCGGTGCGGTCCACGTAGAGGATCGCGTCCAGGATGGTACGCAGGTCGTGCTCGGGTGGTCGCCCGATGTCCAGGGCCCTGCTGCGGCGCTCGCCCCGCCAGTCGGTCAGGACCGGTTCGATCAACTCCCAGCGGGCATCGGACAGATCACTCGGATACGGGCGGCGTTCAGTCATGCTCTGGACGTACCGCTCAGGGCAGCCCACGCCCAGGCGTGCGGCACCGACAACGGGAGCAAAGCCAATGCGCCCTCCCACCCTGGGATGAAACAGGCTCAAGACATACTCCGCCCCACCCGTCACCCCAGAAGAGCACCTTCGAGCCACCCGCCTCAGTGGCCTCAACCGTCCCCCACTCACGCACCGGTAGAATCGCTATCTTTCAAAACGAATTGCAGGAAAACGACCTCTTAGGCCCACCTCGCCGACCAGGCCGAGCAGACCCGGGCGCAGATCGAGCATCTCACCGCCCGCCTGGCCGAACTCGACACCGAGATCACCGAGCTGCGGATTACCCGGAAGACACTGCTGGGCATCGCGGCCGACCTCGCCACCGAGCCTGAACCCGAACAGGCGCTCACGATACCGGCCGTCCCCGAGCACCCCGCCTACCAGCAGATCCTCACCGTCTTCGCCGACGCCGACGGCCCGCTACGGTGCCGCGACCTCTGCCAGGCTCTGGACCTGCCGATCATCGCGAAGAACACCGAAGACATCCGGTCCAAGCTGAAACGCCTGGTCAGCTGCGGCCTCCTCGCTGAACCCGAACCCGGCCTGTTCGCCCAGCCCCGCCCGTGGATCCCCCCGCTCCACCCTGACCAGCACGCCTCCCCCAACCCCAGTCGTGAACCGGACATCAAGCCTCATGCCGCCCTCTCATATGGCTCGCACCCACCCCAAGTGTTTCCCGTACAGCCATCCCCCCGTAGATTTCTGGCTGTTGTTACTTTCATGGTGCTCCGGCAACGTCCTCAACATGTCTGAACAACTTTTCCCGATGCCGGAGTCCGAGCTCGGCGACAGACCAGAAATGACGACCGGTACCACCCGCCGTCGGTTCCTCCAGGGCGCGGGGGGCGCCGCCGGGGCGCTGGCGCTCGGCGGGACCGTCGGGGCGGGCGGCGCGTACGCCGCTTCGAAGCCCAGGTATGTCTTGCCGAAGGGCTTCCAGGGCGACATGTCCGACCTGAAGCATGTCGTGATCCTGATGCAGGAGAACCGGTCTCTCGACCACTACTTCGGCACGTTCCCCGGTGTACGCGGCTTCAAGGACAAGCAGGCGCTGCGGTTCCAGGACGGCACTACCGTCTTCCAGCAGAAGGGTGACAACGGCAACGTCGTCACCCCGAAGGCCGACGACGGCACCTGGGGCAACGACCACGGAGCCTGGGGCGACGTCAACCACCGCAAGTGGGACCTGTGGGTGCAGCACAACGGCGCCAGTTGCATGAACTACCACAGCGACGCCTACATGAACTTCTACCATTCGGTCGCCGCCCAGTACACCATCGCCGACCAGAACTTCTGCTCTGAGTTCGGGCCGACTGACCCCAACCGAAAGTACCTGTGGAGCGGTACTGCCAACAGCGAGACGGGCAATAGCGATGAGTCCAACTACTCCCGTCCCTGGATCACGGTGGCCGAGCAGCTCCAGCAGGTCGGCATCGACTGGCGGCTCTACTCCGACAACAGCGGCAACGGGCGACAGGGTTACATCAGCACCTGGGTCGGCGACTACGGCGACAACGAGCTGAAGTACTTCAAGGGATTCGACCCGGAGGGGCTGAGCACCGACGACCCGAAGTTGCGGCCGGGCACCGGGCTGATCTGGCGCGGCAACGCCACGTACTACTCCGGCATGACCTCACCGAACGACGACTCCGACGAGAACCTCGACGCGGTCCTCAAAAACCTCCATGACGCCTGCCAGCCGGGCGCGGAACACCCGCTGCCGGCAGTCTCCTGGATCGTGGCGCCGTACGGCTGGTCCGAGCACCCGGACGCGGACACCCTGCACGGCGAGCGCTACGTCAAAAAGACGCTCGACATCCTGCAGAGCAACCCCGATATCTGGAACCACACCCTCTTCATCCTCAACTACGACGAGAACGACGGGAAGTTCGACCACGTGCTGCCGCCGTGGCCTGAGCCGGGCACAGCGGGCGAGTACGTCGACGACTACCCGCTCGGCTTCGGTCCACGAGTGCCGATGCTGCTGGTCTCGCCGTGGACCCGCGGCGGGTACGTCGCCTCGGAAGTCTTCGACCACACCTCGACGATCAAGTTCCTCGAGACCTGGGCGGCCCACCTCGGCAAGCCGTTCCAATGCCCCAACATCAGCGACTGGCGGCGCTCGATCGCGGGCGACCTGACCAGCGCGGTCGACTTCGCCCACCCGCAACCTGGGCCGGCTACCTTCCCGGACCCGCTCGCCGAGCAGCCGGTGTCGATCAACGCCGACCACATGAAGCCGCGCCCGCTGACCTTCCATCCGCACGCGGTGGTCTCGGAGGACCGCGCGTCGGGGACGGTCACCGCCACGATGGCCCTGACCGGCGGCGCGAAGGGCAAGGCCGTGAGCTTCCAGGTCTTCCCCGACAAGTACCAGGCGTTCTCCAACACGCCGTTGACCGTCACCGCGCGCAAGCCGCGCGAGTACACCTGGGACACCAAGACCACCGACGGCAAGTACGCCTTCTCGATCTACTCCAACGACGGCTTTGTGCGCTCCTTCGCCGGTCAGGTCACGCCAGCTGGAAGGACCGACGGTGGCCTCCCGCGCGTCGAGGTCGACCTGCTGAAGGGCTCGGGCACCAAGCGCGAGGCTCAGGTGAAGCTCACGCTGCACAACGACGGCACCAAGCCGGTGCGCTACACGCTCACCGCTAATGACTACCTCGGCCGTACCCAGAACGTCACGGTGGACGGCGGCAAGACGAAGGTCGTCATGTGGCCGACCCAGCAGGGCTACTACGACGTGGTCATCACCGTCGACACCGACACCGCCTGGACTCAGCGGTACGCCGGCCGGATCGCCACTGCCGATCAAGACTGATCGACTAGGACATCCGTGGCGGGGGGGGCCGGCGGCGGGGGGGGCCGCCCCCGCGTGGGAAATAGGGACGATAAAAAAAAAACACACAACACCCACAACAAAAAAGAACGTGAAATGAGTTTGGCTTGTGACGGAGGG
>NZ_JBHVWS010000081.1:8605-34475 GCF_042882185.1 Streptomyces sp. NPDC058239
TTTTATTTTACTGGGGGCCCCGGCCGCCCGTTCCCCCACCCAATATAATTTTTTCCTCATCTCCCCGGGGGGGGCGGCGCCCGCCCCCCCCCCCCCCCACGCCAGGGTCTGTCAATCGAGCAGTGTATCGAGGGTGGTTGGGGTTACTGGCGGGCTGCGGAGAGCCGGCCGTCGAAGGTGATGTCGAAGGCGTTCAGGGCGGTCTTCCAGCGCATGGTCCAGCGGGCCTGACCTCGGCCGGTGGGGTCCAGGGACATGACCGCCATGTAGACGCACTTCAGGGCGGCGGTCTCGTTGGGGAAGTGCCCGCGGGCCTGGACCGCCCGGCGGATCCGCGCGTTCACCGATTCGATGGTGTTCGTCGTGCAGACGATGCGGCGGATCTCGGTGTGGAAGCGGAGGAACGGGGTGAATTCCTCCCAGGCGTTCTCCCAGAGCCTCACGATCGCCGGATACTTCCTGCCCCAGGCGTCGGCGAACTCGGCGAACCGGTCGAGGGCAGCCTCCTCGGTCGGCGCCGTGTAGACGGGCTTGAGGAGCTTGGCGATCTTGTCCCGGTCCTGGCAGGCGGCATGGCGGAAGGAGTTCCGCAGCAGGTGGACCACGCAGGTCTGTACGACCGTGCGGGGCCAGACGGTCTCGACCGCGTCGGGCAGGCCCTTCAGACCGTCGCAGACGAGCATGAGGACGTCGCCCACGCCGCTGTTCTTGATCTCGGTGAGGATGTGGAGCCAGTGCTTGGCGCCCTCGCCGCCGTCGCCGGCCCACAGTCCCAGGATGTCGCGCCGGCCCTCGACGGTGACGGCCAGGGCCACATATATGGGCCGGTTGGCGACGGCGCCGTCGCGGATCTTCACGTGGATCGCGTCGATGAAGACCACCGGATAGACCGCGCCCAGGGGCCGGTTCTGCCATTCGGCCATGCCGTCCATGACCTTGTCGGTGATCGTGGAGACCGTCTGGCGGGAGACCTCGGCTCCATGGACCTCGGCCAGGTGAGCCTGGACCTCGTCCGTGGTCAGCCCCTTCGCCGACAGCGAGATGACCATCTCGTCCACGCCGGTCAGGCGCTTCTGCCGCTTCTTGACGATCTTCGGCTCGAAGGATCCGTCGCGGTCGCGGGGCACGGATATCTCTACCGGACCGACGTCCGTCAGCACGGTCTTCGCGCGGGTGCCGTTGCGGGAGTTGCCGCCGTTCTTCCCGGCAAGGTCGTGCTTTTCACAGCCGAGGTGATCGGTGATCTCTCCCTCCAGAGCGGACTCCAGCAGCCGCTTCGTCAACTGCTGAAGCAACCCGCCCTCACCGGTCAGCTGCAGTCCCTCGGCCTGGGCGCGGTACACCTGTTCGTCTTATCGCCTTGCTGGCGGCGCAGGCGGTGGCCGTGACGGTCGAACTGGTGGCAGGCCACGCCCTGTTTCGCTCCTGAGCAGACACCGAGGGTCAGCCTGCCGTGCGGCCGCTCAGGCGCTGGGCATGACCTTTGCGGTGGGGCCGCTGGCGGTGATTTTGCCGGTGTCCAGGAGGTACACGGTGTCGGTGTAGGCAGTGATCAGGTGGAGTTCGTGGGAGACAATGACGATGGTCAGGCCGCGGTCGGCGCGCAGGCGGGCCAGGAGGTCCATGACGGTGACCGCGGTCTCGGGGTCGAGGGCCGAGGTGATCTCGTCGCAGAGCAGGTAGTCGGGGTCGGTGGCGAGGGCGCGGGCGATGGAGACGCGCTGGCGCTGGCCGCCGGAGAGCTCGCCAGGGTAGCGGTCGGTGAAGTCGGCCGGGAGTTCGACCTGGTGGAGGAGGTCGGCAACCTTGGCGGCGATGCCCGGCCGGGGCAGACCTGTGTGCAGGCGCAGAGGGCGGGCCAGTGTGGCGCCGATGGTGCGGGAGGGGTTCAGCGCGCCCAGAGGGTTCTGCGGTACGAGTTGGATGCAGCGGTGGTGTCGGCGCGGGCGCTTGCGGGCTGTGAAGGCGAGCGGGTTCCCGTCCAAGGCGAGTTCGCCTGAGTTGGCCGGTTGGAGTCCGGCCAGGACGCGCAGGAGGGTGGTCTTGCCCGAGCCGGAGGGTCCGACGATGCCGGTGGCGGAGCCGGGAGCCGCGCCGAAGTCCACCGTGTCGAGTGCCTGGTGGTGGCCGGTGTGGTGGGTGAAGGCGACGCTGACCCCCTTCGTGACCAGCCCTTCACCGCCCTTGGTGGTGGCCATGGGGCGGGCGCTGGATCCGGCGGTGCGCTGGGGCGGTACGTGCGCGGGCTGGGGCGCGGTGAGGTGGACGACGTGGTCGGCGCAGGCTTTGACGAGTTCGGGGTCGTGGCAGGCCATGACGATGGCCAGGCCCCGGCTCGTGGCCAGATCGCGGAGCAGTTCGGCGATCTCGTCGCGCAGGGCGGAGTCGAGCCCGGCGGTGGGCTCGTCCAGGAGGAGGATCTCGGGGGTGCGAGCCAGGGCACGGGCGAGGGCCACGCGGCGCTGCTGGCCGCCGGATACCGCGGTGGGGCGCCGGTCTGGGAGGCCGTCGTCGACCGGGAGGCGGCACTCGCGCAGCAGGCCGAGCACGGCCTCGTCGCTCGGGTCGGTGGCGGTCTCGGCGACGATGCTGCGGATCTTCATGCGGGGGTTGAGGGCGGAGCCGGGGTCCTGGCCAACGTAGGCGATCCGGTGGCGACGCAGGTTCCGCAGATCCCGGTGGGCTAGTCCGTCAGGCCGGTGGCCCAGGACATCGAGGGTTCCGGAGGTGATGGCCGCGCCGTCGGGGAAGCGGCCGATGAATGCGCGGAGCAGGGTGGTCTTGCCGGAGCCGGAGGGGCCGGTCAGGGCGGTGATCTGTCCGGGCCGGACGGTCAGGGAGGCCGGGTGCAGCAGGACCGGTCCGCCGGGGATGCGGATTTCGAGGCCGGTGGCCCCGGCCACGGGAGTGTCCGTGGCCGGGGTGGATCGGGGGGCGGGTGCGGTGTTGCTCACGGGGTGGTGACCGCCTTGAGTGTGGAGCGGGAGGCAAGGGAGGCGGAGGCGAGGTTAAAGCTGATCGCGAGGACGGCGATGGCCGCGCTCGGGGCGAGGACGGCCCAGGGGTTGAGGAGGATGCCGGGCGCGTTCTCGCGGATCATCAGCGCCCAGTCCGCGGCCGGGGGTTGGAGGCCGATCTGGAGGAATCCGGCCATCGAGATCACATAGACGGCTTCGACGAACCGCAGTCCGAAGAGGGCGAGCACGGTGGCGCGCAGGTTGGGCAGCAGTTCCCGCAAGGCGATGTACGTCGAGCTCTCCCCCCGGGCCATGGCGGCTTCGACGTATCCCGCGGAGGCCAGGGGCGCGGCAGCGGAGGCGACGATCCGGATGGCGTACGGGGTGCCCAGGACGATGGCGGCGGCGATGACGGCCCAGCGTCCGCCGCCGGGCCAAGCCAGGGCGATCAGCATGATGCCGAGTACCGGCGGCAGGAGAATGAAGACATCGGCGGTGCGCTCGATGGCGCTTCCCAGCCGGGGACGCAGGACGGCGAGGCAGCCCACCACGGTGGCGACGGCAGTGACGACCACCGCAATCAACAGGGCGCCTGCGATCAGCGCCGTGCCGCCGTGCAAAAGGCGGCTCAGCACATCACGCCCGAGCTGGTCCCCGCCCAACACCGCTCCGTCGCCGGCGGCCGCGTAAGGCGCGGTGACAGGCGTGTCGAGCGGGTGAGCGGCGAGCCACGGACCGGTCAGGGCCAGGATGATCAGAAGCAGCCCGGGTGAGACGCGGAACAACGTCCGAGCCCTGGTGCCGCTGGATCGGGCGCTGTCGGCAGCGGTGGTGGCTGGGGCGGCGGTCATGAGCGTGCTCCCAGGATGCGGGCGCGCAACAGGTCGGCGGCCAGCAGGACGAGGCTGATGGCGGCTCCGGCGCAAGCGACGACTCCGGCGATCAGCGGGGTGTCGCGGCTGCTGACCGCAAAGGCCAGGACAGAGCCGATACCCGGGTAGTTGAAGAGGGTCTCCACGACGACGGCCCCGCCGAGCAGCATGCCGGTGGAGGTCGCGATGCCGGTGGCGATAGCGGGTATCGCACCTGGCAGCGCGTGACGGAGCACGACCCGGTGGACGGGCAGCCCGTCGAGGTGAGCGGCTTCGACGTGCGGGGTGCGGGCCTGATCGGCGAGGGCCCCGCGGACGATACGGGTGTTCCAGCCGGTCTGCGGGATGACCAGGGCCAGGACCGGCATGATCAGCATCGTCCAGGTGGCCAGTGAACCGTCAGCACCGGTGAGGGTGACGGCAGGTAGCCAGCCGGTCCAGAGCGAAAGTACGAGCAGCAGGGCGACCGAGACGACGAACTCCGGTATCGCGAACGCGGCGGTGGAGGTGTGGCTGATGATGCGGTCGGTGAGGCGGCCAGGGCGAGTGGCGGCCCAGCACCCCAGGGCCAGGGAAGCGATGGCGGTAAGCACGAAGGCGGTGCCGCCGAGGAGGAGGGTGTTGGGCAGGGGGTCGGCGAGGAGTTCGGCGACCTTCTGTCCGCGGGCGCTGATGCCGAGGTCGCCGGTGGGCAGGGCGGTCATCCAGTCGGAGAAGCGTTCCCAGACGGGGCGGTCGAGGCCGAGCAGGTGTCGACGGGCCTCGACGTCTGCGGCACTGTCGCCGCGTTCCGAGCTGGCACTCGCGGCGTCGCCGGGGAGCAGTTCGACGGCGCCGAATACCACGGCGAGCAGGATGCCCAGCATGAGGGCGCGCCGGGCGACTGCGGCCGCCAGGCGCAGCGGCAGGCGGGCGCGGCGCGGCGCTGTGGCCGTCCCCGTCGTGACGGGGACGGCCACAGCGCGATCCTGGGCCGTGCGGCTCAAGCCAGCCACGCGTTCTCGAGCTGGACGCGGCCGTAACCGGGCAGCGTGGGCAGGCCCTTGACCTTGGCGGCGGCCAGGTCGATGCCGTCGGCCATGCCCCACAGCAGGTAGCCGGAGCGGTCGTACTCGATCTGCTGGAGCTCCTTGAGGGCAGCGGCGCGTTCCTTCTCGTCCGCGGTGGCGATGGCCTTGCGATAGGCGGCGTCGAAGCCGGGGTCGGCCCAGCCGGCCTCGTTCTGTCCGGCCTCGCTGGCCATGGTCTTGGAGGCGAAGAAGACCACCGAGTCGTTGGTACCCCAGTAAGTGGTGTAGAAGTCGCCGGTCTTCCAGGTCTTGTCCCAGAAGGCGCCGGATTCCTGCTTGACGACCTCGACCTTGATGCCGGCCTCGCGGGCCTGGTTGGCGAAGAGGGTCGCGGACTCGGCGAGTCCGGAGATGTCCTCAGTGGTCACCAGGGAGTAGGTCTTCGACAGGTCGAAGTTGGCCTCGGCGAGCAGCTTCTTGGCCTTGTCCAGGTCGCGCTTGCGCTGGGGGATGTCCTTGGCGAAAGCGGGGTCGCCGGTGCCCAGGATGTCGTTGGCGACGGTGCCGTAGCCGGAGAGGACCTGCTTGACCATCGCATCGCGGTCGACAACCAGGCGCATGGCCTCGCGCACGCGCGGGTCGGCGAAGGGGCTGCCGGCGGCGGTGCGCATGACGATGGGCATCGCCATGTCGTTGGGACGGCGCAGGACTTGGACGTCCTTGCGGGTCTCGGCGGTACGGGCCGCGACGGCCCCGACGTTGGAGGCGACGTCGATCTGCCCGGCGAGCAGGGCGTTGGCCATGGCCTGCGGGGTCTCGAACATGGTGACCTCGATGGCGTCGAGGTGCACGGTACCGCCGTACCACTTGTCGTTCTTGACCAGGCGTGCGTTGCCGTTGCGGTACCAGTCGAGCTTGAACGGGCCGGTGCCGGGAGCCTTGTCGAGTGCGTTGTCGGCAGTGTCCTTCTTCATGACGAAGGTGGTGAGCCGCGTCAGGAGGGGGAAGTCGGCGTTGGCGTAGTCCGAGACGATGACGACGGTGTCGGCGCCTTCGGCTGTGATGCTCTGCGGGCCCTTGACTCCCGGCAGACGGGAGGCTCCCGACTTGGTGTTGCGCAGGCGGCGCAGCGACCAGACGACATCCTCGGCGGTGACCGGGCTCCCGTCGTGGAAGGTGGCGCCCTGGGCGATCTTGAACTTCCAGGTCTTCAGGTCGGCCGAGGGCTCCCAGGAAGCAGCCAGGCGTGGCACGGTGTTGGACTTGGATCCGGGCATGGCCAGGGTGTCGAAGACGAGCGCGATGACCAGATAGTCGCTCTCGTTGGCCTGGGTGCCGTGGGGGTCACGAGTGATGGCTCCGGCACGACCCAGCGCCCCGATACGCAGCGTGCCGCCACTCTTCGGCTTTCCGTCCCCGGCGGCCGCCTTGTCGGTGGCGGTGTCCCCGCTCCCCGAAGAGCAGGCGGCGAGCAGTGCTGTCGCGCCTATCGCTCCGCCGGCCCACAGCACTTGTCGCCTGTTGAAGTTCACTTACGTCCTCGATCCACTGAAGCAACGGGGGAGATGCTTAGGGTTGCCTATCCTAATGGCAGCCATTTCCGCAAGTCGCCGACCGCAATGGGGCGCATGTCTGAATATCGCCCCCACATGACCGGACGGTAAGGTTTGCCTTACCTCAGTTCGGTGTTACGGTTCGGGGCGTTCGCCGGTTCCGCAGATCCACGACAGGCCCCAACCAACCGTCGCGTCTTGCCAGTTACGCAACTCCCGCCGCCCGCGCGGGAGGCCGTACCCAGAACTGCGGATCCCCCTGCCATCCGACGAAACGGATCTCTTCGCCATGAGCACGGCAGCCGCACCCGTCCGCGAGCTCGACGCCCAGACCGCGGGTGAACTCCGCCAGGCCGCGGAGAAAATCCTCGCCGAGTTCGGCACCTCCGCCACGAGTCCCCAGCTCCTGGCCCGCGTCGCCGAGGTCACCGAAGACTTCAGCCAGACCCTGCGCGCGCACTGCCGCCCCGTCGACACCGCCGACGGCCTCTTCGTCCTGCGCGGCTTCGAGGTCGACGACGAAGCCGTCGGTGGCACGCCCTCGAGCTGGGCCACCGCCGGCGACAGCGGCGCCGTGTACGACATCGCCCTGCTTCTTCTCGCCACCGTGATGGGCAACCCCATCGCCTGGGAAGGCCAGCAGAACGGACGCTTCGTACACAACATCGTCCCTTCCCCAGGCCACGAGACCGAACAGACCGGCGCCAGCAGCACCGTGCTTCTCAGCCCTCACACCGAGGACGCCTTCCACCCCGGCCGCGCCCACCTCCTGATGCTCGGCTGCATGCGCAACCACGACAACATCGCCACCACCGCCGCCAGCATCCGCAAGACCCAACTCGCCGACGCGGACATCGAGATCCTCACCGGGCCGGCACTGCCGATCCTCCCCGACGACGCCTACGAGGAGGCCCAGGGCTACGCCGATGAGGCCCCGCCCGTGGTGCCGACCCTGTTCGCCACCGACGACGGCATGACGCTGCGCTTCGACCCCGCGTACACCCCGCTGGACGACGCCGACGAGGCCTACCGCTCCGCGTACGGGCGCCTCTCCGACGAACTGGCCCGTGTCTCGGTCGCCGTCGGCCTCAGCCCGGGCGAAGTCCTGGTCGTCGACAACGACCTCGTCGTCCACGGCCGGGTGCCCTTCCAGGCCCGCTACGACGGCACCGACCGCTGGCTCAAGCGCGCCTCCGTCCGCGTACCCGGCCGCCGCACCCGTCCCGAGGCCGAGGCGAACGAACACGGCTACGGCCAGAGCGCCCTCGAAGCACACGCGAGCTGACCACCCGCCCCGCACCCGGAGGAAGACCACCATGACCGACACCTCAGCCGCCCCCGCCAACGCCGCCATATCCGGCGACGACAAGCACCTGCGCATCCTGTCCACCACCGACCTCGCCGGGATCGACATATCCCTGGCCGACGTGGTGGCCACTGTGGAGGGCGCCTACCGCACCCTCCAGGCCGGCCAGTCCGACAACCCCCGGAAGCTGACCGTCAAGCCGCAGGACGGGCACTCGGTCTCCTACGCGATGCTCGGCCGCGATGGCTCCCGCGAGGTCGTCGCGATCAAGACCTCCTACAAGCACGGCCTCGACAAGGGCCGCGAGGAGCAGCACTACTACACCGCACTGACGATCTACGACGACGTCACCGGCCTGCCCGTCGCGATGATGGACTGCTCCCGCATCGGCTCCCTGCGCACCCCGGCCGTCTCCGCGCTGCTGGCCCGCGAACTCGCCGCCCCCGGCGCCCGCAGCGCCCTGGTCATCGGTACGGGAACCCAGGGCCGGCTCGCGTTGCCGTTCCTGCTCACCACCCTGCCGGACCTGGACCGGCTGATGCTGTCCGGGTCGCACCCCGAAGGCATCGCTGCCGTCCGCGAGCAGCTGCGCACGTACTTCCCGGACCGGGACGTGGAGATCGTCACCGGTCTGCAGGCTGCGGCCGCGGATGCCGACGTCATCGTCGCCACCGCCGGCGGGCACACCCAGGCCGCCGTAGAGGCCTCCTGGTTGAAGCCCGGCGCGCTGTCGATCCTCGTCGGCCACGGCCTGGCGCCCTCGACCCTGCACGAGGCGGACCGCATCATCGCCACCAGCGAGGCGCAGATGAATGTGACCGGCACCGACATGGTCGACGCCGAGGGCAAACTCCCGGCCGTCGACTCCGAGTTCCCGCCCGTCCTCGCGGGCGAGAGCACCGGGCGCACGGGTGCCGCCGAGCGGATCTTCGCCTACAACAGTGGCCTCGTCGTCACCGACATCGCCCTCGGACACCGCTTCGCCCAGCTCGCCCTCGCGCAGGGCCTGGGCACCGAGGTCGCGCTGTGGCAGTGAACAGCCGTCCCCTGCCCACCCTCCCGGTGCTGCCCGACGCCGCCACCGAGCAGGTCCTGGCCAGTGGCCTTCTCCCAGAGCTGGCCTACGCGTTCGGCGGCCCGTTCCACTTCCTGCTGCCCGACGCCTTCGACGCCAACCTGTGGGACATGCAGGGCGCGCTCGCAGCGGCCGGGGTCGACGGTTTCGTGTACTTCGCGAAGAAGGCCAACAAGGCCGCGCTCTTCGTCGAGCGTGCTGCGGCAGGCGGCGCCGGTGTGGACGTCGCCTCCGTGGCCGAGCTGCGCGAGGCCCTCGGCCACGGCGTGCGGGGTGAGCACCTCGTCGTCACCGGTCCCGCCAAGGACCCGGCCCTCCTCCATCTGGCCGTCCAGCACGGGGCACCGGTCGCCGTGGACGCGCTCGACGAGCTCGACACCCTCGTCACCATCGCCCTGACCGGCCGCATCCGGCCCGCCAGGATCCTGCTGCGAGCTCTGCCGCCCGCCCAGCCGCACAGCCGCTTCGGACTCACCGAAGCCGAACTGGCCACAGCCTTGGACCGGTGCGTCCAGGCCGGGGACGCCGTCCGGATGGAGGGGTTCAGCTTCCACCTGTCCGGCTATGCCCTCCAGCCGCGGGCCGACCTCGCAGCCCGCCTCGTCGAGTTGTGCCTCAAGGCCCGCGTCCAGGGGCTGGAGGCCTCGCGGATCAGCATCGGCGGCGGCCTGCCCATCAGCTACACCGACGCGGACAGCTGGCATACCTTCCTCACCGAGCACAAGAGCAGCCACTACCACGCGGGCAAGACCTTCCACACCGGGGACTTCTACCCGTACCACTCTCCCCTGGCCGGCGCCGACGCTCTGGCGGCACTGCTCGCCACCCAGCCCGAAGCCCACGAACACTCGCTGGCCCGGCTTCTGCGGGACGCGGGCGTCCTGTTGCTTCTGGAGCCGGGACGGGCACTGCTTCACCAGGCAGGGGCGACGGTCTTCAGGGTCCAGGGCGTCAAGGAGCGTGACGGATACCAGATCCTGACCGTGGACGGGACGAGCCTGAGCCTTTCCGAGCAGTGGTTCAACAGCGAGTACCTGCCTGACCCGATCCTGATCCCTCAGGACCCCGACAGCCCCGAGGGCGCCTTCCCGGCGAGCGTCGGGGCGGCCACCTGCCTGGAATCGGACATGCTCACATGGCGGAAGATTTCCTTCCCCCGCCGCCCCCGGACCGGTGACCTGCTCGTCTACCCGAACACGGCCGGCTATCAGATGGACTCCAACGAGTCCCCCTTCCACGACCTGGCCCTGCCGCCCAAGGTCGTCGTCGATCACACCGACGAGCCGCGCCCGCGCTGGCGCCTCGACCGCCACTTCACCTGACGCACAGCGCCCACACGCATCCCGCCCCCTGCTGCCTCCCACACTCTTCTGGAGTTACCGATGCCCGGAGCCCTTCAGCGCCCCGCCGTGGTCTCCCGCGTGTCCGATCTCGTCGGCTACACCCCCCTGCTGGAACTGGCCTCCACCGAGACCGGCAGCCGACTGCTGCTGAAACTGGAGATGTTCAACCCCACCGGCACGGCCAAGATCCGTATGGCACGAGCCATGATCGACGCCGCCGAACAGGCCGGTGAGCTGCGGCCTGGCGGCCGGATCATCGAGTCCACCTCGGGCAACACCGGCCTCGGGCTGTCGGTGATCGCCGCCGAACGCGGCTACACCTTCACCGCCGTCGTCGACAACCACGCCTGCGTGGACAAGCTCCGCGGCATGACGGCCCTCGGCACTGAGCTGGTCTACGTCGTCGACGACGGGACCGAAGAGCTCGCCACCGCCGCCCGCGAGGAGCTGGCCGAGGACATGGCTCGCGGCCAGGACAACACCATCTTCACGGAGCAGCACAACAATCCCGCCAACGGCGTCGGCTACTTTCCCGTCGCGCACGAGCTCCACGAGGCCCTCGACGGGAAGATCGACGTCCTCATCGGGGCCGTGGGCACCGGCGGCGCGCTGTGCGGCACCGGCCGGGAGCTGACCAAGCTGATGTCCGGCTTCGAGGTCATAGGGGTGGAGCCCAAGGGATCCATCGCCTTCGGCGGCCCCGCGCATGACTACTACCAGTCCGGTACCGGCACCCCCCAAGGCGCCGAGATCGGCGCCCTGGTCGACTTCGACCTCATCGATGAAGGCGTCAAGGTGAGCGACGTCGAAGCGTTCGCCACCTGCCGCGCGGTCGCCCGAACAGGGCTGCTGATCGGCGGTTCCGCCGGCGGCGTCGTCTACGAGGCCCTGACCCGGCTGGCTTCCCTGCCCCCGGGCACGACTATGGTCGCCCTCATCAATGACGGCGGGGAGAAGTACATGGACACCGTCTTCAACGACGAATGGATGCAGGACCGCGATCTCCTCAACGCCGAGGCCGAGCGGGAAATCGACGAGCTACTCACCAAACTCCGCGGGAACCGATAAACCCATGCTGACCACTCTCCTCCGCGACAGCCGTGCCCTCGGCGTCCTCGCCGTGCCCCTGATCCTCACCCAGCTCGCCCAGGTGGCGCTGACCACCACCGACACGGTGATGATGGGTCTCCTCGGCACCACGGAACTCGCCGCCGGCGGTCTGGCCATCGTCATCTTCAACCAGATCCGCACCATGGGCGTCGGCCTGCTCACCTCAGTCGGCAACCAGATAGCCGCCGCGGCCGCCCGCGCCGAGCGAAAGACCGAAGAGGGCGACGGCAGCGCGGCAGGAGAGCAAGCACATGACGAGGTCCGCTCCATAGCCCGGGCGAGCATGGCAGTCGCCACGCTCGCCGGACTCGCCGGAGCCGTCCTGATGATCCTCATCGGCCAGGCCCTGACCTGGCTCGGCCAGGACGCGGACGTCGTCGACCTCACCCAGACCATGCTCTTCGCCCTGGCTCCCGGCCTGCTGCCCTGCCTGTGGTTCCAGGCCGTCCGCCAGTTCACCGTAGGCATGCGCCGCCCCCAGGCCCTCCTGCAGATCACGATCGCCTCGATCGCAGTCAATGCGGGCCTGAACTGGATCCTCATCCACGGCACCTTCGGCCTGCCCCGCCTCGGCCTCACCGGCGTCGGCATCGCCACGTCCAGCGTGTATCTGCTGTCCTTCCTCGCCCTCTACTTCTCCGCGAGGAAGGACAAGGAGCTCGCGCCGTTCCTGACCCTGGACATCACCACGGCCGACGCGGCCACCGTCAAGCGCCTCGTCGACCTCGGCATCCCCATCGCCTCCACCTACGGCTCCGAGGCCGGCTTCTTCTCCATCACCGCCCTGATGGCAGGCTCCTTCGGACCCGACGCCCTCGCCGCGCACACGGCCGTCAACCAGCTCGTCTACATCGCCTTCCAGGTCGCCGTCGGCCTCTCCCACGCCGCGTCCATCAACGTCAGCCGCGAGCTCGCCCTCGGCAACCACGACGACGCCCGACGCCTCAAGAACACCGCCCTGGCCTGCGCCGCCGCCGTCATGGCCGTCGTCGGACTGCTCTACCTGACAATCCCCAAGCTGATCCTGGCGCCCTTCCTCGACTCCGGCTCCGACCAGGCGCTCACCATTGCCACCCACCTCCTGATCGTCACCGCCTTCCTCCAGTTCTTCGACTGCGCCCAGAACATCGGCGTCGGACTCCTGCGCGGCCTCGACGACACCAAGAGCGGCTTCCGCATCACCCTCATCGGCTACTGGGCCGTCGGCCTGCCCGCCTCCTGGCTCCTGGCGTACGCCCTAAACCTCGACACCCTCGGCATCTGGCTCGGCCTCCTCACCGGCCTCGCCGCCACCGCCGCCCTCCTCCTGCGCCGCTACTCCCGCTCGCTGAGCGAGCACGCCCGAACACACGCCACCCCGGCCGTCGCGTAGGGAGTTACGTCGTGCTCGCCCCTTGCGAGTGATCCGATTCCTGGGACCGGCCTGCCAGCAGGCCGGTCCCACCCGCACAATGAGCTCGGAGACCGCGAAAGTCTGGCAGGAGGCACCCGGCATTGGTGAATTCGGCACCAGACGAACCAAACCAGCCTCAAAACTGGGCAGAGCGCATGATCGCCCGGCTCACCCCCTTGGACGACCTTGACCAGACACGGAGTTGCACCGGGCGGGCAAGCTGGACTGGTCACGGGCGGTGATCGACGGCTCGCACCACCAGGCGCGTCGGGGCGGACCTTGACGGTGCCGGCCGCCCTGTAGTGCATGGCGTCGTCGCGGTCGAAGAACCACCAGTGCGTCGTGCTCTCGCCGTGCTGGGTGCGCACGTCCTGCAGGCGGGCGTCGACCGTGGGCTGGGTGAGCAGGCGGCGCGGCCGTTCGATGGCGACGACGTCGTCGCCGCGGCGGATGACGAGGGCTGGGGGAAGTTCCCAGCGCTGTCCGGCGAGTTGGGGGTCGATCTGGAGGCAGATGGTCGCGCCGGGCAGGGCACGCACCAGCTGGTCGCGCAGATCGAGGATGACGGTGAAGTCGGCCTGGACGTAGGCCTGGTGGGGAGCGGGCGCGCCGCACCGGTCGGTGCCGGGGGCGCTGCCGTCGTGGCGGAAACGGGGAGTGAAACCGGAGTGGGGGGTGGCCGGTCCGGTGAATATCGGCTCCGCGCCGCAGGCACAGCAGAGGTAGCGGCCGCCGGCCTTTCCCCGGGGCAGTCAGTCGGCGGCGTGAGGTTCCCGGCGCAGGTCGATGACCCGGCCGCCGTCGCCGGTGTCGATGGCGAGTTCGCTCCTGCGGGGCAGTTTGCTGCGCGAGCGACCGCAGCGTGATCGCTTTGTGGGGATCGTCAGCTGGGGGCCTGCGGAACGGCCGGGGCTACGGCGGGATCGGGCGGGCAAGGACGCTGCAGGGCGGGTCATGCGGGGGCAACTCCCGGCGTCACGCTGCGACAACTGCAGGACGCGGTGCCGTACGGGAAGTCGACGATCAGCGACAACCTCAGCGGGAAGGTACCGCCGAAGGCCTTCGTCGACGCAGTGGTCAAGGCGGTGGTCACCGAGTCCCGCAAGCGCTCCCTGGACCTTGAACGAGCGCACCGCCTGTGGCAGGCCGCCGACAAACCGCCCTCCGCCGCACCCAAAGCCCCCGCCTCGCCCGGCGGCGTGCTCGCAGTGATCGAGAAGACCAGCGACCGGCTCGCGGCGATGACCGACCGCACCCTTGAGCTCCAGCAGGAACGCGTCGGCGCACACCAGCTGACGCTGCTCCTGCTGCGCCTGGTGGCCCGCCTCCAGGAGAACCTCGATGCGCTGTCCGCAGCGCCAGCCGTGGCCCAGGAGCAGATCGACACCCTGACCGAGCAGCTGCACATCGCCAAGCAGGAGCTGGAGCTGGCCCGCCAGGCCCGGCAGGAGGCCGAACTCCTCGCCACTCGTGCCCAGGACCAGACCACCTCGCTCCAGGAAGAACTCGCCCGGCTGCGCACCACGATGCCAACGACCAACATCGACGTCGCGGTCAAGGTTCAGGCCGCGCAGCTGCCGGCGGAACTGCAGGAGAAGTACTTCCTCGCCGACATCGACCGGGCGCTGCGCACGGCCGAAGGCTTCCTGAAGGACGGCGTCCAGCGCCGCGAACGCATCGCCGACGATCTTCCGGACGCGGGCGAAGTCGAGCATCACCCGACGCTGGGTGAAGAACGACCGCCTCAACCACGCCGGCTATCTATGGGCCTTCTCCGCCCTGCACGCATCCACCGGCGCCGACGCCCACTACCGGCGCCGCCGTGAGGCGGGCGACTGGCACGCGGCAGCTCAAAGGAATCTGTTCAACCGCATGCTTGGCCAGCTCTACCACTGCCTTCAGCAGCACGAACTGTTCGACGAAGAGACCGCCTACCCCACCGAAATGGCAGCCGCGGCTTGACGGCTTAGCATCGTGAGGTGTCTGCGCAGACGCGGGATCCGGAGCGCGATCCCCGAGCCAGCCGACCAGATCCGCAACCGCAAGCGCCGCGGCCGCGATGGTGGCCGTCCGCCTGCTTTCGACCGGCAGGACTACAAGGCACGGCACGCAGTGGAGTGCGGGATCAGCCGGCTCAAGCAACACCGGGCTGTTGCGACCAGATACGACAAACTCGCCGTGCGTTTCGAGGCGGCCGTCCACATCGCGGCGATCGGCCAGTAGCTGTGAACTGCCGGCCGGCTGCCATCCCGTGCCATCCTGACCACCGAAACGAGCAGCACACGCAAGGGGAGGGCCCGTGGCCGCCGACTACTACTGCGCCGACAGCGAGAACGGCGACCACATCGACGACCCGTCCGAGGACGCCCTGTTCATGCTCATCAGCGAGCTGAACGACACGGACAACACCTTCGTCGTCATCCAGCCCGACGAGGACGACCCGGCCTGGTTCGCTTCCGTCGCCGTGTTGGACGAGGGCGACTACGAAATCGTCCGCCGCGACACCACCCGCCGCGAGCACAGCGTCGCCGTCGAGACCAGCATCGACCGGATCGCGGGCGGCCTCATCAAATGGCTGGCCGCCCGCACTTCCTAAAACACGACCTAGTGCGGCCTGAGGTCGAGGGCATCGTCGTTGACGGAACCCAGGTCCAGGACCGCCTGTCGGCGCACGGGTTCATCTGCGGAACTGGGTGGATGCTCGTGTGCAGGTAGGTGCCCCATTTGGCCTGGTGGCATTCACCGGTATTGGTTGGTGAGCCGGAGCTACTCTTGGTCCGCCGAAGTGATGTTCCAGGGGGGAGCTACATACCGTGCAGCCTTTGCAAGATCAGGACCCCGACCGGGTTGCTGACTACCGGCTCCTTGGCCGGCTGGGGGAAGGCGGCATGGGGGTGGTCTATCTGGCCCGGTCCCCGCGGGGCCGGATGGTGGCGGTGAAGACCATCCGTGCCGAGCTGGCGGCGGCCCCGGATTTTCGGCGTCGGTTCGCCAAGGAGACCGCTGTGGCCCGGCAGGTCGGCGGGGAGTGGACGGCCGCCGTGCTGGCCGCAGACCCGGATGCGGCACTGCCATGGGTGGCCACGACGTACGTCGCAGGGCCGACCTTGCAGCAGGTGGTGGCGGAGCAGCACGGGCCGCTGCCGGAGCACTCGGTGCGCGGTTTGGCCTCTGGGTTGTGTCAGGCGCTGGACGACATCCATGCCGCCGGGCTGATTCACCGTGACCTGAAGCCGTCGAACGTCATGGTGACCATCGAGGGGCCGAAGGTGATCGACTTCGGCATCGCCCGTGCCCTGGATTCCACTACTGGTGGCCTGACCGGCACCGGGGTGGTGGTCGGCTCGCCTGGCTTCATGTCACCGGAGCAGATCCGGGGCGAGCGGCTCACCGAGAAGAGTGACATCTTCTCGCTCGGTGCGGTGCTGGCCTTCGCCGCGTCCGGGCGGCTCCCGTTCGATGTGGCGGAGGGACAGGTACACGCTCTGATGTACCGGGTGGTGCACGAGCCACCGGACCTCAGCGCCGTGCCCGAGCCACTGCGAGAGCTGACTGCGGCCTGCCTGGCCAAGGATCCGGCGGATCGGCCGGCTCTGGCCGAGCTGCGGAAACGGCAGGAGACTCAGTACCGCTCGCTGGGACCCTGGTTGCCGCTGGAGGTGCTGACCCGGCTCGGCCAGGAAGCGGTCCAGCTCCTCGACCGGGAGGACCCGCACACCCGGATGGCTCCGGTCTCGGACGCCACACCCGCAGCGGACCCTGCCGCAGAGGCGACAGCCTCGGCCCCGGCCAAGCCGCTGCACCCGCCCACTGTCGTCAACCAAGCGCGGCAGCTGGTCCAGCCCGGTCGGACTGTGCATGCGAAGACGCCGCAGTCCCGGCTTGCCGACGAACGCCGCCGCGCACGCGGCCGGACGGGCCCGGCCGATGGGTACCGGGCCGCTGTCTACTGGATGCTCGCCCTCTCCGCCCTGGTCTCCGTACTCACGGCCGTCCACCAGATCGTCGTCGCCGCCGACCAGGGCCGCGTGTATGACGACTACGATTATTATCCGGCCTGGGACTTGGCCTGGAATCTCATGGGGGACATGGAAAGCTGGCACAGCGGCACATTCCAGATCCTGTTTGATGCCCAACTCCTCTTCGGCGCAGGGCTGGTAGTGAGCTGGCTTCTTTGGTCCGCCCGCGTGCGCGCCGTCGCCGAGCAGTTCGCTCCCGGCCGGCTGCGATACCGCCCGTCCATGGCGGTGGTGGGATGGTTCATCCCCGTCGCGAATCTCTTTCTCCCCAAGCAGATTGCCAACGACGTCTGGCATGCCTCCAGCCCGCCCAGCCAAGGCGACGACTCAGCCCCGGCCAGCCTGCTCCAATCCTGGTGGGCTGTCTGCCTGGTCACCCTCATGACCTGGCCGTTCTTCCTGGGTCCATGGACCGGATTCCTTCAATTGGTGGTCATCGAGAAGAAGGTGGCCATCGCAGGCCAGAGCGATCCGATCTGCTGCGAAGCTGATTACCGGTACGAGTTCCAGGCGGCAACCTGGTTCACTCTGGCCCTGCATGTACTGGTTGTGCCAGCAGCGATCGTCGCCGCTCGCTACGTCCGCCAGCTGACCGCCCTGCAGGCGGCCAAAGCCCACAATTGACTACCAAAGCATGTCCGATCATTTGTTCTTGTTTCAGGTCTAGGTGAGTTGATGGACGCGGCCCGGGAAAGCCGATAGAGCCCCTGCTGCCGAAGGCGGACGGGCGTGGCCGTCTGTGGCGGGACCACCACCAGGCGGTCAACGGTGTGTTGTGGCGGCTGTGGACGGGGGCTCCGTGGCGTGATCTCCCCGAGAGGTACGGGCCATGGCAGACCGTCTACGAGCGGTTCGCCCGCTGGGAGGCGGACGGGATCTGGGCGAAGCTGCTGGAGCACGTCCAGGTCCGCGACGACGCGGCAGCCCGGGTGGAGCGGATGGCGTCGGTCGACTCAACCATTGACCGGGCCCACCAGCACGCCGCCGGTGCCCGAAAAAGGGCCCGCGGACGGGGATGAACCGGAAGAACCGAGCCGCTGGCAGCCGTGCCCGGCCCTCGGACAGTCCCGGGGCCCCGACAGATGTGCCGTCTGTGGCGGTGTGGGTGATCGTGATGTGTGCCATGAGTGGTGCCTTTCGTTCGTGGCGCGGGTGGCGTCTGGGCGGGTGTCCGGGTCTGGCCGCGAGGGGGGCGGACACGTCCGGACACTGGTCCGGACAAGGGGTCAGGAAAGGTCGGCGACAAGCACCGTGGCGTTGTCCGGACAGGTGCCGCCCCAGGCGACGGCTGTCTCCGTCAGGTCCTGTGCCACCTCGCGCGGGGTGCCGTGGAGGTAAGTGGTGAACTCGGCGCCGTTGTCCTCGATCGGCTCGTAGGCCCCATCGGAGGCCAGCCCCAGCCGGCCGGCTGGGGCCTGGACGGTCGCGGCCTCCATCGCGGGGTGGCCGGCGTAGCCCATGGTGTCCTGGTCGCTGGGTCATGTCCCCTGGTGTGGTGTAGCGGCGGGCAGCTGTTCTCTGCCCTGGGTGGTCAGCAACCTGTTGCGGTGCCCGTCGCGTCAAGTGGTGATGGCATGGACCGTCGCGTGCGCCGGGCCAGGAAGCGGTTCGTGAAGAAGGTGATCCATGGGCTATTTGCGGCCCGACCGCGATCGGCCGCTGTGGTTGCGGTACTTCGCTGCCGTACCGCCTCACGCCTCGTGAAGAGTGGCCGCCGACAACTAAGACTTGAACGCGTTCAAACTCTGTGTCAGGGTACGGCGTGCGTTCTTGAGCCCATCGGTCGCGCACGCGGCCTGCGGAACCCGCTAGGGGTGGAGTGTGTTGCGTTCCTGTCGTACTGCGCTGATCTTGCTTGCCATGGCCCTCGCCCTGACGGCCTGCGGCAGGTTCACCGTCATGCCGCCGCCCGAAGGCGAGCCGGTCGTTCTGAAGCCGGCCGAACTTGCGACCACGTGGACCGATGCCGACGGCGGCACCCTCACGCTGAAGCCGGACGGGACGTTCATCGCCGATAAAGTCTGCATCGCCTACCGCTGGGACGAGGGTTTGACCGGGTCCGGAACAGGCACCTGGGTGCAAGACTCCAACAAGAGGCAAACCTTCGTCGGTGTGACCTTCGACGCCGCTCACCCCGAAACGGGTGAGCGGGAGCCCGACCCCTACGACGCCTTGAGGCACGGCAAGGTCCTGAAGCTATGGGTCGCCGTCGGCGATCCGGACAACGATTATCCGAACTGCGTCCTGACCAGCCCGGCGAGTTGACCCGGTTGCCGCGCGGCCGGGTGAGCTGCACATGGTCCGGCATCGCACATGAGCGGTTCCAGTCGATCGTGTCCCCTGCCGTGATGGAGGGGATCAGCCCTCGGTAGTGCCGGGGAGGGCCTCGGTGTCGGCGGTGGCGTAGACGGTGGCCATGCTCTCTTCGGAGAGGTAGTGGCGGGGGAAGACGATCCATTCGTCGTGCATTTCGGCCAGCACTGCGGTGGCCAGTCGTAGGACGGCCTCGGGGTTGGGGAAGACCTGGACGACGTCGGTGCGACGTTTGATCTCGCGGTTGATCCGTTCCAGCGGGTTGGTGGACTGGATCTTTTTCCAGTGCTGCCGGGGGAAGTCGGCGAAGGCGGTGAGGTCCTCTTTCGCCTCCAGCAGCATGGTTTTGACCTTGGGGAACTGTCTGCCGAGCATGTCGGCGACAGTATCCAGCTGGGCCCGGACTGCCTCAGCGGTGGGCTGGGCGAAGATGGTGCGGATGGTCGCTGCGGCCATCTCCCCGGTGCCCTTTTCGATCACCGAGAAGACGTTGCGCACGAAATGAACCCGGCAGCGCTGCCAGCCGGCACCGAACATGACCTTGCGGATGGCCTTGACCAGCCCCGAATGGCTGTCGGAAACCACCAGCCGCACCCCGCAAAGCCCCCGCTCGCGCAAGCTGCGTAAGAACGCGGTCCAGGACGCCTCGCTCTCGCTGTCATCCACCATCACCCCGACCGCCTCGCGGTTTCCCTGCTCGCTGACGCCGGTGGCGATCACCACGGCCTGCGAGACGATCTGGTGGTTCACCCGGGCCTTGACGTAGGTGGCGTCCAAGAACAGATAGGGAAAGCGGGTGTGATCCAGCCGCCGGGTACGGAAAGCCGTCAGTTCCGCATCCATCCCGGCACAGATCCGCGAGACCTCACTCTTGGAGATGCCGGTGTCCGCACCCAGGGCTTTGACCAGGTCATCGACGCTGCGGGTGGACACACCGAGCACGTATGCCTCCAACACCACCGCATACAAGGCCCGGTCGATCCGGCGGCGGCACTCCAGCAGCGAAGGGAAGAAGCTCCCCGCCCGGATCTTCGGGATCGCCAGCTCCACATCGCCGGCCTGCGTGGTCAGCGTCTTCTCGCGGTGCCCGTTGCGCCAGGTGGTGCGGGACTCCATGTGCTCGTTCCACTCGGCGCCGATCCGGGCGGTGGCCTCCGTCTCGATCAGTTCCTGCAGAATGCGCTCGCACACCGCGCGGATCGTGTCGACTCCATCCGCCGCACGTAGTGACTTCAGCAGCCGCAACAGGTCGGACTGGGACAAGGCCGTCGTGCACTCCCCGGGTTGGACGTAGCCGTTTTCCCGGAGCGTTGCACGATGGCCGTTGCCTGTTCAGGGGGCACGAACCGGAGCAGCGGAAGCACCTGCGGGGCGCACCGACCCAGGCTCACCACCTTGATCCCCTACACCACGACAGGGGACACGATCCGGGCACCCTGCCGAGCCTCAGCGGCGGTGTCGACGGCGTCTGCCAGTTTCTCGAAAGACAGGTCGTAGTCCCTCATGTGGTCCCAGCTGCCAGGCTCTTGTTTACGCGCCGGCGAACGGAACAGCAGTAGCAGTTTCTTGCACCAGCGAAGGAGTTCGTCTGCTCTGAGTGCGGTGCCCCGACGAAGGCGAGCTTGCGCAGCGGTCGTCTCTACGAGCACCCGGCGTCAGGCCGCCCCGGCATCTGCCCGAAGTCCGGGGAAGTGGTCCTGACCGGTGTCGGCGGCGGCTGAACTTGGACCCACTCTGGCCGGTTGAAATCTGACCCAGGTGTCTTCGGTCTGGTTGGTTCAGTCGTTGTCGGTGGTGGCGGTGGGGACGCGTCCGAGTTCACGTCCTCGCATGCGGAACGAGTCGCCCTTGAGAGAGTGGACCTCGGCGTGGTGGACGAGGCGGTCGATCATGGCGGCGGCCACGGTCTCGTCTCCGAAGACTTCTCCCCAGCGTCCGAAGGGTTTGTTGCTGGTGACGATCACGGACGCGCGTTCGTATCTGTTCGAGATCAGCTGGAAGAACAGGTTCGCGGCTTCGGCTTCGAAGGGGATGTAGCCGACTTCGTCCACCACGATGAGCGGGTAGCGGCTGAGCTTGGTGAGCTCGGCCTGGAGGCGGCCGGTGTGGTGGGCGGCGGCCAGGCGGTCGACCCATTCAGCGGCGGTGGCGAACGCGACGCGGTGTCCGGCCTGGCAGGCGCGGACCGCGAGCCCGATCGCCAGGTGTGTCTTCCCGGTGCCCGGCGGTCCCAGGAAAACGGCGTTCTCTTTCCCCGCGATGAAGTCCAATGTTCCCAGATGTGCGAGCTGTTGGCGCGTCATCCCGCGCAGATGGGTGACGTCCAGCTCCTCAATGGTCTTGATCGCGGGGAAGCGGGCGGACCGCACCCGTGCTTCACCGCCGTGAGACTCACGGGCGGACACTTCGCGCTGCAGGCAGGCGACGAGGTACTCGGCATGGGTCCAGGACTCCTTGCGGGCTCGCTCGGCGAGACGGTCAGCGGCATCCAGCAGGGCCGGGGCCTTCATTGCCCGCGCGAGGAAGGCGAGGTCGGCTGCGGTCTGGGAGCCGGTCCTGCGGCCCGCGGCCGGCGTGGTGGTGATCTCGTTGGTGGCATTGTCGAGGACGGCGGTGGTGCGGGGCATCAGCCGACCTCCCTGCCCTTGCCGCCTTCAATGACCGTGAACAGCCGGTCATAGGTGCCCAGTTCGCGTTGCTCGACCTCGATGAGCGGGCCTGGGGCGGTCTGGGCTGTTCGGGCGGCTTTGGCACGGGCGGCCTGCTGGTGGTGCACCTCACCTCGCATCACCTTGCCCGCGGCAGCGTGGTCGGGGTCGGTGATGGTCTGGTGGCGGGCCCAGCAGCGCGGGTGCTGGGCGACGATTTCGCCGCTGGGGGCGAGGACGGTGATCTCGTCGTTGTCACACAGCACGGTGACGGTGCGTCCGATCGCGGCGGGGTGCACGGAGTAGTCGCACGTGTCGACGCGGACGTAGTGGTCGCGGCCGATCCGTGTCTGCAGCCGCCACCAGGCGGGCGGGTCGACGGGCGGCAGGGCAAGCATCCCGGCCCGGTCGGCCTCCCACCGCTCGACGGGGCGGGTCTGCAGGGTGCGGTGGACACGCCGGTTGGCGACGGTCAGCCAGCCGGTCAGCTGGGTGTTGAAGCCGCCGGGGCCACTGAAGGTGCGGCCGGGAAGGAAACTCGTCTCCAGATAGCCGTTGGCCCGCTCGACCAGCCCTTTCGCTTCTGGATCACGGGGCCGGCACAGATGGATCTTCGTGGCGAGCAGGCCCGCGAACGCGGCGAACTCGGCGGTGAGCTTCCCGCGGCCGACCCCGGATTCGTTGTCCCAGACGAGCGTCTTGGGCACCGCGCCCCAGGCCGAGAGCAGCCGCCAGTGCCCGTCGATCAGATCGCCGGTCGTGCGCGAGGGCAGCATCCGCGCGGCGATCACCCGCGAGTAGCCGGACACCGTCACCAGCACCGGCGGCCGTCCGCTCTGGCCGTAGCCGAGCGGGATGTCCGCCTCGGGAAACCACAGGTCGCACTGGGCCAGCTCGCCGGGCCGATACGTCGTGCGCGAGACCGGATCGACTGGCACATAGGCAGGCCGCAGGTCCCGCACCCGGTCCTTGAGGACCGTCATCCCGCGTTCCCAACCAATCCGCTCGGCAATCACGGTGGCCGGCATCGTCGGAGTCTCCCGCAAAAGCTCACGGATCTGGACCTCGACCGCGTCCACGACCGACCCCTGAGACGGGCGCTCGTACTTCGGCGGCCGGTCCGTGGCCAGGGCCCGCTTGACCGTGTTCTTCGAGATGCCCAGATGCCGCGCGATTGCCCGGATCGGCATCTGCTCAGCCCGGTGCAGCCTATGGATCTCTGCCCAGTCCTCCACGAGGATCACCCTCTCCCTCCTGACCTTCCATCAAGATCAGGTTCCGGCGAAGACCACCAAGTGGGTCACTTTTGATCCGCCGTCAGAGGGTCAGAATTCAAGCGACGCCGAGAACCGGCCAGGAGCTGGAGAACAGTTACGAGTGCGCGTGCGGTACCTAGGTCCGAATCACTCACAAGGGCACTCTTGGCCAGCACTCCATGCCGGAGGGGGAGCGGTGCCCGCTGTCCGCAGAGCCGATAGCGGCTCCTGCTGCTCCCCCTCCCGTCGTGGACGGGCTGCTGCGCATGGTGCCACCCGCGCCGACCCAAGGGTGGGCGAAGCCGGTCACCAGCAGCGGCGGCTCCAGCGTGTACACGATCCCGGCCGGTCTGCCCGGCCACGGGCGACGTCGCCGCTGACCGTCCCAGCGGCACATATCCGCCCGCAGGCCCAGTTCGTGCAAGTCTCGGCAAGGTCGTGACGCCGGCACCATGCGGCCCATCAGACCGGTCCTCGTTGTCCCCTGACAACGAACTTGGACCGGTTGCCATCAAAGTTGGACTGGCGACCGGCCCGCCAGCCGCCGCGCCCGGAAGAAGCCGGAGCGCAGCGCACCCATCGGTTCCACTGGCGGCAGGCAGGGTCAGGTCACTCGATCTCGCGATAGTTCATGAACCAATGAGTGTCGAAGTAGCGGGCCATCGTGAACGGGTGGTGCGGGTCGAGGAGGATGCGGCAGATGAACTCCGCCGCCGAGCAGTCGAAGGGGACGAAGTCGTCGTCGCAGGGCTGGACGGCGACAGACCAGCGGTCCGGGTCGATGCTGTCGTCGATCTGCCAGCAGTACAGGTCCTCGTGCTCGGTGCCTGCCCAGATCAGCAGACCATCCTCGCGGAGGCTGGTCCACGGTTCCTGGTTCAGGGTGAGGTATCCGTCGAAGGCACCTTTCCCGAACATTTCCACTATGCGTTTGTAGTCGCGCGGGAGGCGCGTGCCCACCCCTGCCTCGATTCGAGCCCAGTCGACGTCCGGCCGCTGCGGGGGCGAGGGCCAGGCCGTAATGGCAATGAGCCGCTCCACCCAGTCCTCGTCCTGGCCGGCCACCTCCATGGTCGGTACCTGTACTCGCCGTGGCGCGGCCGCCAGCACCGGCCGGGCGATCCCGTGGGCGTCCCGGGCGGTCCCGGCGCCGATCCACTGACCTCCGTATGCCCACGCCCGAACCGTCTCGCCCCGGCCTGCGAGGACAGCGAGAAGGGCGGCCCCACGGGACTCGTCCACGGTCGGGTCCGCGAACCCCTCCAAGACCAAGGTCCGTGGCGCACCGTAACGGTCGGCCAGCCTGTCAACGAGAGTCTGCGGGTCGGTGTCCAGTGACAGGTGCAGACATCCACTCGGGGCGGCGATCTGGTCCAGCAGGTCGTCAAGCATCGATTGCGTGAGCTCCATGACGGACAGGAAAGCGCCGCACTCCACCGACAATGGGCTCTCGGTCCATCTTCGATGGCAATCGGCCCAGCTTCAGTGGCACAGGGGTGCGCCACGAGGCGCTTTGCAATCGAGTGGAGGTGAAAGGCCACCACCGCTGGGTCGTCGCAGCGGCCTGGTGAAGCTGGGGGCAGCCTGACCCCGCGACACCCTCCCGCCGCAGTTGGCGGTGGATGCGCCGGGCTCCGTGCGTCTCGCCGGAACCGGTGTGAATGCGGCGGATGTCCGCGACGAGGTGTTCATCGCGGAGTCGGCGTGCGGACTTCGGACGCTTACGGCGGGCGTTGTAGGCGGAGACCGACAGGTCCAGTTCCCGGTAGACGGGCTCGACCCCGAAGTCGTCGCGGAGGTGGTTGATCACCGCGTCGGCCGCGTGCGGGGCTGGTCGAGCTCCTTGGCGAAAAACACGCTGGCGGCCTTCAGGATCTCGTTCGCCCGCCGCAACTCGGCTGCTTCTTTGCGGAGTTGTACGAGTTCGGCTCGCTCCACAGTGGTCAGCAAGTCGGGCCGGCTGCCGTGGTTGGCCTCGGCTTGGCGGACCCACAGACGACGTGCTTCCTTGTGGATACCAAGATCCCGGGCCACATGTGCGACGGGACGGCCAGAGTTCCGTACGTCACGGACGGCTCGCTCGCGGAGCTCGTCAGGATACTTCCGGGGTGCAGGCATCAGACCTGTGCTTCCCATCTGCCGAGGCAATCATGCCCGGCTTCAGGGCCGCTACGGAATCCGGTTCAGCTCAAATGTTCCGTCTCGCTGATCCTTGACAGGCCCAAGGTTTGAGTGAAGGTCAGGTCGCACAGGTATCGACGCATGGCGAGCGTCACGACAGCAGCCTTGTCGCGAACGAGATGAAAGGCCGACGCTGGTGGTGAGGGCATAGCCATCATGGGGGAGGGGTCACAGCACTGCTGGCTGCGGCGGTCGGGGTGACCGGCGCCCCGCTGGCCCCGATCACCACCGCATGGGTGGGCTCACAAGTTCGTCTCCATGAGTTCGAACTTCAGCCACGCTCCGATCAGGCCACGCGACACTTCGGTGAAGGCTCAGCAAAACCTGGAACGGCGACGTGACACCTCCGGCGTAGAACGGACCAGCCTGGTCCGCCGCGAGGCGTTCGAGCGCCAGCGTGCCCCGTTCGAACGGTCTTCCCGCTCTTACTGATCATTTCAGAATGAGATCGATGTGGTGGCTTGGCAGTTGGGTGTTATGTCGGCAGGATCTTCCGGGTGTCTGCTGATCTTGTGCCTGATGACCTGTGGGAACGTATAGCCTCGCTGCTGCCGGTTCGTCCGCCCCGGCGGCATCGGTATCCCGGGCGGCTTCCGGCCGATGACCGTGCTGCTCTGCGGGGCATCGTTTACGTGCTGTGCAAGGGCGTGAGCTGGCGGGACGTTCCCGCAGAGCGGGTCGGCTGCAGTGGGGTGACAGCTTGGCGGCGTCTGCGGGACTGGACCGAGGCCGGGGTGTTGCCCCGTCTGCACGAGGTCCTTCTGGCGGAACTACGCAAAGAGGGCCTGCTGGAGATGGATGACGCAGCGATCGACGGCTCGCATGTCAGGGCGC
>NZ_JBHVWS010000082.1:0-32253 GCF_042882185.1 Streptomyces sp. NPDC058239
CAGCAGCCTCGGCTACCTCAGCCCCGCCGAGTACGAGACCGCACTCGCAGCCTGACCACCACACCAAAGGTGTCCGCCAAAGCGGAACAAGCTCAGGCTGTTCACACATGTCGGTGAGCTGGTGGCAGTGACGGTTGATCAGGTGGGCGTCTTCTTGCAGGTCTCTGGCTTATGGCGACGGCTGGCTGCTGACACGAGGTGGTGCTTTGTGTCTCGGTGGCTGACGTGGAGCGGTGCATTTACAGGTGGCTCACTGTCATGAAGGCGGTACATCGCAGCGACAGTTGATTACGAGAGTCCACCAGTAGAGCGCCGGTTCGTACACTGACGAGGGTGGAAGACCATACGGCCACCAGGGTCGATGCACGTCCGGCGCCCGCCTTGCGACGGTACGTCGGCTCGTATTTCGGTTTCGACCTTCGCGGGTTCCCGGCGGGGGTGCACTGCGGTCCGCCGGGCCGCGTGCTCACTGCGGTGATCAGCCTGTCAGATCCTTTGGAGGTGGCGGCGGGCGTTGACGACGGGTCACCGGTCACCCGATTCGGCAGCGTGGCCGGCGGTCTGATGTGCCGGTCCGTCGCGATTCACCATGACGGACGCCAGCAAGGCGTGCAGGTGTCGCTGACACCGCTCGGGGCTCGGGCCGTCTACGGCATGCCCGCCGCTGTGCTCGCCCACCGACTGGTCCCACTCGACGAGCTTCTCGGAGCGCTTGGCGTCGAGCTGGTCGACCGGCTCCGAGCGGCGACGACATGGGCCGCGCGGTTCGCCGCGCTGGACGAGTTGCTCCTGCGAGCCGTCGGCCGCAGCGCTGGCGGCGACCGCGTCCCCCCGGTACGCCTCGAGGTGGCCGAGGCCTGGCGCCGCCTCGTCGCCGCTCGGGGCCGCGTCCAGGTTGGGGCGGTCGCCGCAGAACTGGGCTGGAGCCGTCGGTATCTCACCGAGCGGTTTCGCGGTGAGGTGGGTCTGTCGCCGAAGACCTTCGCCCGAGTTCTACGCTTCGAGCACGCGCACGAACTGGCGACGGCGCACGACCCGCTCCCGTGGGCCGGTGTGGCGACCGTCTCCGGCTACGCCGACCAGGCCCATCTCGTTCGGGACTGGCGCGAGTTCACGGGCCGATCGCCGACGGCCTGGCGTCGCAGCGAAGTCCTCCTCGGGACCGGGTAGTCGCCGACCGGCTGCCCGTCGCGTCGGCTTCCGTTCCCTTTCTTTCAAGACCACCCGCTCGCCGTCCTGTGACGATCGTCGGCATGAGACTCGTCAACTACGAACGCAACGCCATCGACCTGCGGACCACCCCCGTGCACCTCGGGCTGGGATCGAGAGCGAAACCCGTCGAGGGCTTCGCCTGGGACCCGGAGGTGCTCCAGGCCTACAGTGCCGCGGTCGCGGCGGACGGCGCCGAGGGCCGGATGGTGACGATCTTCGACGGCGACGGCCTCGGCGACCATTGGGAGCGCCACCCCGCCGGCGACGAACTGGTCGTCTGCCTCAGCGGGTCGGTGACGGTCACCCGCGACGTGGACGGGGTGCCCGACCGCGTTGTGCTCGGGCCGGGCGAGGCCACCGTCAACCCGGCCGGAGCATGGCACGCGGTCGACATGGCGGGGCCGGCGTCCATCCTGACCATCACCGCCGGCCTCGGCACCGACCACCGACCCCGGACCGACACCCGCCCGACCGAGCACGTCGGCACGCCCGGCCCGCAAGCGCCGTGACGACACGCGTCGCGTGCCTCGGCGACAGCCTCACCCGTGCGCAGCTCAGCGTCGACTACCTGGACCTTCTCGAACGACGCCACCCTTCCGGCGACGTGCGGCTCGCCCGCTTCGGCGCCAACGGCGACTTCGCCTACAACCTCTCGCGGCGCCTCGATGCCGTCGTCGCGGACCCGCCCGACGTGATCACCGTGTTGATTGGGACCAACGACGCCCGAGCGAGCCTCGTCGGCTACCCCGTTGAGCGGGCCATGAAGCGCAAGCAACTCCCCGAGCGCCCGTCGGCCGGCTGGTTCCAGCAGTGCCTGGGAGCCGTCGTCGAACGGCTGCGAACGGAGACCGACGCGACGATCGGTCTGCTGTCGCTCCCGGTCCTCGGCCAACAACTCGACGGAGCGGCGGCGCAGGCATCGCAGGCGTACAGCCGGATGATCGCCGAGGTTGCCACCACCAACGAGGCGACCTACCTCCCGCTCCACGAACGCCAGATCGAGGAACTACGCCAAGCGGACCCGCCGCCGATCCCGTACCGGGAGCTGACGCCCGCGGCAGGCGTCGGCGTCCTCGTCCGGCACGCCGTGCTGCGCCGCAGCTTCGACACGATCTCGCGGCGCCGAGGTCTCGTGCTCACGACCGACCACATCCACCAGAACAGCCGCGGCGCCGCCCTTGTCGCCGAGGTCATCGACACCTGTCTGCCGACCCGGAGCACGTAGCCGGTTCCGGCGGCGGCCCCTTTCCTGCGTATTCGGTTCCCACCCCTACCGGGGGAGGCAACGACGACCGGACTGACACCGGCCCATCTCAAACGCTCTCGGCTACCACGACAAAACCATCACCCACCTGCTCAACGAGACCGGCGGGACCTGGAGCCGATACCGCCGCTGGGGATTACACACGGTCACCGGCAAGTCGGGTTCCACGGGGAACTGGCGACAGTTGATTACGAGAGTCCACCAGTATCGACCCCCGTGAAAGGGCACTCCGGGTGGCGAACCTCGTCTACAAGCGGGTCTCGACCGACCAGCAGTCCACCGCCCGCCAGGACCTCGTCCTGGACGAGGCCGGGATCGAGGACCTGGTCGTCTTCGAGGCCCCCCAACAGTTGATGATCAACGCAGTCGCCTCAGCCCAACCGAAACGGCGAGGCTAATGACAATACCGGTAACTTAGGGCGTTGTTGTCCGCTTGACCCGTTTGGGTTTGGTGGCATTGACGATGGTGATGACTGGGGCGCGTGGGTGGTCTGCAACGTGGTGGGCTGCGCGTTTGAGGGGCCAGCTGGCGATTTTGCGTTTGATGACGCGGGGGTTGGATCGGCGGCGTCGTGGTGGCAGGAGGCGCTCGAGGAGTTCAGTGTGGGTGGCTTTGATTGCGCGGGTGAGTCTGCCGGGGGGAAAACGCCGCCTGGTCGGTGACCTGGCGGCGCACGACGCGCAGTGAGCGGGTGAAGGAGATCCGGTCGGGATCGTGATCGCCTTGTCGTGCGGCCTGGTGCATCAGGTGTCGGATGGCGTGGTGGACGAGCAGGAAGCCGAAGAGTTCCTGCTCGGCTCCCTCAGGGTGCTGTGAACGCAGCACCAGGCGTGGCCCACCAAGGTGGGTCTTGATTTCGTCGAGGGTGGACTCGAACTCCCATCGCTGGGCGTAGAGGGCGGCCAGTTCCGCGGCTGGGGCCTTGCCCGGGTCGAGGATCGTGGTGATGAGGCGGTAGACACCCTCGTGGCCGGCGATGGTGTACTCCACCGCGCGTACCGGCACCCCGCGACGGGTGTGGTGGATGTCGCTCCGGTCGAAGATCTCCGTGAGGTAGGAGCCGTCCGGCAGTTGCTCGACCACGGGCAGCACCAGGTCTTTGCGGACTCGCCACAGCAGGTCCGCCCCAGTTGCCGCGGCTGTACGCCACAGGTCCACGCCGTAGAAGCCACGGTCGGCCAGCAGCATCATCCCCGGCCGCAGGGACGGCAGGACCGCCCGGGCCAGAGTCTGCTCTCCGGTGCGCAGAGCACCGATCGCAGCGTCGAAGACGGCATGGGTGCCGCACTCCACCAGACCGACCATGCGCAACTGCGGGCAGCCGACGTTCTGTTCACCCCGACCGGAGCGCGGCGGACGGCCGAACACCTCCACGTTCGCCTTCGTGTCAGGCAGGTCGAACGTGGTGCCGTCGATCGCGGTCAGCCGCCAGTCGCGGTAGAAAGCACCCTGAGTGTCCGATGTGGCGACCGGACGGCACACCCGCGCGAACAGCTGCCGCAGCGGCGCCACACCCAACCGGGACCTGGCTTTCCAGATCGCAGCCGTGCTCGGCACCGCCCACGACGCACGCCAACACCGCGCACCCCGCAAACCCGTGGTCAGCAGCCGGGCGACCTCCTCATAGCTCTGCCCCGAGAACAGGCACATCGCCAACACGAAGTAGACCACCAGCCGGGCCGGCAACAGCCGGTTCCGCTGCTGTATCCGGCCCGTATCCGCCAACACCTCGTCCACAAGCTCCGG
Organism: Streptomyces sp. NPDC058239; assembly: GCF_042882185.1. NCBI lineage: Bacteria > Bacillati > Actinomycetota > Actinomycetes > Kitasatosporales > Streptomycetaceae > Streptomyces > Streptomyces sp. NPDC058239. The sequence continues at coordinate 4,224 of NZ_JBHVWS010000082.1, forward strand.
AGGAAAAGCCTGTGTCAACACCCCGACCGCGACCCGGTCCGACAGACGCTCACCAGATGACTTCAGCTGTCCCGCTCTTGGCATACCAACAACAACGACCGGAATGCCCCTAAGTTACCGGTATTGAGGCTAATGATGGCTCAGTTGGCACGGTATCGCCGTCACATGATCATGCTCGTCATCGTCGGCGTCCTGCTGATCATGGTTTCTCGTATGGGGCAGTCCTCAGGGGGCTTCCTTGCCACCGGAATCGCCACAGTCGTGCTCGGGGTGGCTCTCCTCGTCGTGACGATAGTGGGCGGGCGTCGTCCTCGGCGCCCATAGCGGGCCCGGTCCTCCGAACTGCCGGAGGACCGGGCCCGTGCCGTGTGCCGACCCGCCCAAGCGATGTGTCGTTTCGGGGGTGGTAGTTGGTGTGCTGGGAGTGGTGTGGGCTGTCCGATCCGGGCCGTAGTGTGGGTGCCCTGGCCGAGATCTGGGAGGGACGGGGCATGGAGGCAGCCACCGCACGGTTCATTGAGGAGTCCACGGCTCTGCCGCCGGCGGCGCTCGCAGCGTTGTACGAGGACTCCCTTGATCGCTGGAGCCGGGGCGGCCGCGATGCCAGCCGTGCGACCAGGGTCTCCGCGTCTGAGAACTCCGCGATCGAACGTGCCGTCCGCACTGCTCTCCTCCGCCGCACCCACGAACTGGACGCCTTCCGCCCGCACCTCTGCTTCGACATCAAACCCGCCTGCTCGATCGCCGCGCGCGCTGTCTGCAAGCGTACGAAACTGACGGAGGAGCAGTACCGGGTGCTGCTGGACCCGTTCGCGGCGGCAGGGGTCACGGTCCCAGGGTGGTGAGCACATCGGTGGATCGAGGCCAATGCGGGAACGCTACAGGGGCGACGGCCCTTATGTGCCTCAGCGACCTCAAGCCTCCGAATTCGCGCAGCCCAGGAGATGTTTACACCCCGCAGGGGTTCCCCGTCGGTGAGGAAGACTCACAAGGCAATCCCCTCTTCAACCGGTCTCACATCATTGGAGACAGATTCCACGGGGTAAACATTCCGGAAAACATCTTCACGGGTTACCGACGCTTCAATGTGAGCGGAATGAAAACGTGCGAGAACAGGATGGCGGAAGCCCTCGCCACGGAACCTGTCACATACGGTGCAATCCGAACGTGGACCGGCCGACTGCGATCACCATGACGGCATCGACGCCAACCCGTAAACTGTTCAGTGTGCGGGTAGACAACAAGAACGTAAATGGGGGTGGCTGTTGAGTATCGAATCCCTAGAGGCTGTGCTGCCGGGGCTGGTGGCGCAGCGTCTCGAGGTTCCACGGCGCATCGACTGGCAGGTGGTCTTCGACGGGCTGGGGACTGGGCTGCCAGACGACTACATCGCTTTGGCGGAGTCGTACCCTCGGCTGGAGATCGGGCAATTCCTCACTGTGACGTCGCCGGCCCCAGGAGGCGAATCGGGATTCGTCGAGGGGGCGAGAGAGGATCTCGCCGGTGCCGAGGGTATGGCGCAGAAGGGAATGCTCGGTGGCTACCCTGTGTTCCCGGAATCGGGAGGGTTGCTGCGGTGGGGCGGCTCGGTAGACGGGGACGAGTTCCACTGGCGTACAGAAGGGCAGCCCAACGAATGGACAGTTGTTGTGGCTGGGCGGAATGACGACTGGTTCCACTACGAGGGCAGCCTCTCGAGCTATCTCGCCTGGCTGTGCTCCGGGACGGCCGTACTGCATGGGCTCCCTCCGAACTTTCCAGGGCCTGAACCCGTAGTCTCCGTCGGCTAAAGGGGCTCAAAATACTGAGGGTGCCTTGAGCGCAAGGGTCGACCCGTAGTGGGTGATGGCGTCGGGGCCTGCTTCCTTCAGCTGAAGAACAACGGTTACACCGCAGCGGTTGAGCAGCCGAATGATGTCCTCGAAATAGGAGAGCCCCTCATCAGGGTCCGAGACGACACCTGCCAGCGCTTGGCGCGCTACGTCCGAATGGTGCCAGATCAGGGTGAAGGGCAGGGCCACGCCGAAACCACCACCCAGGCAGTCCTTGAACGCGTTCCACTCCCGGCCGAAGTAGCCCCCGGGCCCACAAGGGCCTCTGCCATCGCGCAGTGAGGGCCAGGCACGGCGGTGACGAACTTGCCGTCAAGATGATGGGTCCCGCCGGAGCGGTCCGGGCGCTGGCCGCTCATGCGGGGGGCCGTCATGAGGATTGACTGGTCACCAGGTGAGGATTGTCTGGTCAGGGGAGTGAGAGCTCCCACAAGGTTCTGGGTAAACCGCTGGCAGCTGGGTCTTCGCCGGGAAAAAATGCAGCCATGCGCTATCCCAACACCGATCCCGAGCTCAGGGAGCTGGGCCGACGATTCGTCGCGCCTGGCCGGCGGTACATGCGGCTGGGTGGAAGCTTGCTGCGGTTGAGTGGGCCTGAGCGCGAGTTGTTCGTGAGGGAGTTGGTTCAGGCTGCCGGGGAGATCACTCCCGCTGAACTCGGCATCCTTTTCGAGGGCGGGTGGCGGGAGTGCAGGACTGCCTCCTGGCTGGTTGCCGTGGCCGGCAGGACCGAGTTCCGCAGCCGCATCGGCGAACTCCTGCTGGCCAGCGGAGGCCCCTACCAGGGGGCCTTTTGCATCGCTCTTGCCGCCTTCGGCACCAGCGCGGACGCCGATCTGGTCTGCAGATATCTTGATCGCTACTTGCCTCAACCTGACCTCGTCTGGGACCAGACCGCGGTTCTCAGCACGCTGCTTCACCTCGATGCCGTCCTTGGGACTGAGCGAGCAGCCCCATTCCTTGCCGCCGGTGGCCTGTGGCAGCAGTGGGTCGATGCCACGCCGAACGTGGTGCGGGATCCGCAGGAGTACCGGCAGGTCGTGGATCAGCTCTGTTCCTTCGTCAGCGAGTGCGCTGAACTCTTTGCAGTAATGAAAACCAGGCACTGAGCTCTTCATCAGACAGCGCTACTGTTCTCCGCCCTGTGACGTTAGCGGCGGGGCAGGGGGACGACGCCCTTGGCGTCGTCCCCCTGTTCAAGAGCGCGTCAGCCCGCCGCGGTACTGCGACGACACCAGGCCTACGGGACCGGAAGGACGCTGAGCCGAGCTACCGCGCCCAGCCGACGTCGCGTACGCGCCTTGCTCCTGGAGCTCCTCGCAGTTGTCAAGCCGCCGGTCCAGGCCGTGCCGGCGACCGGGACGTCGCCGTGCTCTGGTACGACGCCCTGCGCGAGCAGGGCATCGAGGGGATCGCCTGCAAACGTGGTGGGGCGGGCTATCCGCTGTCAGGTCAGCGTCGGTGGTTGAAGGTTCGGCACGCGGACACGGTCGACGCCCTGGTGCTGGGGTTCACCGGCCCACCTCGAAGCGTGAAGAACGGCCGTCCTGGCTAGGTAAGTGAGAACGCGGAACGTATGTAGGTGGGTTTGGAGAGCGTTCGGGGCTCGGCGGTGGGTGAAATGTTGGCGAGTTCTGGGAACGCCCGGGTCAGTGTTTCGGGGGCCAGGCTCGCGGTCGATGTGTTCCGTGAGGTGAAATGGGGGCGCTCGGCGTCGCAGGTGGGGACTAGAACTGGGGTGCGCGGTGGGGACGATACTCAAGGGCGTGAGCCGCGTTCGGTGGCACGAGCTGACGCACGCGTATGGATCAGCGGAAGAGGTTCCGGGCCGGCTGTCACGGGTGGCGTGGGGCGACGCGGTGACCAGCGCTTCAGCGTTGAGTGATCTTGGGCTGTGGCTCGGTGAGCTGTCTGTCTTCGACGCGACTGCCGAGGCAGTTCCGTTCCTGTGGGATCTCGCGGTGACTGACTCTGTCGCAAGCCGCGCCGATGTGATCCAGCTGCTGCGGACGATCCTCGAACAGGCGAATCCTCCACGGCTCGACGTTCAATACGCCGCTCACCGAGCAGTGCTCGATGGTAGGAGCCTGGCGGACAGGCTGGCTGGTGACAGGGATGTCGCCGTGCAGGCAGCGGCTCAGGGCTTGGTGGCCGCGATCGACAACCATGTCTGCGAGGCCTGCCGTCCCGCCTGACAACAGGCCCGTGCTTCTGTGCCGGCGACCGTCCACCGCGCCGAGGATGGGATCGGAACGTGTCGTCAGCTGATGCTCTGCTGTTCAGCGCGTGCTCGGGTGGTGGCGAGCCGGTAGGAGTCGGTCCCGGTTTCGATGATGTTGCCGCCGAAGGTGAGACGGTCGACGATGGCTGCGCAGAGGCGGGGGTCGGTGAAGGTCTTGGTCCAGCCATCTGGGGCTGGCACATGTTCCTTTTCGTGGATCGCCGCTGCCACCGGCCCGTATCCATCTTCTGCTGTCCTCGTTGGTCTCCGTGGTGGCACCCGGATTCTCCAGGTGCTGCCTTGATCGGTCAGGTGCGAGGAAGGTGTGCCGGTGGCATCCCAGTTGAGGGTGGTCCAGGGCGGTGCCGTCCTGCTGGAGCCGGTGTCCGCCGATCCCTGGGAGTTTCAGGCCGACTGCGTTGAGGCGTTCGTTGCCTCATGGCGGGCCCGTGGGTTCAGTCCGGTGACGGTCGAGAACGACATCAGCCTGCTGGAACGGACGCTCACCGCGCTGGGCCGGCCCGCATGGGACGTCACTCCCGAAGACATCGACCGTGTCGTCGGCGACCTGGCTCTTGCCGGGCGAGCCGCCTCGACCCGGCGCGAGTACGTGCAGATCTTCAAGGGCTTCCACCGGTTCCTGCAGGTCCGCAAGGCCGTCGAGATCGAAGCCGGGTTCGGTGTCCGCCTGGTCTGCCCAGTCGATGAGTTCAATGCGTCCCGGCATGTCGGCGATGACTCTCCGGCCCAGCTGCCGCCGCCGACCCCAGAGCGGGTTGCGGAGTTCTTCGACTTCCTCAAGGCCCGGATCGCCACCGCCTGTCGGCGTACAGCTGAACGTCCCCAGCCACGTACGGATGAACGTGGCCACTTCTTGATGTGTGTCGAGGACCCTTCCCCGGCACTCTGCTGCTTGGTCGGTGAGGCCACGTGATGAAAGGACCCGACGGCATCGCCGTCGGGTCCCAGGCCGCCGCTGAGGCGGACGACTGGCTGGACCGTCCTTGCCCGATTCGACGAGTCGACGAGGGTCAGGTGGTGGCGAGCAGCATGTCCTCTCCGGTCGACGGGCGAAGGCCGTCGGTGCGATCGGCGAAGTAGCGCCCGGCGTGCGAAGCCCCCGACACGTGTCGGGCGTCCGCGAAACCGGATTCGCGGGCGAGGGCTAGCATCTCCTCCGAGGTGTAGAAGCTGATGAACGGCGTTCCGGACGCTCGCGCACCTTCCCTGCTCGCCCGCAGGCCGGGGCGGTCGGCCTCGTCGAGCAGGTCGTGCGGTAGGAGGAAGGTCATCGCGAGTGTGGAGCCGGGGGCGAGCCCGGCGATCTGGCGCAGGGTGGCCGCGGTGGCGTCCTCGGTGAGGTACATGGTGACGCCGGTGGACGCGATGAACGTCGGCCGACCGGGGTCGAAGCCGACGGCAACCAGCTTCTTCAGCCAGTCCTCGCTCGCCTCGAAGTCGACCGGCACCAGCTGCAGCCAGTCGGGGATGCCGTATCCCAGTTCGACCAACCGACGGCGCTTCCACGCCTGCGGGCCGGGCTGGTCGACCTCGAAGACCCGCAGGCGGGAGGCGGTCTCCGGCCTGCGTTGGGCGAAGGTGTCCAGCCCGGCTCCCAGGATGACGTACTGGGTGACGCCGCGGTCGGCCTGCTCGATGACCAGGTCCTCGATGAACCGGGCGCGGGCTGCCATGGCCGCCCGGAACCCGCTGGTGAGGTGCGGGTCCATGTCGGGCCGGTGGCGCCAGTCGCCGTCGGGGGCCGCCAGCTCCAGGCCGATCTCGTCCTCGAACACGTGGGGCGGCCGGTCGACCTGGACGTGCATCGCCCGCCAGAGGGCGGTCCGCACCGCGGTGCCGTCCGGCGCCGCGGTCGCTTCGTCTGCCATGGTGTTCCCCTTCTCCGTCGCAGTCAGTTCTTGACCGGAGCCTGGAGGCTCCACAGCCGCCCGTCGGGGTCACGGACCGTCATCAACCTGGTCCCGAAGTGGGTGTCCTCGAACGGCGTGACCACCTCGACGGACGGATCGGCACGGAACGCGTCCGCGTCCGGCACCTTCAGCACGACCTGCACCTGAGGCTCCCGGTCCTCGGGGACCTCCGCGATGAAGACGTAGGGACCGTCGCCGTTGCGGAGTTGGCCGGAGCTGTGGCCCGTCTCGAACTCCAGGTCGTAGCCCAGCGCCTGGAAGAAACGTGCCGCCTTGCCCCAGTTGTGGGTCTCCAGGAACAGGGCCTCGATTCCCTCGGTCGCCATGTCAGGCCTCCTTCTCGGTCGATTGGCTCTCTTGCCCATGGGCGTCGTCGAGGTAGGCACGCAGCGCCTCGGCGACCAGTGCCGACAGCGACATGCCCGACTCGATGGCGCGGTACTTCACCTGCTTGATCAGCCCGATCGGCAGGTACACGTTGAACTGCTTGACTTCCTCATCGCCCACGAGACCAGGCTAACTCGTTGCTAGCATGCTAGCAAGATAGCCCGACCAAGACTGGGCGCGATCCCGAGGTGCTGCGGCTGGTGCTCCGCGTCAACCTGGTGCTTACCACCGCGCCAGTCCCCGAGGAGCAGGTGCCGCAGCGGGGAAACCTCGGGCAGGTCGCCGGGTAACTGGCCGACGCCGTCCGGGAGCCGGCTGCGGATGCGCGCGGCGGGCGGCGGCAACGGGCAAGGCACGGCGTGCGGCAGGCCGGTGGCCCGGGTGATCGCCGGCGGCGCACGGTGGAGGCGGTGAGCACGCCCGCACCCGCCTGGCCGCAGCTGGAGCAGCTGCATGTCCGCCACCACGGAGCCTTCGCCTGCGTGGAGGCCGAACTGGCCGACGGCGAACGGGGCAAGCTGATGCGCCTGCGCTACACCGGCGCCGTCGGCAGATGGGGATTCGCCCCCCTACTACGCCAGCAGCGATCGCTACGAGGACTCCCTGGTGCCCACCGGCCGCCCCATGGGAGCCGCCGCAGACGCACTCGACTGTGCCTGCCGGCTCCACCTCGCCGTCCTCGACATCTGACCAGACGCCAGCCACAGCCCCACCTCCGCCGTCAACCCCCGAAGGACTTCCGGAGCCGACCACTCAGCGAGACACCGAGGTGGCCTGACAGCTGGGGACGTTCGTCTGTACGCACCTGGGGAGCTGAGGCCGTACGCCGACACCGCCCGCAAGTACGGACCCGCCGCCCGGGACTATGCGATGTTTCGAACCCTCTATCACGCCGGCCTGAGGTCCGAAGAGATGTCGCTTCTGGACCGCCCGGACCTCCACTTCACGCGGGGACCGTTCGGGAAACTCCACGTCCGGTTCGGCAAAGGCGCCCGCACCTCCGGGCCCCGGCCGCGCTGGGTGCCGATGCTGGACGGGCTCGACCTTGTCCTGCGCTGGTTCCTCGACGACGTCCGCGGGAAGTTCCCCGACTCACCGGTGCTGTTTGCGGACGAGTCCGGAGGCAGTCTGCACCGCGGGACGATCCGCAACCGTTTGCGCTATCTGATGGAACTCGAAGGCCGCCCGGCGACCGGTTCAGTCCGCATGCCCTGCGGAGGGCCTGCGCGACCCATAACTACGAGCGTGGTGTGGATTTGGTGGCAATCCAGCAGCTTCTTGGTCATTGGACGGTCAGTTCGACCATGAGATACGTCCGTCCTTCCGCGACGTTCATCGAGGATGCCTATCGCCGTGCGGTGACCACCACGCTCGGCGAACTGACCGCCGAGAGGGACAGCTCGGCATGAAGATCCGATGGCGTTTGCGGATGGCCGCCGCTCAGCGCGAGGTCTGGACCGGCACCCAGCTGCAGCGGCTGCTGGCGGAACGTGCCGGGCTGCAAATGTCCTCCGCCTCGGTGTCTGCGCTGTTCAGCAAAGAGCCCTCCCAGGTGAAGATGTCCACTCTGATCGCGTTGTGCACCGCGCTGGACTGCACCCCGAACGACCTGTTCGAGGTCGACACCACCCCCGTCGAACGTCCCGCGGCCCCGATTCGGCCGGTCGCCGATCTGCCGAAGGCAGTCTCCGCGCGGGGCCGTTCGATGCCTCCTCTTTGACCCGGAGAGGGCGGCATCGTGGGCGTCAAACAGAGCGACTGCATCGGCTGCGGAGCCTCGGTCGGCTTCATCGACCGGCACTACTGCTGCCGCTGCACTGCCCAACAGAGAGAGGCCGCGAAACGGGCCGCTTGTCCCCGGTGCGGCCAGCAGCGCGTCCTCCAGGCGGACACTGGTCGGTGCATCACCTGCTCACGCGTATGCACCGCATGCGGACACCCAGTGCGGAGCAAATCTTCCGCTCTCTGCCGCACTTGCCTGCGGGAGTCCGAACGCAACGCCGCCAAGGATCCATGCCCTCGTTGCAGCCGGCCCGGATATCTGCGCGAGGACACCGGCTGGTGCGGGCACTGCTCGCGTCCCCGGCAGGCCAAACAGCCGCCTCGGGCCTGTGAGCAATGCGGCAGAGTACGGAAGCACGCAGGGCTTGGACTGTGCTCGGCCTGCTGGCAGCGTCACCCCGATCGCCCCTTCGTCCGGGCCGAGCACCTCATTGCCGAACTCGACAATCCCCCCGGCTGGCTGCAGGACTTCACGACAGACCTCGCCGCAAAGTACTCCGTCGGCCGGGCCTGCACGATGATCACCTCCCTGGGGCGGCTTCTTCGGGACGGCCAGCCCAACCTCCCCCAGTCCGTGCTCGAACGCTCCCGCCACCCGGGCCGTTCGATGGGCTCCCTCGCTCGTGCCCTGGAAACCTTCTTCACCAGTCGCGGTCTGGCCATGGCCACAGACCAGGCCGAGCGGCTCGCGGCCAGCCGCCGACAACGCCGGGTCCTCGCGGTCCCCGGCCCGCTGCGAGCTTCGGTGGAGGCCTTCTCCGACTTCATGATCCGCTCGCGTGAGCGATCCCGGCGTGCCGGAACGCTGCCCCGCACCGATACCACCATCGAAGCCGCACTGGCCATCGTGCGTGACCTCGCCCTGTTCCTCGCCGGCGAGCGCTGCAAGCAGGACTGGGCACTGACCGACGTGCACGATCTCGAAGCTTTCCTGGCCAGGTCGCCCAAGGACCGAAAGCGTCGACTGGTGGTGCTCGGACAGTTTTTCCGCTTCGCGCGGTCCCGGAAGATCGTCCTCGTCGACCCTGCCTGCGGTCTGACTGCCCGAGGACCGAGCGGCTTCACTGGCGCGACGCTGACACTTGACCAGCAACGAGAGCTGTTCCGCCGCTGGACAACGGATCCGGCTGTCCACCCGCACGAGGCCCTACTGGGCATGCTCGCTCTGCTGCACGGCGCCTCAAGCCGCGAGGTCAAGATGCTGCAGGCCGTTGACCTCGACTTTCGCTCCCGGACCGCCTGGCTCGGCGACCGCCCGCATCCGGTCCCCTTGGATCCGCCGTCTTGGGCGGCAGTGGAACGCTGTCTGGCCCACCGTGAAGACCAGGGGACGGACAACCCGCATGTGATGGTCACCCGCCAGACGAAGTCCGGCCGGGGCCCGGCGTCCACTGCCTATGTCAGTCACGTCCTCGACGCCTGCGGCTTCCCACCTCGCATGATCCGCTGCACTCGACTGCTCGACCTGGTCAACACCATGGACCCCAAACTCGTCGCCGCCGCCTTCGGCATGGACCCCGAGGCCGCCATGAACTATCTGTCCGACCGCATTGATGAGACCCGCTTGGCAGAGTGGGCGGAGGCCAACGACTGACCTCTGGTCAGAGTTCGTACGGATAGAGAGCGATCTTCTCGCGCTCTATGAAGAGCTCGACCCACGTGCCGGCAACACCTTCGGGCAGCGGATCAGCAAGGTCCAGCAGAATCTGCGAGCCATCGAAGTCCAGCACGGCGGCGCCGTCCACGGTGAGGTCCAGCCGTCCGCGCAGGACAACGCAGTGCCCGCCAGGTCGGACTCCCGGTCCGACGCCGACAGCCGGTTTCGCGTTCCGACCCCAGGCGATGTCCTCATCGACCGTCCACTCAACGTGGTACTTGCCCGGCTTCGCCGCCTGGTCACCACACCAGCGGACCGCTGTCCCGCCGAACGGCGTCCGGACCTGGGCCAGCCAGGGACTCCAAGGAAACTTTGCGACCTTCACCAGTTCGACCAGCATCGTTCGATCATGCAGCATCCGCGTTCCTGCCGGAACCCGTGAAGTTTCGGCGCTGCCTGGCACAGGTTCGCCGGAACGTGTGCGCTTTGCCGAACGACTCGTTCGAGGCGATGGCGACGCTGTTCTTCTCCTCGCGTTCGGTCAGGACCTGGAAGAGGAGTTCGGCGCCGTGGCGGTCGAGTTCCATGTAGCCGAGCTCATCAATGCACAAAAGATCGACGCGGCCGTAGCGGGCGATGGTCTTGTTCAGCTGCTTCTCGTCGGCTGCCTCGACCAGCTCGTTCACCAGCTTCGTGGCGAGTGTGTAGCGGACACGGTAGCCCTTCATGGCGGCCTCGGTGCCCAGGGCGATGAGCATGTGGGACTTGCCCGTGCCGGAGTCGCCGATCAGGCAGAGCGGCTGGCTCTTCTTGATCCATTCGCAGCTGGCGAGGGTATGGACGGTGGCCGCGTCGATGTTCGGGTTGGCGTCGAAGTCGAACGCCCGCAGGGACTTCTCCCGCGGGAAGCCGGCGGCCTTGATTCGTCGTTCCGAACGGCGGCGGGCCCGGTCGTCGCACTCGGTCATCAGCAGTTCGGCGAGGAAGCCGCGGTAGGTCATCTGGTCCTTGACCGCCCGGTCGGCGATGTCGGGGAACTCGTTGCGGATCGAGGGCAGTCGCAGCAGGCGGCAGGCGGTGTCGATCGCGGCGTCTGCGGCCTGTTCGGTCAAGCCTCGCTGGCGGGGCAGGGTCACTGGGCTTCTCCTTTGTGGTGGTCGCTGCCGCTGGTGCGGCGGCGTCGGAACAGTTGGTCGTAGGGGGTCACCGAGGGCAGCGGTCTGGTGTCCGGTGGGAGGTGCGCGAGGCGCCACTCGTGCAGCGATGTGACGGTCGCCGGTGTCTCGCCGGGAAGCCTCGGCGCGGATGCACCGACGGTCGGCTCGTCCTCTGTCTGGGCGGCCTTGCGGGCTTCCAGTGCGACGGCGTCGGCGGTCAGGGCGCCGGCCCGCAGTGCGGTGGCCAGGCCCGCGACGACATGCTCGTGGGCGAGGTGCCGGTTCAGCAGGAGGACCTCGATCAGCGCCCGGGTGCTGCCTCCGAAGACGGCCTCGACCCTCTACCGGGCGGCGGCGAAGATCCCGGGCGTCAAGGAGGCACCGGACGCCAAGGACGCCATAGGCCGCACGGGCCTCGGCATCGCCCGCGAGGACAAGCTCGGCAACCGCACCGAATGGGTTTTCGACGAGGACGACTACTCCTTCCTCGGCTCCCGCGAGTACCGGACGAAGGACGCCCCGTACGCGAAGGCCGGGACCCTCCTCTACAGCACCGCCGAGATCGAGCACGCCATCGTCGACAAGGCCGGACAGGTCCGGGGCAAGGCACCCGAGTCCACCGGGAAGCAGCAGGCCGGCTGATCACTCCGCGCGAAAGGGGACACTTCGTGACGCTGCGCTAAGTGCTTTCCCTGGAGAGGTACTGGGGTTCTGGCGTTCCGGTCACGCCGTTGACGCTAGTTGCCGGTGGACCTGAACGGCCGGGCTTGCGTACCGCGTTGAGGGTTTCTACGGATGCCCGCGCGGGACGGCGTGTGTGAGGCTCTTTCTAGAGCCGCCGAGAGCGCTCCCGGTCACCTGCCTGCCGCCGCCGCGATTCCCCGGACGGCCTCGGCTCGCAATGGGCCGGTAGCCTGCGGTTCGCGTCTTCGCCGCTCGCACCCCCGCTGGTGCGGGTGCCCCCGACGGACGGGCCACACCGGCCCGTTCCCTGACCGCAGACAAGGCGAACGCCATGGCACACAACAAGAACGGCGACACCCCGCTGCCCATCGACATGGCCGCGATCCGGCGGACCGTCGAGGTGATGCGGGCCGAACGGGCCGCCACGTTGGAGGCCGACGACAGCGGCTGGCTCGCCGGTCTCGTGGAGTGTGACCTCGACAGCTACCAGGAGTTCGTCGCCCAGCTGCGTGTCACCCTCGACCCCGACCTGCTCGGGTACGTCCCGGAGATGTGCGCCAAGACTCTCGGCGACACTGGAACGACCCGCACCCTGATCGGCGACCAGCAAGTGGACACCCCGTTCTTCCACCACGGCGATCTGGTGGTCAAGGGAGACCTGGGCGTGGGCGCGCCCTTCGTGGTCACCGGATCGGTGACGGTCGAAGGTGTGATGGGGGACTGCGCCCCCTACTCGGTGGTGGCGATCGGCGGCGCGGTGAAGGCTCGGGGGGTCCTCACCAGCGGCGAGACGCTGGTCATGGGCGACATCGAGGCCGACGTCGTCTACGGCGACTACAACGACAGCACGCTTCACGCTGGCACCATCCGCGCCCGCCTGGTCATCGAGGACGACCACCAGACGATCGCGACCGTGAAGGCGGACCTCTACTTCGACGTGGACGACTACCAGGGGGGATACGGGGACGGCGTGCAGGAGCAGCTGCGCGCGTTCCTGGTGGACGAGGTCTTCGCCGCCGACGAGGACGAAGACGAGGACGCCGACGAGGACGAGGAGATGTTCGACTCCGGCCTGCTCTTCGCGCGGCTGCGCGAGGGCCTGCCCGTCTTCCGCGCCGACGCGGCTCCCGAGGGGCGCTGAGGCCCGCTGGTCGAGCTCTTCCGCCGGCACGGACGCCCCGCCGAATGCGACAGCGGACCGCTTGGCCGTCCGTCCATTGCCCTACGGGCAAGACCGTCCTTGCGGACGCCGGCCCCTGGACGCGGATCGACACCGAGGGCCGGCCCGTCGGCCAGTAGCGGAGGCGCGAGGATGGGTGACTGGGGAATCGCGACATGGTGGGGCACCGGCTCCCCGCCACGGCTGCCCGACCGGCTCGGCGGGGACGACCGCTGGGCGGTGCGCCTGGGCAGGGTGGGCTACGGCGGCCTGTGGCAGATGGACACGCTCAGCAAGTGGGGTGTGCGTTCTCCCACCCTGAAGGGGCATTCCCAGGTGGTGGGTGTGCTTCCCGCAGCAGATGAGATGTTCACACGGGGGCAGGGCCCGCTGGTCGCCGGGTTCAATTATCTGGTGGAGAGGGCGGTACCGCGACGTACGGCTGGTCGCCGCGGGCAGGCCCCGGACCTGCTCGCCGGGGCGGCCGACCTGCTCGGCGCGGGTTCGGCAGCCGTCGTGGAGGACGAAGGCCACCCGATGCTGTGCTTGTCCCAGCCCGTGGTCGTACCCGCCCCGGCGGTGGAGTGGCCGCTGGACCAGCTCCACCGTCAACCCGAGTCGGCCCGCGCGCTGTTCGAGGCGCTGGCGCTCGCGGCGCCGCGCGGCCCGCACATCACGCGATTCCTGATCGGGCTGTGGACGGCCGAGTACGGCTATCTGCACACCGGTGAGCTCACCCTCGACCTGTTGTCACACGCCTACGACTGCTCCGGCGCGGCGCAGATCGAACTGACCGGGATCCACCAGCGGCTGCACGGCGAAACCAGGTCCGGTCCCTGGGCCCACTCGAATTACTTCCAGTTCACCCCGGCCGCCACTCCGACACGGCCGTGGCCGCTGTCACCCGGACCGCGTGTCGGGAGCCACTGACCGGCCGGCACCCAGCAGCCTGTCGGCGTACGCCTCGGCCAGCTCGTCGTCCGCGGACAGGCCCAGTGCCCGTGCCGCGGTGTGGAAGTCCCACTCGGCGATCCGCTCGTCGGCGTCGACGCGGCCGAACGCGTTGGAGCGCTCGAAGTCGATGAGAACCCCACCATCGAAGAGGGGAGCCCGGCACGAGTGGTCGCTGCCGCTGAGGTAGAGAGCGCCGGTGCACCGGACGGCGTTCAACGCCAGGATCTCGCCGGACGTCACCCCGTCCCGGCACCTGACCTCGGTGGCGCACACGAGCGAGTAGTCCCACACGGATCCGACCAGCGCTCCGGTGAGCGTCAGTCGGCCGAGGACCAGCACCGCCGCCTGCTCCTCCAGCACCAGGTCCCCGTCGACGACCACGTCGCCGGTGGCAACGCGGATGCCGCCCTCGGGAACGGTGAACCGCCCGGCGAGCCGCAGCGATGTGGGACCGGCGAGGGCTTCGGCCAGTACCCACAGGCCCGCCCACCGGTACTGATCGGCTCCGCCGAGCCAGTCCCACAGCGTGTCACCGTCCAGGCAGCCGGGCGGGCGGCTCATCCGCCGGTCGAGCTCCTCCACGCTGACGTCGAAGTCCGCGGCGTCCTCGGCGAACAGCGGATCCGTTATCAGCGCCGGTCTCACCCGCTCGTACGCCGCCCTGATCCGCCATGCGTCGAGCGGCAGTCCGCCCGACGGCCACTCCGCGGTCGGTGATTCTCCTGCCATACCGCCTCCCCATCTTGTACTCACGCCATACCGCGCCGGATCTGACCCAGGGGGCCGTCAGCGCGCGGCGTTGTGGAACCTCAGAAACGGCGCGCCCAGATCCTGGAACCAGCTGGGCGGCTGGCGTGCGGTGAACGCGGCACTCATCGCGCCCAGCCAGGCCGCGAACGAGGAATAGTCCGGCCGTGCCTCGTCCGCGAACTCCCAGTCGCCGCCATCGACATAGCGCGCGAGCCCCTCCTGGGCGTCCTGGTGGTGGTAGTAGACCGGGTACTCGCCCTCCGCGTCCGGCTGGGTGACATCGAAGCACCACACCGCCTCGCCGCCCCCGTCGACGGCGAATCCGACCAAATGGTTGGTGGACAGCCAGCGGCCGTCCCCGCGGCCCACATGCTCGGGCAGGTGCACCAGATCCGCGTTTAGCTCGGCGATGGCTTTGTCATCGACGACGGTGAACTCCGCCGATCCGCCGTCCGTCTCGCGTCCACAGCTGAAGGCGTTGTGCTCGGCGAGGAAGGCCCGATAACTGGGCGGCGCCGTCCAGCTGACGCTTCCGAAGTGCGGCTCAAGGCCCGTTTCCCGGTTCGCTACGGCCTCGGCCGAGGCAGGCTCCGATGCCGAGATCGTGACGGTTCCGTCCCCGGCGGCGCGGCGGAGGATCGCCAGGCTGCCGTGTATATCTATCAATGCTCTGCTCCATTCATCTTGCGGTCTTCTTGCGGTCTCGTTCCGGTAGTGCCGCACGCGGCGGGCACCGGTGGTGGGCCGACGGGACTGACGGGGAAGCCGTCGGCCGGCCTCAACGCGCCGTCAGGCGGCGTCGCCTCTCCAGGTCCGGTAGCCGGCGGAAGCAGCGACGTCGGCGAGGCCGCGGAAGTCCGGGCGGCGGGCGAGGGTCCGGTTGGCGGCCTGGTAGGCGTCGTCCGTACGGTCCGCCTTGAGGAGCAGCTTGACCTGTACGGCGCGGATCCAGTCGCGGGCGGGGTTGTCGGGCTCGCTGCGGGCGAGGGCGGCGAGCCGCTGCCGGACGGGCGGGTCCAGAAGGCCGAAGTCGATGGTGACGTCCTCGAGTTCGGTGAGTGCGTAGAACGACTCGGGCAGCGTCGTCAGGCCGTTGAACCCCAGGTCCAGTACCCGCAGGCGGGACAGCCGGGCGAAGGCGTCGTCCGGCAGGGTCAAGGACGGCCGGACCCCTTCCCCACGTCCGGTCCGTTCGTTGTACCGGGTCTGCTCGCCCCAGCGGCTGATTTCCAGCTCTTCGAGCGTGGTGATCGCCCACACGCGGTCGAGCAGGCGGTGGCCGGGGTAGTGGTCGGCGTTGCCGCTGCTGCCGCTCATACGCAGGACGCGCAGCCGTGGCAGCCGTGACAGGTCGGGCAGCCGCTCCACCCGGCCCAGGGCGCTGTCGAGGTTCAGCTCCTCCAGCGCGGTGGCGAGCAGCAGGTCGTCGGGGACCGAATCCAGCACTGCCACCGACAGGTTGAGCCTGCGCAATCCGGGTATCCGGGTGGCGAGTCGCGGGAACGGGACGAGCTCTGGGTCGTCCTCGACGCGGTCGGCCGGTGCCGGGTGCAGCCATGACAGGTCGAGTTCTTCGAGGGCGGGCAACCGGGACAGGGCGTCGGGGAGAGGGCACGACAGCTTCCAGGTACGCAGCACCCGCAGCTCGGAGAGGTCACCGAGCTGGTCGGGCAGGGCCCGCAGGGGGTTGTCGGCGATGTTCAGCACCTGCAGGCCACGCAGCAGGCAGATCTCCGCGGGCAGTTGTGCCAGCGCCATGTTCGAGATGTCGAGTTCCTCCAGATGCGGAAACTCGCCGAGCCGTGCCAGCAGCCGGTCAGCGCCGGACCACCGGTTGCCCGCGAGCCGGAGCCTGCGCAGTGCGGTGAAGTCCAGCACCCGTTCCGGGTCCTGCCACAGGGCCCGGTGCGTCGCAAGGTCGAGTTCGGTGACCTCCGCGCGCCGGGCCCGCAGCCGTGCCACCTCGTCCGCGGAGGCCGCCAGCTGCGGCCCGGGCGTGTCGCGCAGGACGGGCATCCCGGCTGCCAGCGCGGCTTCGATGCGGTCACCGAGCTCCCGGCCGAGCGGGTCGTCGGTGTCGCCGACGTCGCCGAGCAGCTCGGGCCGGATCAGCTCCGCCAGCTCCCCCCGATCGCCCAGGTCGATCGCCACACGGCGGCCGGCCTCCGCAGGACTGCCCGATGTCACCGTGAACTCCTCGGTGGTGACAACGGCCGCGGCGCGGAGAGGACCGGCGACGCGCAGCGATCCCCGGTCGTCCCAGTCACGGCCCAGGATGCCGTCGGTCGCCTGCAGATCGCCGCGCACCATCAGGTCGACATGGCCGTGCAGCGACACAAAGCGGGCGTGCAGGTTGCCGGTTGTCAGCATCGCGCCGTCGTCGAGGGGGTCGTCGCCGAAGCTGTCGCAGGAGACACCGCCGGTCACCAGCAGATCGCCGCGCACCACAACGTCGACACAGCCGCTGATGTGTACGGAGTGTGCCCGCAGATCGCCGGTCACCAGCAGGAACTTGTACTGCCCGCCGTCGCCCTCCCACCAGTCGAGGCCGCCGTCGATGACGAGATCCCCGTCGACGATCACATGGGCCGGCCAGTGCGCAGGCGTGCGTTCGGAGTCCAGGTCGCCCCGAATGCGCAGATCTCCGCCGTAAAGACGGACCGGCAGTCCGGACCCGTCGTGCGGACACTTCACATCGGCGGACAGAGCGAACCGTTCCTCCGCCGCACCGGCTTCGATGACCTGGTGCTCCTTGAATGACACATGCCGCCTGCCGCTGCGGCGGGGGCGACCTGGCGGGCGGGCAGCTGCCTGCGCAGCGGCATCGGCGAAGAATTCGCGCATGCCGACCACGCTAGGCCAGGGCACCGACAGCAGGCCTCGTATCAGGAACGGTTAGGTACTACCACGGAGCCGTCGGGTGTCCCGTACCGACTGGTCAGCAGTGTGACGGGCTGCCCGTACGTCGGTCGCTATGCGCCCCTGCCCGTACGTCAGTTGCCATGCGCCCTTGACCGGCGCGGCCGGGCCCGTCATGAAGGAGCAGCGTTGTCGTACTCTGCTCAGCAGGCACCTCGCCGACGGCCCACCAGTACCCTGTGGCACAACCTCGGACAGGCCACCGAGCGGTGCGTGTCACTGCACCGGCGCTGCCTGCGCGGTCACCCGGCGGCACCTGAGGCGGAGCCAGATGGTGATGCTCGCAGGGCTCACATGGTGCTCCAGAACTGGTCGTCCTGCCCCAACCAACACGTGGCCGTCCGTCCGCCATTCCCCTGCACTGCTCGGCAGGCCGGGTGGGCGCCCGCAGGCGGGGCCCCCGGCCCCTCCCAGGAGGCCGTCAGCTCCCTCGTCGGCCACGGCCGGGCCCGACACGCCCCTGGCCCCTCCTCCCGTCACCACGGGCCCTTCGAGCGGTTACGGACGTTGGCCGATCCGGTCGACGACGCCCACCTCCTGACTGCTGCGCATCTCGAAGTACCTGTCGACCTGCCGCCACTCGCCGTCGACGCGCTTCGCGTTGCTGCCCTTGAGACGAATGCCCAGGTAGTCGTAGGTCTCACGGTCGAAGACGAAGGTGAAGGTCAGGTGGGGGTACGACACCCCGACCCCGTGCCGGCCCAGAGCGTCGACCTCGTCCTCGTCCACCTTGATGCGTGGCAGTTTCGCCAGGGCCTCGAAAGCGGCGGCCTGCAGGCCGGGCGGCATGACCCGCGGCCCCTGCATGAGCAGACATGCCTCCGTGAACACCATCCTGTCGGGGTCGGGTGCGAGCCCGCCGGCCTTGCCCCCCTTCGCCCCGGACGGCTCGACGACCTCGACGCGCCCGCGGCCGAGCCACTTGAGGAGCTCGTCGGGGTCGGTCGGCCACTTCTGCAGCTTCGCGTATTCATTGGGCGGCCACTGCACCTCGTGCTCGCCCAGCGGGGGATCGTTGTGGATCTTGCCGTGCTCCTGCCGGCGCGAGGGCCTGGAGCCGTCCACCGACAGCCAGCTCTCGTCCGTCCACGTCCTGGTCTTCCCGCCCTTCACGGGGGTTCGCGTGATGTAGGTCTTGGTGTAGAAGTACTGATCGTTCCGCGGGATCGGCAGGCCGGCACCGGTGGACCGCGTCCTGTCCGCGGCCTTGTGCAGCACCTGCGCCGCGCTGAGGGTGGTCATCCTCGGGGAACGGGGGTCCCCGCCGTCCGCCAAGGCCACCAGCACGGTTCCCGCCGCTGCCGCGGCGACCGTCGCAGCCACCGCGACACGGAACACCGTCCGCCTGGGCAGAGCGAGAGCGACTCCCCTGCGGCTCTCCCGGCCGATGGCGGTCATCAGCCGGGTGCGGGCGGCGGCACGGGCCTCGGCGGTCAGGGGAGGCGTGTCCGCCTCCAACTCCTTCACGGAGGTGAGGTCATCCATGATCGGGCTCCTCCTGGAACTCTTGCAGGGCTGTGGGATCGGACCCGCCCAATGCGTCGCGCAGTCTCCTTCGAGCCCGGTGCAGCCGTGAGCGGACGGTGCCCACCGGCACCCCCAGGGCCTCCGCGGCCTCCGCGTAGTCGAGATCACCCCAGGCGATCACCAGCAGCACGTCCCGATAGCGGGGCGGCAGCTTGGCGATGCAGCCCGCCAGCGCACCTCGGGCGCTCTCGGCGGTGACCCGGTCGGCCACCCGCTCGGCCATCGGCTCGCCGCCTCCCTCGTCCGGGACGCCGGCGGCGACCCGCGCCAGCGCCCGGAGATGGCGCGCCTCGGCCCTCCGGTGCTCACCGACGAGATTGGTGACGATCCCGTACAGCCACGGGCGCGCCTGAGCCCTCGACAGGTCGTAGCGGCGCCGTCGCTGGAAGGCGATCACGAAGGTCTCCGCCATCAGATCGTCCGCCACGTCGGCACCCAGCCGCCGGGCCGCGTACCGGTGGATGTCGTCGGCGTAGCGGTCGAACAGCACGGCGAAGGCATCGGGCTCGTCCCAGGACCGTTCGATCACCGAGGCGTCGGAGTCCGACCGCTCGTCCGTGCCCTCGGCACGGTGGACTCCGACGCTCGGTGAAACGGTCATCGGTCGCCTCTTAGGCTCATGTTTTTCCCTCGAAGACGCGGGCATGGTCACCCGCTGTTCGCCGATGGCCCGATTCGAGTTCCCGTTCCTGTGCGCGCAGGGCCCGCTCGTGTGCCGGCACCCGACGCGGCGGCGCATTGGTCCCCTCCGTCACCCGGCGGTCGCAGTTGCCGGAGGCAGGAGATGCCCGTGCACGGCCGCCCAGGCGCGGGAAGCCGTGAGGCCTTCCTCGAACGCGCCCCGGCTCCGGGTAGCGTCGCGGATCGTCTTCCCACAGCTTCCTGGCCACCGACCACGCCTCCCGGGTGAGAGCCCGGCATCGCCCTCCCCGCACTTCCAGTACGGAGGCACGCCCGAAGCAGACGCACTCCTGGGCGCGGCTGCATGGCCACACATCCTTGACGCACTTGGCAGCGGAGCCTGACAGGCGGGCCTCTTTGCCGGTTCTGACACCGGACGGGCCGTCCCATGCCCTGACCATTTCTCGTGAACATTCCCGAGCCCGTCGAACTCCATCCGCTGCCCAAAGTGCCGGACAAACGCTGCTGCTGAATGTGAACGAAGCCACCGACCGGACGGCACTCGCCGGGATCACCGCCACGACGTCACCCAGCTCCTGCCGCTGCTCGACGCGGTTCCGCCGATCCGGGGGCTGCGAGGGCGACCTCGCCGTAAGCCGCGGCACGTGTATGCCGACCGGGGCTACGACTTCGACAAGTACCGCCGGCTGCTGTGGAAGCGCGGCATCAGACCGATGATCGCCCGACGTGGCGTGGCCCACGGCTCGAGGCTCGGCAAGGTCCGTTGGGTGGTAGAGCGGGCCTTTGCTTGGCTGCACCAGTTCAAACGGCTCCGGATCCGCTACGAACGACGCGCCGACCTCCATCAGGGCCTACTCGAACTGGCCTGCAGCCTCATCTGCCTCCGTCGCCTGCGCACCGTATGGTGAAACGAGTGGTCAGACGAGGATGATCGGATTGGTGAGTGCGGCGACGTCCCTGTTGGGATGGCGGACCTCGATGCGGACGAACATTGACTCCTTCGCCGTCGTGTTCCACTGCACCACACCTGCCCCGTCGCCGGGGAGAGACGCCCGGTGAACCTTTCCTCGATCGGTGTGGAAGCTGACAGTCCCCGCCGGCACACCTCGCACTGCTGCCTGCACTTCGACTTGCCCACCATAAGTTGTGAGCTGTTCTCCCACCCCGGCAACGTGACCATCGGCATTGGCAGTGAGCGTCACGTCCACGTCCGCCGACTCGGCGATCCAACTGCGGCCGGCACGGATTGCGGCCAGGATCGCCTCGGTGTTCAGCTCCTCGGCGAAGACCACGGTGTGAGGGATGCCGATCTGCCCCTCCAAGTGGGTGTCGCTGTTGCCCATCGCCGGCCGCCACGATCCCGTGTGAATGTCCGCTGCGAGGTTCCGCCCCCACTCCGCCAAGGCGGCCTCGTTGTCAGCGTTCCAAGGTCGGTCCGAAGTCCACAGTCCGTTCCAGACCTCCACCACGTCGAAGCCCCGGAAGGGGAACATGAAGTCGCCCGACGGATAGGGCGCATGCGGATGTGCGGCCACGCACAGCCCTCCGACTTGATGGACCTGGTCTAGGCACTGATCGATCAACCCGTCCCTGACCTGGTGGTTCCAGTCGATGACTTCGCCGGGTTTGATGCCGAGCGCGAGCCAATGCCCGGTCTTCGTGGTCACTTCCTCACCGAGAATGATCAAGAAGTCATCGGCAGCCAGGTGCCCCCACGCACCGGATTCCGCCGCTGAGTTGTGCTCCGTCGTCGCCAGGAAGTCGAGCCCGGCAGCGCGCCCCCGAACGGCCAACTCTTCAGGAGTGAGTTCCCCGTCCGAGTGGACCGAGTGGACATGGCAGTCCCTGCGGTACCAGGCCGCCCCGTGTCCGACCGCCCGCGTCGGCGGGAAGCTCAAGTTCGACAAGGTTCTCCCCCAAAGTCCTGTCGAGCCAACGCGCAACCAGAGCTACCAGTTCCGTCGCACCACTGAGCGCCGTCTCAGCCGAGAGGTCAGATCGCATTCTGAAACGATCAGTAACTGGCCGCCCCGGCGCGGCCGTCACACTGTCGCCCAGTCGAGCCCGAGGGCGGCGAGTTTGTCGGTGGTGAGCTTGGCGCGCCTGGATTTCGTGTTCGAGAGGAAGACCCCGAGCTTCACGGCGTGTTCCTGGCTGTCGATCACGATCGTCTCTACGTGGCCCCTGGGGACCGTCACAGAGCCGGTGCGGGCCTTGTACTGTGCCAGGGCCGCGACGCCTCGCTCGAAGGCCCCGGAGGCCGCCTTGGGCTTCGTGGGTGTCTCAGGGGGCGTTGGCTCCATGCCGAGCTGTTCCAGGCGCTCGCGCTGCCCAGGCATCAAGTGCTCCAGGACGCGTCCACGACGACACCACGGCCGTGGTGGAGACGCTGACGGTGGAGATCAAGGTGACGCAGCCGCGCGAGCTCGCCGACTACGCGAAGGCGTTCGCCGGCCTCGCGGAGATGGCCGTGTACGGCGACGCGGCCCGCGCGCTCATCCGGGCCGCGATCGACGCCCTGGAGTGAACCTCCGCAATTACTCGCAACTTCGTTGAGGGCCGTCCCCGACGCTGCGTAGCGTCGAAGGAACCGACGGACCATCAGCCGGAGAGGCGGGGCCGCATGCGCACACACCGACACCACCGCCCCAGAGCCGGAGGGCCGTGGCCTCCAGCCGCCCGCCTACGGCGTCCCCTCCCCGGCCCTGCTGGCCCGCGCGGACCGTGGCTTCGCCCGGTTCCTCGCCGAGCGGACCGAGGACGACAGACACGGCGACGGCGAGGACACCCCGCGGTGACCGCCGGCCCCCCGCGCGATGACGCCCCAGCAGCGAGGGCCGCCATGCACACCAGCACGCACACGGTCCTGTACGACCCCCAGGGACTGATCGAGGCGGAGCTCCCGCTCGACCGCGAGCCGTACGAGTGCCTGGTGAAGGCCGTCCTGGCGTGGACCGGCCCGGACACGCTGGCCGAACGCGACTACGAGCAGATCGCCCTGGAGCTGACCGGCCACGCCCGCGCCATCGCCTCCGACGTCCGCCGCCGCGCCGACCAACTGCCGAAGAACAGCGGACCCAAAGCGCTCGCCGACATCGTCCTGCGCGAGGCAGAAGGCCGGCTGTCCACGACGCTGGAGGGCACCGTGCGCTGCGTCCAGAACCGCGCCCGCCTCATCCGCGCCCTCTACGAACGCCTGGACCGCCTGGAGACCGCGCCTGCCTCGGAGAGGGTTGCACCCAGCGGAGGCTGAACCGTTGGCTGGACAGTTGCCTCCAGCGGAGGGCCGCAGGTGTGACCGAAGGCGTTGACCTCCCAAATCGGACACCGCCCGTTCCCGCAGGTCAACTCTGGTGGGCAAGCCCGTCCCGGACGACGACACCTCTAATTCGTCAGTAATTAGAGGTTCGGGAACTCTGAGGGGCCCGGGGCGGCGTGTTCCGCTCGGGCAGGACGTGCGTGGTCCGGTCGGTGCTGTGGTGACCCCTACGACACCTCCGACCGATCAGGTCTGTGGAAAGACCGGTGGCGTTGTGGTGCCGGCCGGTCCTCGCAGGTTCTGCCCCCACGGGCCCGTCGGGTTCGGGATCCTCGATGGATGAGCTGCCGTACGGTGACGCGTTTTTCCTCACGAGCCTTGAGCTCTGGACACGGCGTGCGCCCGTGCGGTCCGGCGGTGCCGCGCACGGCTGATGAGGTGGCGGGCCCTTGAGCCCTGGAATTAGTGCGCCGTGCGGTCCCGCGTGCTCGCGTTCGAGAAAAGCACCGGCGAAGGGGCGGGATCCATGGACGTGTTCTGCGGGATCGACTGGGCGGAGGGACACCACGACGTCGCGATCATCGACAACACCGGCAAGCAGCTGGCCAAGTGCCGCATCGACGACGACCTGGACGGCTATCAGCTCCTGCTCGACCTGATGGCCGAGCACGGCGACAGCGCCGAGACGCCGATCCCTGTTGCGATCGAGACCAGCCGCGGCCTCCTCGTCGCCACCCTGCGAACCGGCAACCGGCAGATCTTCGCGATCAACCCGATGGCGGCCCCCGCTACCGCGACCGGCACGGCGTGAGCCGCAAGAAGTCCGACCCGGGCGACGCCTTGGTCCTGGCGAACATCATTCGCACGGACATGCCGATGCACCGGCCGCTGCCCGATGACAGCGATGTGGCCCAGGCCGTCGCCGTTCTCGCCCGCGCTCACCAGGACGCGGTCTGGAACCGGCAGCAGATCGCCAATCAGCTCCGCTCGCTGCTGCGCGAGTACTTCCCGGCTGCCCTGGACGCGTGGCGGCACAAGGCGGGCGGACTGGCGCGGGCCGACGCGCGGAAGATCCTCGCTGCGGCGCCGACCCCGACTATGGCCGCCGAGCTGCCGCTCTGGAAGCTCAAGGTGATGATGCACAGCGCCGGCCGCAAGCGCGGCATCGACGAGGACGCCGAGCGGATCCAGACGCTGTTCCGGCAGTCGGCCGCCCGGCAGTTGCCGACGGTGGAGGAGGCCATGGGTATCCAGGCCAAGGCGCTGCTGGTTCAGCTGAACGCGGTCTGCAAGGCCGTCGACGAGCTCGCGAAGGCGGTCGAGCGGACCTTCCGGAGCCACCCCGACGCACCAGTGATGCTCAGTTTCCCCGGCATCGGTCCCGGAGTCGGCGCACGCCTCCTGGCCGAGATCGGCGACGACCGCAAACGCTTCGCTACCGCCGGTGGACTCAAGGCATACGCGGGAGCGGCGCCGATCACCCGAGCCTCCGGCAAACGCAAATACGTCGGACGGCGCTTCGTGAAGAACAACCGGCTCAACCACGCCGGCTACCTCTGGGCCTTCGCCACCCTCACCCACTCCAAGGGCGCCAACGCCCACTACCGGCGACGACGCGAGACAGCGGACTGGCATGCCCAGGCCCTGCGGCACCTGTTCAACCGGCAATGCCACGAAGTTAGCGTGGCAGCCGCCAAGTCAAGGGCGGCCGTTGGTGGGCGAAGCCTGAGGCGGTAGGCATTCGGGGGCGAGCTTGTAGGTCGCGTTCGCGATCTTTTCGAGGAGACCTTCCCGTGTCCAGCGGCCCAGCTGGACACAGAAGCTGTTGTAGTGGGTGAAGTCGAGGGCTGTGGCCAGCTCGCGCGCGTGCCAGGACCGATGAGGTGAGGTTCGCATGTGCTGGAGGACTCGATTGCGTTGACCGCTGCGCCCGTGTGCTGCGGATGATGGGGACTGGGTGTGGATCTCGACGGCGAGGCTGGTGACGTTCTGGCTGGTCAAGGGATGCTCGCTGGTCGGGTTCGCCGGATAGCGCGAGGTCGGGCACTTGACCTTGCGGGCGCTGGTGCGTGCGCGTCTGGGCTGCAGCAGGGCTGATTGGACCGCGATGGAGATGCCGTTCGTGGCGAAGCTCGATGGGGACGGCAGAACGTGGTCTGCGCGGATTACCTGGTCACGGGCGGCTTGGAGGGCGACGGTGAAGCTTGCCCGGTCCGGGTCGGTGCCGGGGACGGATTCGACGGCCTCGGCCATTGCCATGCGGATCACTTGGTAGAGAGTAAGCAGAGCCCACACCTCCTGTTCGAGTCCACGTGGGTCCTGGGACCGCAGGACCCGTCCGGTCAGCAGGGTGTGCCGCAGTGAGTAGAAGGCAGACTCGATCTCCCAGCGCTCGTGGTAGAGGCGGATGAGGTCCTCGGCGGGGTCGGAACGGTGGTCCAAGAGGGTTGTTGCGAGCCGGTAGCGGCCCGTGATGCGTTGTCCGCTGCTGGTGGTGAGAGTGATGTCGGCTTCGATGATGCGGACACGCAGGCCGCGGAAGCGGGTGAGGTAGGAGCCGTCGGGGAGGACTGCCAGCACTGCGGGGCGCCGGTGTGCGCACAGCCGGACCAGGAACTGAGAGCCGGTGTCGGCGACAGCGCGCAAGAAGTCGTCGCCGTCGAAAGCCCGGTCTGCCAGCAGGAGCATCTGCGGTGTCAGCCGGGGCAGTAGCCCGGCCGCCTGGACAGTCTCCCCGTTTTCGGACGGTCCGAAGACTGCTCCGAGCAGCCCTCGTGTCCCGGTCTCACACAGGACGGTCAGCCTCAAAGCGGGATAGCCCGACATGCCCCAGTGGTGCCGGACTTTGCCCAGCAGAGCTCGGATACGTGGCAGGTCAGGAGCCTTCAAAGAACTGCAGCCGTCGAACGCTACGGTCCGCCAGCGCCGGTAGCGGACACCAGGCGTCGTCGGCCGAGCCAGCGGCACCGCCAGAGTGTCGAACAGAGCCTCTACGGGCTCCGGCCCAAGACGCCGGCGCAGCTGCCGCAGTGCAGCTTCCGAAGGAAGACAGTGGTCGATGCCTGACAGGCCGGCCACGAGCTTGTCCCACACACGTCGGTATCCCAGAGACGGGAAAAGACCCAGGGCCAGGACGAAGTAGATCCCGACCCTGGAGGGGAGCGTACGCACGCGGACCTGAACGGTCTTGGTCTCTTCGAGGATGTCATCGACGAGCTCGAAGGGTATGTGCTGAGTCAGCCCGCCAAGGTGGCCCGGCGCGAAGGCGCCCGCCGCGACGGTGGTGGTACGTGTCAAGGTGCAAGTGGAGAACTGACTCGACAACGGATCCCCTGGTCAAGAAGGTCTTGGTCGACCTTCTCCTATCAGGGAACCGCGGCCTGCAGTGCCAGAACCATCCATCTCGGAGCTGGACTTGACTTGGCGGCCGCAGCGTTAACTTCGTGGCATTGGTTCAACCGGATGCTCGGCCAGCTCCACCACTGCCTCCTGGCACGCGTCCCATTCGATGAAGCAATCGCCTTCCCCTCAGAGCCCCAGGCAGCAGCGACAGCTACTGCGTGAATAGGACGGCCCTGTCTCTCCGCTCCCGCCCGACGGGCGGCAGGATGTGCGGATGGCGAAGAGCGAGATAGAACTGCTGGCCCTGCTACGCGAACTTGATGACCCGGAGCGGCTGGAACGGCCGCTGCACTACGACCGCGCGGCGGTCGGCCTCAAATTCGGCAGGCTGGTGCGTCGGCTCGAAGCAGACTTTGGTGCCTCGTGCGAGTCCGAGCGGGACACCCAGGACTCCAGCGAGTACGGGCGCGTCCACGTGCCTGCGGACACGACGGTCTGCGGGACGCGGATCGTGGTCTGCGTGAGCAAGTTCGGCTCCCTCGCCGAGGTCTGCGCCGACAATCCGGGGGCCTTCCTCGGCACGGACGAGGCTTACGAGGAGGGGGCGCTGGACCTCGGCGACCTCGCCACCGTGGAGCGGGCTCTGGCCGACCTCGGCTACGTGAGTGTCCCCGAGGAACTGTTGGAGAGCGACTACGAGGGCTCCAGCGCGCTGGAGCACTTCGCGGCACGGCCCACCTGGTGGACACGGTTCTTCGGCCTCTGGTGACCCACCCCCTGCCTGCCCCTCAGCCAGCCTCTGCGCGCCGGCTGGGGCCCGAGGACGGACCCTCGGCAGGATCAGAAAGGGACGGCCTAACAACCCACGGCTTGACGGCTTAACTGCATGAGGTGTCTTCCCCCTCGGGGGAAGAGCATCTCTTCCTTTCCCTCTCCCCGGGCCGGGACGTCGGCCTGCTCCGCGGCGGTGCCCGCTCCCGGGCCGCCTCCGTCGGGGCTGCCGCCTCCGCCAGATGCTGTGTTCGGCTCTCTTCGATGTACTCGACAGGGGTGGGTAGTCCGTACCAGTGCGCGAGTGATGCAGTGGCCGACTGACGGTCATTCTGCGTAGCGTCGATGACGCGCCCGGCGTGATCCCGCACTTCGTACGTAGCGGCGCCGGCTCCGGCGGACCGGAGCCGTACGGTTCCCCCGATGGTGTCGAACCCATCGAATGCAACGGCGGTAGTGAACGAATCCAGCGAGCCAATCCGCCGCGCCCGCACGATCGTACGCAGCTTGGCAGGCACGGGCACCCGAACCACGACGCAATGGTGTTCTTCCTACGCCATGGCGTAGGCCACGGTTTCCAGGACAGCGCGCTGCTGGGGGCGATGGGAAAGGCGGCCTGGCGCAGATGACGGAGTGTGCTGCCGTCGACGCACAGCCTGCACAGGCCGAGCACAGGCACCGGGCCGCCGATGTTTCGCAGGCTGGCCACGGGGGCGTTCCTGCGCGAGACGGTCGGCTGCGGCCTGGATTCCCGCTACTGCATCAGGCCAAGTCCTATGTTCACGAGCCCTTGCGCGGCCTGGTCGGATGCCACCTGATGCAGGGAAGCCATGAGGCCGTCGAGGGTGCGGCGCAACCAGCCTTGCTCAGGTTCGTCGCGAGTGCTCTCGCGGTGCAGAGCTTCGGCGTTCTGAACGATGTCAATGTCCTCCCGCTGGCTTTGCGTGACATCCATGGTGGTGGCTGCTTCGAGGACCTGTTGAGCGAAGTCGGCGAGCTGCTGTGGTGTGGCCGAGTAAAGGCTGTCCCGTAAGTGTTGGGCGCGGGTGGGATGAGACTGAGCAGCTCAGTTGATGCGGGGGCTCCTGCACGCTGCACCGGGGAATTCGCGGGCGT
>NZ_JBHVWS010000083.1:0-31324 GCF_042882185.1 Streptomyces sp. NPDC058239
GGGCCCGCTGTAGGCCGCCTCTGGCAGTTGCCGGGGTGGGGGGGGGCCCCGG
Source organism: Streptomyces sp. NPDC058239 (assembly GCF_042882185.1). Classification (NCBI taxonomy): domain Bacteria; kingdom Bacillati; phylum Actinomycetota; class Actinomycetes; order Kitasatosporales; family Streptomycetaceae; genus Streptomyces; species Streptomyces sp. NPDC058239. Next base: position 53 of record NZ_JBHVWS010000083.1, read on the forward strand.
GGACCACACCCGCGCGCCCCCGCACCAGCCCGTCGTGCTGGAGACGTGTCAGATGCCGAGCGTCCGCTTGAGCCAGTCGTTGATGATCGACATGACCTCGGGCAGCTTCGTGATGGCGCAGTGGCCGGTGCCGGGGATGAGGTCGACGCGGGTGTCGCGGCGGCCCTGGAAGACCAGGGTGTCGTGCTGGGGCACGTGGACGTCGTCAGCTCCGTTGATCACGAGCATGGGGGCGTTGGTGTCCTGGTCGAGCATGTGACGCAGGTTGAACTTCGCGAGTTCCGCGGACTGCTCCTCGGGGCTGGGGAGTTCATTGAAGCCGAGGGCGTTGCCGACGATGCCTTCCATGCCGAAGGCGAAGGCGCGTCCGGGGGCGAAGGCCGCTTCGACGGGGCCACCGACGTTGATGGCGGCATCCACGGCGCCGGTGAGGCCCGTGCGGGCGGAGTAGTAGCCGCCCATGGACAGGCCGAAGTGCACGACCTGCCCATTGCCCGTCCTGCGGGCCTCGGTGATGAGGCCCTCGATTATTTCGGTGCCGCCGTCGTGAGTCATGGGGATGTGGGTGGTCTCTCCGGTACCGGCCAGGTCGAAGGCGATGATGCGGGTGCGGGTCTGCAGGGCGAGGCCGACGAGCACGGAGTGCAGGTCCATCTTCCAGCTGTCCACGCCGCCGCTGGCGAGGGTGACGGGGGCGTCGGCGGGCAGGTCCGGCGCGGCCAGGATGTGCACCGGGACCTGGGTCGAGCCGCCCTGATGCGGGAGGGTCAGGATGCGGCGTTCGAAGTCGATGGGGAAGCTGGCGGCGGCAAGCTGGTACTCCTCGGCCTGGCGGGCCAGCGCCAGGCGCTTGGGCTCGTTGGCCAGGGTGGGGAACTTGGCGTAGCCGTAGGCGAGCACCGCCAGGTCGTGCCGACTGTCGGCGGCGTACCGGTCGGCGAGCTGCGACCACTCGTACACCCAGCCGCCCGGGGCATCGGGCCACATCTCGGTGACGGCGGCGCGGACGGCGTCGACATCGGGGGCGGGCAGGCCGAAGGCGACCATCTGCGGGTAGCGCTCGACAAACAGGTCACGCGGATCCTGGGGCCATACGAAGGACATGTCGGTCTCCTTTCACGTCACCACAGGGCGACGCTAAAAGCAGGAAAACTTGCTTCAAGCACCGTGACGCACACTCACCGAAAAAGCAAGAAGACTTGCGTTAGGGTGGATGTGAGAGGTGATACACGTGAGTGACGACGAGATCCAGCGCAGGCCCGGCGGACGGGCCGCCCGCGTACGCAAGGCGGTGCTCGACGCCGCCCTCGATGCACTGGCCGAGGGCGGAACAACCCGGTTCAGCTTCGCCGACGTCGCCAAGCGGGCCGGAGTGAACGAGACCTCCCTCTACCGGCGCTGGCGCACCCGCGAGAACCTCCTCACCGACGCCCTGCTCGCCGCGAGCGACCGCCGCATTCCGGTACCGGACACCGGCTCCGTACGAGAGGACCTGCTGGCCTTCGCCACCCTGGTGGCGGACTACCTCAACAGCCCCCTCGGCGCCGTTCTCGCCCACGTCGCAGTGATCCCCGTGGAGGACGCGGAGATGGCCAAGGCGCGCGAAGCGTTCTGGCGGTCAAGGATCGAGCTGGCCGCCGTGATGATCGAACGCGGCATCGCCCGAGGTGAGCTGCGTGCCGGGACCGACCCGCGCGTGGCGCTCGAAGCACTGATCGCTCCCCTGCACAGCAGAGTGCTGCTCATGCGGGAGCCCCTGGACAAAGACCTCCCCCGCATCCTGGTCGACCTGGTCCTGGACGGCCTGGGAACACGCAACGACGAGACCACGCCGAAGACGTGAACACGGGCGACGAGGCCCCACGGGAGACGGCCCGGCACCAACGTCCACGGCGCGCCACCCACCCGGAGGTACCGCCCTGTGACGCTCTCGCTCGCTCGCGGTGATCCCCCGGGAGCGGCCCCACTCCCGCCCTTGCCCCGGCGCGTTCCCCGTGGGAGTTGCGGCCGGCCGAAGGCAATGTCCTCGGAGTCGAGCACGCCCGGCCGTTGCCGCCACTCGGTGAGCAGGCCCTCGACGTAGATATCGGGCATGGCCCACGCCATGTCGTCGACGTCAGGTCCCAGGTCGAGGGTGTCCCAGGCCGGGTCGTAGGCGTCGGAAAAGACCAACCCGGACGAGGATGCCCACGCGACCGGCTCGAAGAGGCTCGACCGGGCGGGTGGGTTCGTCTCGAGGGCGTACACGGAACGCGCCGCAAACCACTCTCCCCACCTGAGGCCGGGACCGGCAGCACGGCCCGGATGACCTGCCACTCCGCCTCCGTCATGTCGCAGGCGTAGCACGGGGTGCGGTCCGGCCGGTCTGCCGCGTTGCCGAACCTGTGCGCAAGGCAGTCACACGACAGAGACGGCGCGTTGGACTCCACGCCCACGGACGCGAAAGACCGCGGCACAGGGCCTCCTGGTACTCGGTCCGGTTCGCGCCCCCGAACTGCCAAGAGGCCCTGCCGTCATGCGCCGGCCCTCGCGCGATCACCCGATCAGGAATCCTGTCCGGCCAGACCGGCCCCGTGATCGATAAGCGGATGGCGTCTCAGCCCATGTCGCAGCCTCAACCATGGGGAAGGTCAAATGAGATGGGGTACTTGGGCCCGCCGACCGTCAGGTCAGCGGGCCCGGTGATCCGTGGCGGTCAGCCGAAGTTCACTGAGTGGTGTGCATCGTGAAGTTGCCGGTCATGGGTCTGGTGTGCGCGGGGTTCATGGTGCTCGTGCTGGTCATGGGCGGATGACTTCAGTGAAGATCGTCGGTCACGGGGAGACTTCGCGGTTCGTCAGGACCAGCAGGGCCCTCACCAGAGCAGTCGCCCACTTCGGGTCGGTGCGGACCTTGCCGAGAACGCGTGTGCGCGCCGATGTTGAACCGGGTTCGTTGGATCTTCACGAACGAGTGACCTGTGGTGGCGGGGCTGGGCGGGGAAGTCCCGGGAAAAGTCACAGAGTTGACGGTGGTACGTTCATGGACATGCCGATGGGATATGTGGCGACGACCGCGCTCTTCGCCTGGTGCACCTTCTTCGCCGTTGTCGCACCACGCCGGCCCCGGCCACTGGCGACCATGAGCTTCTGGTTCGGCCTGGGCCTCAACGAGGTGCCGTTCGTGGGCATCTATGTCCTGATGGCCTCCACGGCACTGGCCGCCGCCGAGGGCGATCTGGAGTCACCGGGCGCCAAGGTGACAACCGCGGTGGCCGCCGTCGTCACCGTCGGCCTTGCTGTCTCCGCCTGGCGGGGCCTGCGCACGGATCAGGTGGTCGGGCGGGCTCTTGAGCAGGGCCTCGGGACCGGCTGGCGGGATCGTGTGCACGTACCGCTGCGCCGCCACCGGCCCTGGGCCCGCATCCTGCTGCTGCCGGGCCTGATGCGGCGGCGTGACGTGCAGCGGATCCCCAACATCGGCTACGGGGACGCCGGGCGCCGAAATCTCCTCGACATCTACCGCCGCCGCGACGCGCCGCAGAACGCGCCGGTCCTGGTCTACTTCCACGGCGGCCACTACACCGGCGGAGCGAAGAACCGCGAGGCACGGCCCCTGCTCTACCGGCTCGCCAGCCAGGGGTGGGTGTGCATCAGTGCCAACTACCGGCTGCGGCCCCAGACCACTTTCCCCGGCCATCAGATCGACGCCAAGAAGGTCATCGCCTGGGTCCGCGAGCACGCCCCCGAGTACGGCGCCGACCCGTCGAGGCTGTTCGTGGCGGGCAGCTCCGCCGGCTCCAACCTGGCGGCCCTGTGCGCGCTCACGCCGAACGACCCGGTGTTCCAGCCCGGATTCGAGTCGGCCGACACTTCGGTCACTGCGGCGGTCTGCCTCTATGGCTACTACGGCCACTTCTTCGGTGAGGAGCCCGACGCAACGCCGTCCCCGAACCAACCGTATGCGTACCTCAACCCCGGTGCGCCACCGTTCCTCATCGCCCACGGCACCAAGGACGCGCTGGCGACCGTCGAGGGCGCCCGGAACTTCGTCGACCGGCTGCGCCGCGCCTCCGACAGCACCGTGGTCTACGCCGAACTGCCCGGCGGACAGCACTCGTTCGACCTGTTCCACTCCCCGCGCTTCGAGGCCGTCGTGGACGGCGTCGAAGCCTTCGCCGCCTGGGTCCTGGCTGCTCCGCAGCGCACTCCCGACTCAGCCCGTTAGGTCGTTTCTGATGGCTCTTGCCGGGTGGTCGGGTCAGGGTCGGGGCTGGGCATGTGGTTCGCATGGTGCGGCGACGCGAACTGACGGATGCGCAGCAGCGGGAGATCGAGACACGTGCATCGTGAAGTTCGCAGATCGCGGGACTGGTGTGAGGTGCGGGCGGGATACTCGCGCTGATCGTCGGCCGGTGTCCACGGGGAGGATCGTCTGACGTGTCGGCCGGGGTCGTTGTCGGGTCCTGCTGCGGTGACCGTGCTGCCGCTCTTACGATCCGTCACCGGACCGGTACGTCGGAAGACCGTGGGAGGACGTCCGGAAGAACTACTCCGGCAAGAGCAAATGCCATGGCCTGCTCGTGATCGCGCTCACCGACAAGAGGGGCCGACTGCTCCGAGTCTCCTCTTCCGACACCCTGACCCCGGTCCAGCACGAGGATAAAGATCAAGCCAAGTGGAAGAACCCTCTGGCCACAGCGGCCGAGACTCAGTGAGGCTCAGGACAACTCACGGGATGTCGCACACACCGACTCGGTATCCGTGGTGGTTTCCGTGGTCAGCACGGAAGCGGCCCACAGCCCGGCCGGGAGAGGCTGCGACCACAGCGATCAGGGCCCGACAGGACACACCGGGCCGATCGTGACACACGACTACAGGGGTGACCATGACCAGCACCGAAAGCAGCACGTACGAGGGATTCACGGCCGAGGAGCGGGCCGCGATGAAGGACCACGCCCAAGAGCTGAGGACGGCAGCGCGCCGCCGCTCGCGCGCGGACAAGGCAGCGGAGGCGGAGCGGGACGTGCTCGCGAAGATTGCCGAGATGCAGGACTCGGACCGGATCATGGCTGAGCGCGTCCATGCCGTCATCACAGCCGGCGCCCCGATCCTCGCGCCGAAGCTCTGGTATGGGATGCCCGCCTACGCGCTGGACGGCAAGGTCGTCTGCTTCTTCCAGAGCGCGGAGAAGTTCAAGGCGCGCTATGCGACGCTCGGGTTCAGCGACCAGGCGAAGCTGGACGAGGGCACGATGTGGGCGGCCGGTTTCGCCCTGACCGAGGTGACGGCCGAGGTGGAGGCGCGGATCGGTGCGCTAGTGAAGCAGGCGGTGAGCTAGCTGACGCGTGTGGCCGGTGAACGGTCGGGGAGCGTCAGGTCAGCGGGGTGAGATTCGCTCCGCTGACGCCCCAGCCCGCGCAGCTCGCCGTAGCGGACGCCTGGTGGCGCGGCTACCGGACGGCCATGGGCGCGAGGCCGAGGTCGGCGAGCGCCGCCGTGCCGGCGGCGGCATGGCCACTCCCGGCGAGTAGCAGCGTGCGCGCCGACTGGTAGCGGCAGCCTGCCGCGTCGAATGCCGCTGCGACGGCCAACTGCCGCGTCAGGTCGCCGTCCAGCAGCGCCTCCGCCCGGTCCAGCTGGGCGGTGGCGACCGGGTTGCCGGCGACCACACTCCGGGCGGCGTCGACTCGGTCCCGGGCGTCCGGGTGCCCGGCAAGCACCGAAGCCTCCGCCCGGAGCGCCACATACCAGTGCAACCAGATCCAGGAGACCCACTTCCACACCTGATCCGGCTCCGGTGCGACCCGCTCCAGGGCCGCATCCGGGTCCCCGTGATGGAGCAGGACCATGGCGTCGAAGACCGCACCGTAGCCATGGCGGTGCTCCGCTGCGGTGCCCGCCCGGTCGACGATCGCGAGCCAGGTTGCCCGGGCTTCGTGGTCGCCGCGCAGGCCGTGGATCATTGCGACCGACGCGGTGGCCGGGCCGAGCGAGAACGACCGCTGCCGACCGCTCTGCTGCCACGCATCGAGGAATCTCACGCTGCCTGTGAGTACGTCGTCGGCATGGCCCGCGAACGCATCCGCGATCAGGAGCCAGGACGTGGCGTGGTGGCCCACCTCGGCAACGAGCGGATACTCGGCGAGCTGCCTGCCCCACCGGCGGGCCTGCGGCAGCTCACCCACGCTGAGGGCGGTTCCGGCGGCCATGGCGAGGGCGTCCATCTGCTCATGCGTACTGGCGGGGGTACGCGGCAGCGAAGCCAGGATGTCGATCCGGCGCCGGGCGGCAGCCGCGGCGCCGAAGGGCTCACCGGCCCAGGTCCGGGCGCCGCAGAGCGCATCGAGGGCGGCGGACTCGGCCACCGGGTCGCCCGCCCGCCGGGCGAGTTCGACGCTCCGTTCGGCGTACTCGACCGTCTCCCGCACGGTGTTGTCGACATCCCCCTGGACCGCGCCGAAAGCATCCGTGATCACCGCCGCCTCGGCCAGCGCGACAGCCGCCTCGACAGCCGGGTCGCCGTCGCCGGACAGCTCTCGCGCTGCCGCGAGCACGGTGGTCACCTCGTCCACGGCGGGGACCAGTATGAACTCGCTGGAGAAGCGGTACGCGACGGTGGCGGCGGCCGCCAGGTCGCGGCCGGCGCCGGTGGTGTCGCCGGCCCGGCGGGCGGCCTCCGCGGCGGCACGGTGCAGGCGGAACATGTCGTCGCCGAGCTTGCGGCAACCGGCCACCCCGGCGGCCTCCCGCAGCGCCGCGGCAGCGGCGGCGTCACCGGCGAGCGCGGCTGCCTGCTCGAACCGCTGCTGTGCCTCGCCGAGCAGGTTGCGGGTGAAGGTCAGCTCGGCCATGGTCAGGGCCAGACGGTAAGCGTTCACGCGCTGCTCCGGCTGGTCGACGGCCCAGGTGAGGGCAGCCCGGAGGTCCTCCGCCAGCGCGTCGAACCGCGCGCGCCAGTCCGCGCCTTCAGCTCCCGCGAGGACGGTCGCGCCGGCCAGGCACCAACTCACGTGGCGCGAGCGGACATCCGTCAGCTCACTGGCGTCGGCAAGGCGCTCCGTCCCGTACTGGCGGATGGTCTCCAGCGCTTGGTACCGGGTACCGGTCGCGGACGGTGTCGCGGTGAGCAGGCTCTGTTCGGCAAGCCTGCCGAGCCCATCGGCGACCGCGGCCGGATCCAGCGGGGCGGACCCGGCCACCGCAATGGCCGCCTCAGCGGTGAACGGCACGACGAAGACCGAGATCCGGCGCAACAGCGCCCGATCCTGCGGCTCCAGCAGGTCATGGCTCCAGTCCAGCGCCGCCCGCACCGACTGGTGTCTGTCGTCCGCGCGGGGTCCGCCGGCGAGGATCCGTAACTGGTCGGAGAGGCCGGACGTAAGACCGTCGAGGCCGAGCGTGGGCCACCGTGCCGCCGCCAGTTCGATCGCCAGCGCCATGCCGTCGAGCCGTTCGCACAGGGCCGCGATCCGGTCACGCACCGCCGGATCCGGCGGCGGACCGACCGCCGCCGCCCGTTCCATGAACAGGGCCACGGCCTCCGAATCGCCACCGTCGGCCCAGGACAGCGGTGGAACCAGGAAGACCCACTCGAACGGCACCATCATCCTGGCCCGGCTCGTCGCGAGCACCCGCAACCGAGGGCAGGCCACCAGCAGCCGTTCCAAGAACGGGGCCACCCCGTCGCGTATCTGCTCGCAGTTGTCCAACACCAGCAGCGCCTCGCGGTCCGCCAGCGTGGCCAGCACCGCCTCGTCGATACCGCGCCCGGGCTGCTCGCCCACACCCACGGCCGCTGCGACCGCCGCCCCCACCCGCCGCGGATCGGTGATCGGGGCCAGGTCGACGAACCACACCCCGTCGGCGAAGTCGCCGGCCGCCTCCGCTGCCACCGCCAGCGCGAGCCGGGTCTTCCCCACCCCGCCCGGACCGACCACGGTCACCTGCCGGCGCGCCTTCACCGCCTCGGCCAGCTCCCCGCGCTCCCGCACGCGACCGATGAACGCCGTCAAGGGTGCCGGGAGGGTGGGTACCGAGCGCGAATGCTCAGTGCGGGCGGACTCGGCCGCGCGCCGGGAAAGCGCCCGCCGATCCGGCACCTCCAGCTTGCGCAGCAGTGCGGAGACGTGCGACTCGACCGTGCGTACGGAGATGAACAACCGCGCGGCGATCTCCGCGTTGCTGAGGTGCTCCCCGAGCAGCGCAAGCACGTCGGCTTCCCGAGTCGAGATCACTGAACTGGACACCGAGTCATTATCCGTGATGGCTTCCGTGGCCGGCACGGAGGTGGACCGTACCCCGGCCGGGAGAGGCTGTGATCACAGCGATCAGGCCCGGCAGGACACACCGGGCCGATCGTGACCCACGACTGCGACCACGACCACAGGAGTGACCATGACCAGTACTTCCACCCAGGGAATCAAGACGGTGCTGCATCCCGTGTCCTACCGGCACGTGCCGGACATCGAGGCGAAACCGGCCGAGGTGACCGCCGCGGGGGCCACCCTGACGGAACCCGCGCACGACGTCGGTGGCGGCCGCCTCGTGGCCACCGTCACCGACCCCGACGGCGACGTCCTCGGCCTGCTGGAGGACCGATGAGCGGCGACCCGCGCCCCCGCGCTGAGCGCCGTCGAGACACCGAGCACCGGCTCACCCATGACGTCGACGTCTGGGTGGCCAGTGCCTCGGCGGACGGTGCGCCGTACCTGGTACCGCTGTCCTTCGACTGGGACGGAGAGGCCCTGCTGGTGGCCACCCCGGCGGACAGTCCGACGGGCAGGAACCTGGCCGCCACCCGGACCACTCGGCTGGGGCTCGGCCACACCCGCGACGTATCCATGATCGACGGCGAAGTCGAGGTCCTCGAGATCGATGAGCCGCCGCGGCAGCAGGGTGACCGGTTCGCCGCACGCACCGGCTTCGACCCGCGCGCGCCGGCCACGCCATACCGCTGGTTCCGTATCACCCCGCGCCGCATCCAGGCCTGGCGTGAGGAAAACGAGCTGCCCGACCGCGAGTTGATGCGCGACGGCCGCTGGCTGGTCTGACGCTCCGGCCGGGACGCCGTCTCGATGGAAGTGCGGTGAGGGCCTGTTGCAGGGGCACTGTGACCAGCGGCTTCACGGATGACGACTGCTGGTCTGCGGCGGGATGCGGTATCGGGTGTGCCGTGATCCACTGAGAGAGCAGACGTGACGTCGTCCGTGCGCGGGCGTGGGACGAAACGGCCGATCCGCAGGGCTCGGAAGGGGCGTCCACATGAAGGTCGTCGTGGATCTCACACGGTGCCAGGGATACGCACAGTGCGCTTTCGCCGCGCCGGATGTGTTTGCCATCCAGGGGGACGAGGCGCTGCTGTACGACACCGATCCGGACGACGTGCAGCGGGGGAAGGTCGTGCGGGCCGCGGCGGCGTGCCCGGTCCAGGCCATCTTCCTCGGCCGTGACGACACCCGGATCCGGCAGCCCGCGCCCGAGACGCACGTGGCCGCCCCCGGCCCTGGGGAAGCGTTCAAGCATTCGGGGCGCATCGTCGTTGTCGGGGCTTCCCTGGCCGGCCTGCGGGCTGGTCGGACGCTGCGCCGGGAGGGCTTCACCGGCTCTCTGACCGTGATCGGGGACGAGCCTCACGCACCCTATGACCGGCCGCCGTTGTCCAAGCAGGTCCTCATGGGCCAGGTTCCGGCGCGGCGTACCGGACTGCCCCGCCACGACGAGATCGACGCGCACTGGCGGTTGGGAGTCGCGGCCACGGGGGTCGACCTGAGCGGCAAGCAGGTGCTGCTGGCCGATGGCGCGAAGGTGGGATTCGACCGGTTGCTCATCGCCACCGGGGTGCGGGCGCGCCCGTGGCCGAACGAGGCGGAGGCCGCGCTCGACGGGCTGTTCGCGCTGCATACGCCGGAGGACGCGGAAGGGTTGCGGCAACGACTGACGGCCGGTCCCGGCCGGGTGCTGGTCATCGGTGCCGGGTTCACCGGCTGTGAGGTCGCCTCCGCCTGCCGCGAGTTGGATCTGCCGGTGACCGTCCTCGAGCGGGGCCCGGCCCCGCTGGCCGGGGCGCTTGGCGCGGTGATCGGCGGGGTTGCGGCGCAGATGCAGCGCGACAACGGCGTCGACCTGCGGTGCGGCGTTCGGGTCGAGTCGCTGGAAGGCGATGACAGCGGGAGGCTGCGGCGCGCCCGTCTGTCCGACGGCAGCACTCCGGACGTCGACGTGGCGGTGGCCGCGCTCGGCAGCATCCGCAACGTCGAATGGCTGGAAGGCTCGGGACTGGCTGCAGGTGTATGGGGTGTGGCGTGTGATGCGGGGTGCCGCGCTGTCGACGTCAACGGCGTCGTGACCGACGATGTGTTCGTCGCAGGCGACGTGGCCCGCTGCCCACACCCCGTCTACGACTACCAGTACCTCGCCCTCGAGCACTGGGGCAACGCGGTCGCCCAGGCGGAGATCGCCGCGCACAACATGATCAGCGCCCAGAGCGAGCGCTGGCCGCACCTGTCGCTGCCGGAGTTCTGGTCCACCCAGTTCGGCACCGAGATCAAGTCCGTCGGCGTCCCGACCCATGCCGACCAGGTCGTCATCGCCCAGGGATCGGTGGCCGAGCGCCGCTTCGTCGCCGTCTACGGCTACCGCGGGCGGATCACGGCGGCGGTCGCCTTCAACCAGGCCAAGTGGCTGGAGTTCTATGCAGGATTGATCGACCGGGCGGCGCCGTTCCCGTCGTCCTTCCGCACCGTCGACCAGCCCACCGACGGGCGCCCGGTCGCGGCCGAGGTCCCGGAACGGCCCACCCCTCAGGCCACGGTCGTGGTGACCGGTCACGGACCCAGTGAACGGCGAGCCACATTGGTCCGCAGAACGTATCTGTGACCACTGCCCGGACCACCGCACGTCCCTGATCCCCGAGTTGCGGGAGACGCCCACCATGGCTCAGACCGGCATCTGGCAGCAGATCCTCGATCCCTCCCACCGCGCCGACCCGTACCCGCTCTACGCCGAGCTGCGCAAGACACCCGTGGTACGGGTAGAGGACGGGACCTACGTCGTGAGCACCTACCGGGAGATCGTCTCCCTGCTCCACGACCCACGGATCAGCTCGGATGTGCGCAATCTCCCCGAGGTCGGCGCCGATGCCGCGGCGCACGCGTACGAAGAGGGCCTTCCCGAGCTGCCGCCCAACTTCATCCGGACCGACCCGCCCGAGCACGACCGACTCCGGCGCCTGCTGACGCGGAACTTCGGCCCACCCCACCGCCCGGGGCGTATCGACAGCATGATGCCCGCCATGCTCGGGATCGTGACGAGCCTGATCGACGACCTCACAGGCACGGACGGGTCGGGCACGGTCCGGGTCGACATCGTCGACGACTTCGCCTATCCGTTCCCGGTCACGGTGATCTGCGAGCTGCTGGGAGTACCCCGCGAGGACGAATCGCGATTCCAGGCACTGTCCGACGCGGTCGTCACATCCACCGACCCGACCACCGGCGGGATCGCGGAGCGGCAGCGCCGACGAGCAAGGGCCAACGCCGACCTCGGCCAGTACTTCGCGGAGCTCCTCGACGCCCGCCACGACCGACGGGGCGACGACCTGCTCTCCGGGCTCCTCAGCGGCGACGGCGACGAGGAGCCGATGTCGCCCGGAGAGATACTGAGCAACGCGGCTCTGCTGCTCGTCGCCGGCCACGAGACGACCGTCAACCTCATCACCAACGGCATGCTCACCCTCCTGCGGCACCCCGAGGTGCTGGACCGGCTACGCCGCGGCGACGAACCCGATCTGGCCGCCCGGGTGGTCGAGGAACTCCTGCGCTACGAACCACCGGTGCAGTTTCTCTCCAACAACCGGAACACCCTCGACGACATCGAGATCGCCGGCATCACCATCCCCAGGGGCTCACCGGTCACACTCGTGCTCGCCTCGGGCAGTCGCGACCCCGACTTCGTCCCGGACCCCGACCGCTTCGACCCCGACCGCGAGCACAACGAGCACCTCGGCTTCGGCGGCGGCATCCACTACTGCTTCGGTGCCCCGTTGGCCCGTCCCGAGACGCAGATCGCCCTCACCGAGCTGGCACGCCGGCTGAAGAACCCCCGGCTCGTCGCCGACCCACCGCCCTACCGCGCGAGTCCGTCGCTGCGCGGCCCCCGTCACCTCCTCGTCGAGATCGACGGCGTCAACCCCGCCCACCAAGACCCTGCACCGCATCCACCTGGGCACACCCCGCCGTACGTCGACTCCCGGTCCTCACGATGAACGCGTACGGACAGCCCGGGACGGTGATGCCGCTGAGTTTCGAGTTTCGAGAACGCCTCAGTGCTTGCTTCGGGAACGGCCGCGCGAGCCGGGGATGGGCGTGGGTCGCGGAGCCCGTCAGGTCCGGTGGGTGCGGACGCCGTCCAGGGCGATCTCCAGGACGCGGTCGCGCTGCTCCGGTTCGGGGTAGGCGGCCCCGGTGATTCCGGCGACCATACGGATCAGGTCGTCGAAGCTCATGTCGGTGCGGGCCTCACCGGCCGCCTGGGCACGGCTGAGCAGGGGGCCGCCCGCCTCGTACATGGAAGCGCGGCAGGAGACGAACACGTCCGACTCTGCATCCATCGCCTCGCGGATCGCGCGCTTGGTGGCCATGTAGTCGACGAAGCGGCGCAGCCACGTGGTGAGCGCCTGCCACGGGGGCTCGTCCGCGACCTCGTCGGCGACCCGGCACAGCGCGTCCACCTCGTCCGCGTAGACGGCCTCGAAGAGTTCCGTGCGGGAGGGGAAGTTCCGGTACAGCGTGCCGATACCGACGCCTGCGCGGCGTGCGATGTCTTCGAGCGAGGCGTCTGCGCCGTTGCCGGCGAAGGCCTCGCGGGCAGCCAGCAGCAGCGCGTCGTAATTGCGTCGCGCGTCGGCGCGGCGAGGGCGCCGGGCCGCGACGATCTCGTTCACCGGGGTGTGCGCCACGAGGGACTCCTGACTTGAACCGGAGGTACGCCTCCGCTAATCTGGAGGCGCACCTCCACTTTAGCAGTGGAGTGGGCGACGGCATCTGCCGTGCCCCGGCCCGGCTCCTACGCAGCAGTGACGCCGCGCTACCCATCGTGCCTCCGGGCACCCTCGCATTTCCCCATCGGAACGAGCGGCCTCTCACCACCGCCGTTCCGCGAAACGGGCCTGCCCGCATGCCCGAGGAAGAAGCCGACTGTGTCCGCACCGTCCCGCCCGCGGTCCTCGCACCGCACCACCTTCGCCGTCCTCGCGACCGGCGCTGGGGTGTTCTCCCTCCTCCAGTCGCTCATCGCGCCCGCCCTGCCCACCATCCAGCACGCGATGCACACCTCTCAGACGACGGTGATCTGGGTGATGACGGCCTACCTGCTGTCCGCCTCGGTCTTCACCCCGATCCTGGGCCGCGTCGGCGACCTGCTCGGCAAGAAGCGCACGCTGGTCGCCGCGCTGCTGACCGTACTCGCAGGATGCCTGCTCGCCGCGCTCGCGCCGAACATCGGCGTGCTGATCGCGGCGCGCGTCATCCAGGGCATGGGCGGCGCCCTCTTCCCGCTGTCCTTCGGCATCATCCGCGACGAGTTCGCCCCGTCACAGGTCGGCTCCGCCATCAGCAACCTCTCCGCGGTCATCGCGGCCGGCAGCGGCCTCGGCATGGTCCTGGCGGGGCCCACCGTGGCCGCGCTCGACTATCACTGGCTGTTCTGGCTGCCGGTCATCGTCGTCATGGTGACCGTCGTGCTCACCATCCGGCACATACCTGAGTCGCCCCGACGGGCCGAAGGCAGCGTCCACTGGCTCGGCGCCGGCCTGCTGTCAGCGTGGCTGGTGGCGCTGCTGCTGCCGCTGAGCCAGGCGGGCTCCTGGGGCTGGGGCTCGGCCCGGGTCCTCGGACTGTTTGCCGCCGCTGTCGTCCTGTTCACCCTGTGGCTGATCGCCGAGGCCCGGGCCGCACACCCGTTGATCGACCTGCGCATCATGCGGCTGCCCGCAGTGTGGACGACCAACACGGTCGCACTGCTCTTCGGCGCGGGTATGTTCGCCCTGTGGTCGTTCCTGCCCGCCTTCACGCAGACCCCGACCGCTGCCGGGTACGGATTCGGGGCCGGCGTCACCGGAGCCGGTCTCCTCATGCTCCCGATGCTGGTCGCGATGTTCGTCTCCGGCGTGCTCAGCGGCCGCCTCGCGCCGGTGTTCAGTGCCAAGGCCCAGCTCGTCACCGGCTCCGCGCTCGGAGCCGCGGCCGGTGGGCTGCTCACCGTCCTGCACGCGCAGGCCTGGCAGGTCGCCTTCGCCGCGGGCATCTTCGGCCTTGGCATCGGCCTGGCGTTCGCGTCGATGGCGACGCTCATCGTGCACAGCGTCCCGGCCACCCAGACCGGCGCGGCGACCGGCATGAACGCCAACATCCGCACGATCGGCGGCTCCCTCGGCGCCGCGGTCACCGGCCTCCTGGTCACCGCCCGTCTCCAGCCGACGGGCCTGCCCCACGAGTCCGGCTACACCCACGGCTTCGCCCTCCTGACGGCCCTCTGCCTCGCCGGTGCCCTGACGGCCCTCCTGATCCCGTCCGCCCGCGCGGTACTGGTGCGCCGGGACGTCGGCTCCCCGGGTGGCTCGCACGCGCCCCGAGAGACGGTGGGAACGGTCGCCGAGTAGATCCCGATTCCATGAAGGCTCGGCAAACCGCCCGGAGCGGCCACAAAAAAGCCGGACTCTCCGGCGGAGGTCCATCCGTCCGATGTCCCGCGCAGCGCCCCGTGTCACCCCAGGATCCACCGCCACTGCCGCAGGGCCTCCACGACCCGCGCGCAGGCGCTGATCGCCGAGGTGAAGCCGGCAGCGGTGGCCGCGGATCGGGCCTTCACGCCGGCGCCGCATCACTGACAGCAGCCGCTGCCCGGGCATGTGACCCGGTCGCCGTTCGGGCGCGCCCGCTGGTGCGGAGGACCTGGGCGGTGTGGCCGACCGATGCCACGCGGCACGACCTGGGCCGGTTCGTCGCCGCACTCTCCTACGGCTCCGGCCGGCCGTGCGGGCCGGACCGGGGCGGACGGCGTTGACCCGCACCCCGCGCGGGCCGTACTCCGCGGCCCATGCTTTGGTCGGCAGTTCCACGGCCGTCTTGCTCGACCCGTACAGGGCCATGCCCGCAGCCCCGTACGCCGCGACGAAGGTACTCACGTTGACGATCGCACCGCCGCCCCGCTCGGCCATCGCCGGCGCGAGTCCGCCACCAGGTGGAACGGCGCCTTCACATTCAACGCGTAGACGCTGTCGACCTCGCTCTCCGCTGCCTTCTCGGTAGGCCCGAACGGGTACTTGCCCGCGTTGTTCACCAGGTGGTCAGGCCGCCCGTAAGAGTTCACCGGAACAGGGTGTGGAGACGCCGGGGTGCCGTCAGGAGTTGCGGCTGCGGCTGAGACCGCCGCCTTGGCGGCTCGCGGCGAAGCGGGACGGGGGCATGCCGAAAGCGCGCGTGAAGGCGGCGGTGAACGCGGCGGGAGAGGAGTAACCGAGACGGCCACCGACCTCGCTGACCGACGCAGTGCGCAGCAGCGGCACGGACGCGAGCAGGCGGGCGCGGGCCCGCCAGATGGCGGGGCTGTCACCGACCTCTGAGCGGAAGCGCCGGGTGAAGGCCCGTTCGCTCATGGCCGTCCTCGCGGCCCATGTGGCATTGGTGACGCCGACATCTGGGGCGGCCAGGTACTCACGGCAGAGCCTCGCGAGGTCAGCGGCAGCGGGAATACCGACGTGGAACGGGAGCGGGGCGCGCTCGGCGATCTCGTGCAGGAGGAGGGCGGCAATGCCTCCCTCCCGCCCGGACAGGCCGTAGTCGATCTCGAAGTCGACAGCGACCAGGAGCAGTTCGCGCAACAGCGGCGGAACGTCCACGACCGTGCAGGTGACGGGCCACCAGGGGATGGCATCCGGCTCGATGTACAGGCTCCGGGTGCTCACCCCCAGCATGCGGACCCGGTGCCGGGTAGCGGCCGGAATCAGTACGGCGCGCTCGGGCGGAACGGTCCAGGTGCCCTCGGCGGTGTCGACGACCATGACCCCGGTGGCGCCGTAGAGAAACTGCGCGCGCCGGTGTTCGTGCCAATCCAGTACGTGGCCGGGCGGGTAGTCGGCGCCGATCGGCAGGACGACCCGGTCGACGTGGTCCACGTCGGCCAGGGAGACGTTTTTCACGCAGCCAGCCTACTGGCTGAAACGCGAAGGAACGGCGCCGACCATCGCATGCGAGACATCCGTCGGAACTGGTGGAGTGGGGCCCATGGACGTTGTGACATTGATCGGGATCGGACTCCTCACCGGGGCGACGACGGTGTTGTTCGGGTTCGGCGGCGGGTTCGTCGCAGTGCCGGTCGTGGTGTGGGCGGACGCCTCACTCGGCGCGGACGCGATGCGGGTGGCGACGGCCACCTCGGCCCTGGTGATGGTGGTGAACGCGGGATTCGCGACAGCCGTCACACCGCGGCGGGTGCTCCTCGCGCTCCGCGGCAGCGGCTCGCTGCTCCTCCTGCTGGCGGCCGGTGCCTCGGCCGGCGCGCTCGCCACGCGCCTCACCCCGTCCGATCTGGCCCGCTGGGCGTTCGTCGCGTACATCGTTCTCACCATCGCCGACCTGCTCCTGCGCCCCGGTTTTCTGCGCCCGGGCCCCCGGGGCGCGGCAACCTCCGATGCTCCGCGTCCGCTGCCAGCCGTCCTCGGCGCGCCGGTCGGCGCGGTCGCGGCCCTCCTCGGCGTGGGAGGCAGCGTCATGACCGTCCCCGCCATGCGGCGGGCCGGGCACACGATGCACGTGGCGACTGCACTGGCCAACCCCCTCACCCTCGCCATCGCGCTCCCGGCCACAGCAGTGTCCCTGGGCGGCGCCGCGGTCCCTGCCGCCGCTGACGCGCACGTGCACCTGGTAGGTCTCATTGACCTCCGCGCCGCATCGGCGCTGCTCCTCGGAGCTCTACCGGTGATCGCAGTACTGCGGCGGCGCCCGCCGCGGATCCCCGACCGCACCTATGCCTGTGCGTACATCGGGCTGCTTGCCATGGTGACGGTCGCGATGCTGCTCGCGGCTTAGCGCGGGACCGCAGCGACCTGCCTACCTCGCGGGCGCCCGCGACGGGCGTGGGAACGACGGGCCGGAGCCTCCGGGAGCGGCAGCCGCCCGGAGCCCGTGTGATGCACTTCTCCCCGATGGGCAGGGGCAGGCGGTGCGCGATCGTCCTGATCGCGCGGCTTCAAGGTTCTGGACGTGTGCCAACCGTCCGCGCCGGGAGAGCGCCCACTGATCATGCGTGGCCTTGGTGACCGCGCCCGCACACCGCGACGACGAGAGCGGCGTCAACCCCCGCTTACGCGCCGCCCACGTATCCGTTGGACGGGCCAGGCCGCCTGCTGCTGGACCGCGGCTTCCTCAGCGAACTCGTCCACGGTCCCCTGCTCCGGGGCCGTTCTCGGCTCACCTGGTTCCGGACCCTCGATCTCGCAGAGACCGTCGCCAACGGGTAACGGGATGCTCATTCACCTCACCACGGCGTGCTCATCCGCGTCAGCGAGGAACGACCTCGCAGGTCGATTGTGAAACCGGGCTGATCAGCGCCTACGGACACGGCCACCAGTGCCTGGTTTCGCGGCGCAGGACAGGCGGGCGAGGGCGTCCTCCATTCGGCCCGCAGTAGTTGCTGCAGCCCTGAGTTGGGGGTGGGCTGTCAGAGGCGCCACGCGATGGTCGCAAGCGCCGAGGAGGCGCGTTCCCCGTCCCATGGGCGGGGTTGGCCCTCCGCCGACCTACACGAGAGTTGGAGATTCCCATGCCCTACCGCAAGGGACAGCACGTGGAGTACCGGGACCAGCAGAACCAGATGCAACAGGGCGAGATCCGGCAGACCGAGGGCAGCGGGGCACAGACTCGCTACGCCATCCAGAACGACAAGACCCTGCGAGAAGAGAAGATCAGCGAGAAGCAGATCGAGCGGGAGCTGTAGTAGCGGCCCTGTCGACGCCGCCGCCGTTGCACCGAACCAAGGTGCAGCGGTGGCTGCTTGTTCTCACTCAGCAGCGGAATCCTTCGATCCTCCTGACCGCGGCCGCCGGACTCGGCCTTCCGTACGCTGGGCGCGTAGCCTTGTCAGCCGGTGAGGTGGTTGAGCATCAGGCGGCCGGGGAGCGGCTGTCTGCGGAGCAGGGACAGGATCTCGGCGATGCGCTGGAGGTCGGTTTCGGTGAGCTGTATGTCGGCGGCGCCGGCGTTCTCCGTCGATGTGCATCTCGGTGTGCGCGGCGGTCATCATGCCGCGGAGCGCCGACACAGGTGGCTGTCTGCCGACACCTGTGGCCAATACGCGACTCCCGAACATGCGGGCCCACCAGGCTCAACCCCCGAAGACGTCGGATTACCTGGTGCTATCGATCGTTGCGCAGCCGGATCGAATCCTGTTTGTTCGTCCGGCCTCGTGCGTTGGGTCGGTACGAGGCACACCATGGCGGACCGTGGTTCGGGAGACATACCGCCAGGACCACGATCCGCCATGGTTCGAACGCTCTGAGGGACAGACGCGCTCAGCCCATGGCGTTGTCGGCCTGCGGGCTGTAAGTGAGCGCGTTCGGCTGGACGTCCCTGCAGTAGGGGACGGTCCCGGTCTGGACTACGTACCTTCCCGAGATCCATGCCTGCTCGTCACGCAGCAAGTACCAGACGTCGTCACCGAAGACGTTCTGCGCACGGACCTTGCATCGCAGGCCCACTTGATCGGCGTACTCGAGGATGCCCAGCGCCGACGAGTCGGTGCTGGGGTACTGGCGCTCGTTCACCCCACTCTGACTGATCACCGTGGCGTAGGGCTCCACGGGAAAGGAGGCCTGAGCGGGAGTCGCAGCGGCAAGCAGAGGAGCACCGAGCACGATGGCTGCGGCGGCCCCCGAGACTGCGGTGATGCGACGAGCGCGCCTCGACAAGATCTTCAACATGACCATTCCTCTCGCTCATTTCCTGACTCTGGATCACATCCGATCACTCCTCGGGTCATAGGCTCTGCACCCTGTGCCGTGGCAGCGCGTTGATCCCCCGAAAAGACCTGGAAAGCCTGGTGAGGTTCCGTCAGGCCGCCGCGGTGAGCGTGCTGCGGTCAGCCCGGTACCGTATGGCGCGGCCGGGTTCAGTTGACTCCGGTGATTGGTTCTCCACCCCAGCCCCTTGCACCCTGGATCAGCGCTCTGGCCCGGGGTACAGCCGTTCTGCCTGGCCGGCACGGAGCCTGTGGCCGGCGCGCAGCATCCGGCGGTCCAGCGGCTGGAGTTCTTCCTGTCGGAGTCGGCCTGGGACCATGAGCGGGTCAACGCCCGCCGCGTTGACCTGCTGGTGGCCGATCCGGCGACTGCCCCGCACACGGGCGGAGTGCTCGCGATCGACGACTCCGGCGACCGCAAGAACGGGACCGCGCACGTGGGCAAGCCGTACCCCGGCTCGGTCGGGGTGATCGACCGCGGTGTCGTCACCGTGACCACGTGCTGGGCGGACGAGCATGGATTCGACCGCCGGGGCGCCGAAGTCCTCTTCCAGGTCCTGGCCGCACGCGAGGAAAAGACCACCATCGCCGTCGCCTCAAACGAATCCTTCTCCAAAGCGCACTTGTTCCGGGCAACCCGTGCAAGGTGGCGACTGAAGTTGCACGAGTTGATGCTGCGGAGGTGCACCGGATGCGATCATCGGGCGGGTGAGTGACTGCATCTTCTGCCAGATCGTTGCCGGCCGCCTGCCGTCCTACCACGTCATGGAGGACGAGCACGCCGTGGCGTTCCTCGATATCGCGCCAGCCTCTCCAGGACACACCCTGATCGTCCCACGCGAGCACGTCCGAGACGTCTGGGAGATCTCCGAAGCCGCTTACGGGCATGTTGCTCGGATGGTGCATCGGGTCGCCGCTCTGGTGACGGAGGCGTTTACTCCCGACGGAGTGAACATCGTCCACTCCTCCGGCGAGGCCGCCGGGCAAGAGGTCTTCCACTTCCATGCCCATGTGGTGCCGCGCAGGCACGGCGACGACCTGCGTCCGATGTGGAGTTCTCAGCCGGCCCCGCACCAGGTACTCGAACGAATCCGGGAACGGGTCACCGCGGTTCGGTGAGGTCGGACTCAGTGCCACTGCGTGGGCAGGGTCGCCTCGCGGTCCGGGTCAGCATGTCGGCGAGGCAGATCGAGGTCGTCTCCGGGTCCATGCAGAAGGCGGCAGCTACGAGCTTGGAAAGGACCTCCTCCTGCGCCGCAAGCGCGCCAAGGAAGAGCACTGGACCGGCGAAGTCGACGGCATCGACTCCACCCTGACCTTCCTCCGCACAATGCAAGCCGAAGCAGCGCGCCTCTCCAAGAAGCCCGTAAGCCACCGGCCGGCATCGTCGACGAGATCCACCGCATCGTCCGGGCTGGACGGATTCCACTCTTCCCAAGCTCGCGACTGGGGACGGCGCGTCTTGAACGCGAAACGGCCTCCTCGACGCAATGTCCCGTGGATGGCGGTGAGCGAAGCGCGCCTCCTGGTCGGTGACGAGGAACTGGAAGGCGTAGCCGGTCATCGTTGCGAGATCAAAGTCCGCCCCACTATTCGCGTCCGCTGCCGTGCCATCGATCCACTCGGCGTCGGCCTTGCCTCGGGCCCGGTCCAGGGCATTGCGATCCGGGTCCAGACCGACCAGTCGGCCGCGGTGGCCTCGTTCACGTGCGAGACAGAGCATCGCGCCTGTGCCGCAACCAATATCAAGAACGGAGTCCGCGGCCATGAGCAGGCCGCGAGATGGACATGTCTTTTCTGTGGTTCACGGAAAGGGGTTGTGACAGCTCAGTGGGAGATGGTTGCCAGGAGCTTGGGCAGGTCCCGCATGTCGTCGAAAGTGAGGGTGCCGGGTCCTTCCAGTCGCGAGGGAGGTGTCAGACCGCCGCAGTAGCCGAAGGACCGCATGCCGGCGGCGCGGGCGGCCTGAACTCCGTATGCGCTGTCCTCGATCACGACGCACCGTCCGGGCTCCACGCCCATGGAACGGGCCGCGTACAGAAAGAGGTCGGGGGCGGGCTTGCCTGTCGGGACGTCGGCAGCGCTGAACATACGTCCCTCGAAGCGGTCGCTCAAGTTGGCGATCTCCAGGCTTCGCCGGATTTCGCCGTGATTGCCGTTGGACGCGACGCAGAAGGGCGCGGTGAGGCTGTCCAGGGCTTTTGTGATCCCGTCGACGGCCGTCAGTTCGGCCTCGAAGGCCGCCTGGTACAAATGCTCGTACTGCTGCTGCCAGTCCTTCTCCAGGCGTCGTCCGAGACGTTCTTCCACGGCAGCCGTGTAGACCTCGGTGGACGAGCCTACGAATCGTTCGATGATCTCGGCCTCGGTGAACGTGCATCCCAGGTCGGCCGTGATCATCGCGTCTACTTTGATGCATATCCGCTCGCTGTCCACCAGTACGCCGTCACAGTCGAAGATCACCAGTTCAACGGGGTTCGCAGTCATGATCGACAGCGTAGACGGCTGGGCGAGCGTGCCCCGCACCACCTCTGGCTGACGTCAGGTTTGCCGGGGTGTCAGTACAGGTCGCGTCGTTCGATGGGCTTGCCAAAAGGGTTCGCAGTCGGCGGAGTTCGCCGTGGGCGGTCTCCGGCTTTCGGGTGAAGCCGACGACTTGGTCGCGGAGTTGCCGCCGGTTGCACTCGGGCGCGGTCTCCAGTCTGCGTTGAAGTGATGCGCAGCTGACGGAGTGTCGTCCGTTCCGGCTCGGCGCGGGGGCCCGTTGCTCGAGTTGGTTGATCGCCGAGATGAGGTCGATCTGCGTGTACAGCCAGGACCGGGAGACCTGGGCGGCATGCGCGATACCCACGACCGTGGGCCGTTCGCCGCGGCAGGCCGACGCCATGATGGCGTCTTCGGCGCGCTCGCGGGCCTGTCGGCTGCGCATCTTCGATACTTCGACGAGGAAGCGGGCATTGTCAGCCGGTGGCATCGAGATCGGTCACCTTCCCGCCGGCCACGATCTGCTCGGGACCCGCCTGTTCCAGCCAGGGTGTGCGCTGAGAAAGCGGGCGGTGAATGGGTGGCCAGTGGGTCGCGTGACAGCGCAGGTCGTGCGCGAAGCAGCTGCCGCGTGAGAGGCAGTCGGGGAGGGTTACGGGCGGCGTGCCCACGCGGAGATCATGGGGGCGGTGGCAAGGTCGAGGCGTCCGGTGGCGACATTCGCCAGGTGGCGGTCGATCTCCCCGTCGGTGGTGAGCCCTTCCGCCACCAGACGGCCGCGGATCTGCCGCACGGTCGCGGCCTCAAGGACGGCACATGCGGGCGAGGTGATCGGGAAGTACGCGTCGGCCTGAACGTCCTCGAGACCGGCCTCACGCAGCAGCCGGGGCAGAGTTCGCCCGTACGCGAGGTCCGCGCCGCGTGCCGCCATCAAGGCGCGGAAGCCGGATCGCAGCCGGTTGGCAAGTCGCTGTTCGGGACCGGACTCGTCCGGACACAACAGCGGCTGCAACCCCGGGTCGGCATCCTCCAGGAGCAGCCAGCCGCCGGGCCGCAGCGCCTGGACCATCCGGCGCAGCGCCTCGGTGCGGTCGGTGACGTGTACCAGGACCAGTCGGGCGTGGACGAGGTCGAAGCCGCCGGGCGGCGGCGGGTCGGCCGCCACGTCGTGCCGCAGCACCTCGATCACGCCACCGGCGATGTCCCGGGTCCAGGACACGTCGATGTCGGTGGCGATCACCGCTCCCGCCGGGCCGACTCGCTCGGCCAGCCCGAGGGGTACGGAGGGTCCGCCGGCGCCGACCTCCCAGCACCGCATGCCTGCAGCGATCCCGAGCTGGTCGACATGCCGGAACGTCACCGGATCGAACAACTCGCCCAGGGCGCCGAAGCGGATCCCTGCCTCCGATTGCTGGTTGTCCAGCAGGTAGCCGTGATTCGTGTCGTGCTCAGCCATGTGGCGATTCTGGCAGAACGGGCAGTCGGGCCCTGGTCGCCGGGCTGGCCGTCCGCCGGTACTACGGGCGGATCAGTGGAGAATTCCGGGGCTGTCGAGGGTCAAATTGGTGCCGCCCGACCTCTTGAAGGCCTTGGGCCTCGCGAAGACCGCAAGGCGCGTGAACCTTGAGGCGTCCGCATGGACAACGATGTTCATGCATCGAGACCTCCGCGCTTGACGAGCTGGCTCGCGATGACATTGCGCTGGATTTCGTTGGTACCTTCCCCCACGATCATCAAGGGGGCGTCGCGGAAGTAGCGCTCGACATCGAACTCGGTGGAGTAGCCGTAACCGCCGTGAATCCGTACGGCGTTGAGGGAAATCTGCATCGCGGTCTCGGAGGCGAAGAGCTTGGCCATGCCGGCCTCCATGTCCACGCGACGACCGGCCTCGGCCTCCCGGGCCGCGTAGAGGGTGAGCTGGCGGGCGGCGGTCAGCGACGTGGCCATGTCGGCGAGGTAGTTGCCGATCGACTGGTGCTTCCAGATCGGCCGACCGAAGGATTCGCGTTCCTGGGCGTAGGCGAGCGAGTCCTCCAGTGCCGCCCGGCCGACTCCGAGCGCGCGAGCCGCCACCTGAAGACGTCCGGTCTCCAGGCCCTTCATCATCTGCGCGAAGCCCTTGCCCTCGACCCCGCCGAGTACGGCGTCGAACGGCGCCCGGTAGTCATCGAACAACAGCTCGCAGCTCTCCACGCCCTTGTATCCGAGCTTGGGCAGGTCACGCGAGACCGTCAGGCCGGGCCCGTGTTCGACGAGCAGGATGGAGATGCCCTTGTGGGCCGGGGTGGCAGCCGGGTCGGTCTTGCACATCAGGGCGATCAGCCCGGACCGGCGGGAGTTGGTGATCCAGGTCTTCGCCCCGTTGATCAGATATCCGTCCGCGTCCTTGCGGGCGACGGTACGCATGGCCTGGAGATCCGAACCGCCGCCCGGCTCGGTCAGGGCCATGGTTGCCCGGATCTCGCCGGTGGCCATCTTCGGCAGGTAGCGGCGCTTCTGTTCCTCCGTACCGAAGTGGATCAGCAGCTTGGCCACCACGGTATGGCCGCCCATCGCGCCGGCCAGGCTCATCCAGCCGCGGGCGAGTTCCTCGGTGATGAGGACGTAGCAAGGGATGGTGACGGGGGTGCCGCCGTATTCCTCAGGGACAGCGAGGCCGAACATGCCGAGCTGCTTCATCTGCTCGATCAGGGCCTCGGGGTAGGTGTTGGAGTGCTCCAGTTCCTGGACGACCGGCTTCACCTCCTTGTCGACGAAGTCCCGCACCGTGCTGACGACGAACTGCTCATCCTCGGACAGGATGTCGAGAGTGCTCATGCTGTGACGCTCCTCGTTGAGTGACATGAATGCTGCTGACGCCTGTGGACAGGCACTTCAGATGACCTGGTCGGCCTTCATGCCGCTGATGTCGGCATCGCTGTATCCCAGCTCGGCCAGGATGCTCTCGGTGTGTTCCCCGGCGGCGGGCACGGCGTCCATGCGGGGGGTGCTCCCGGCCAGGTCCGCCGGCGGTAGCAGAGCAGGCACAACGGCTCCCCCGGGAATCCGTACGTCGCGCCAGCGATCCCGGGCGCCGAGCACCGGGTGGGCCAGGAACTGCTCGATGTCGTTGACACCGGCATTGGCGATGCCCGCCTCGTCCAGAAGCTGCATCACCTCGGCGCCGGTCAGCTCACCGAACCGCTCGGCCACGATCGCGTCGAGTGCCTCCCGGTGGGCCACGCGGGCGGATCCGGTGGCGAAGCGGGCGTCGCCGACGAGTCCCGGCAGACCAAGGAACCGCTCGCACAGGGCCGCCCATTCACGCTCGTTCTGAATCGAGAACAGCACGTCCTTGCCGTCGGCGGCGGTGTAGGCGCCGTACGGGGCGATGGTCGCGTGCTGGGTGCCGAGGCGCGGGGGCTGGGTGCCGCTGTAGCGGGTGTAGTAGGCGGGCTGGTTCATCCACTCGGCCAGCGCCTCGAACAGGGAGACCTCCACGGCGCGGGCGGTACCGGTGGTGGCTCGGGTGAACAGGGCGGTGAGGATGCCGGAGTACGCGTACATGCCGGCGGCGATGTCCGCGATCGACACGCCGACTCGGGCCGGGCCGTGCTCGTTCCCCGTGAGTGAGACCAGCCCGGTCTGGCACTGCACCAGCAGGTCGTATGCCTTGCGGCCGGCCCACGGGCCGCTGGATCCGAAGCCGGAGACGGAGCACGGGATCAGTGACGGGAAGCGTTCCGCGAGGGCCTCGGCGCCCAGGCCCATCCTCGCGGCCGCGCCGGGGGCCAGGTTCTGCACGAACACATCGGCCCCGGCGAGCAGTTGCTCCAGGACCCTCCTCCCCCGGCCGGACTTGAGGTCGAGCGTCACGGACTCCTTCGACCGGTTGAGCCACACGAAGTAGCTGGACTCGCCGTGCACCGTGGTGTCGTACCGGCGGGCGAAGTCGCCCCCTCCCGGCCGTTCCACCTTGATCACGCGAGCGCCGAGATCGGCCAGTTGACGGGTGGCGAAGGGAGCAGCCACCGCCTGCTCGACGCTGACGACGGTGATGCCGGAGAGCGGCAGGTGCTCGGGGAGCTCGGTCATGAGGTGACCTCCAGGAGGGTGGCGGGGTCCGGTCCCGTACCGGAAGTGCCATCATGAACATTCATGGCACCGCGAGTGAAATACCAATTCGTGATCACAGCATGCCTGCCTCGGATGGCGGTGGAGGGAAGACCGTGGACGTCAAGCAGCTCAAGGCACTCGTCACGGTGGCCGAGGCGGGCAGCGTCACGCGCGCCGCGGAACTGCTGCACCTGGTGCAGCCCGCGGTCACCCGGCAGATCCGCACCCTGGAACAAGAACTGGGCGTCCCCCTCTTCGAGCGGACCCGGCAGGGCATGCGGCCCACGGATGCCGGCGCGATCATGGTGGACCGGGCGCGACGTGCCCTGAACGAGCTGGAGCGGGCCCGCGCGGAGGTTCAGCCGACTCCCGGCGTGGTGACGGGCATCGTCGGTGTCGGGCTGCTGGAGAGCACGAGCGACCTGCTCGCGGAGCCGCTGGTGTCAGCCGTCGCCCGCGAGCACCCCGGCGTCGAACTGCGCCTGATCACCGCCTACTCGGGGCATCTGCAGCAATGGCTCGACGACGGCGACCTCGACGTGAGCCTGCTCTACAACCTCGACAGCACGCCGTCGCTCAATGCCCGCCCGCTGGTACGCGAGAACCTGTGGGCGGTTGCCCCGCCCTCGGCGGGGCTGCGGGCCGACCGCCCTGTCCCCTTCGCGGAAGCGGCAGCCCACCCGCTCGTGATGCCGGCGTCCGGGCATGCTCTGCGCAGGCTGATCGACGCTGGGGCGGTACGGGCCGGAGCCGCCATGGACGTCGCAGTGCAGACCAACTCCATGCGGGTGCAGAAGCAACTCGTGCTGGCCGGGCACGGCTGGACCGTCCTGCCGGGCCTGGGCATCGCCGACGATGTCGCCAACGGCACTCTGAGCGCAGCGCCGCTGCGCGAACCCGAGGTGTGGCGCTCGGTCGTCCTAGGCACTCCGCGGTCCGGCCGTACCCCTCCCGCCGTGGAGGTCGTCGCCCGCGAGCTGGTCCGCCAGGTCAACTCGGCAGTCGCCCAGGGCAGATGGCCTTCTGCCCAGGTAAAGGGAACCGACTCCCTCACAGAGTGACCTCATGCGCCTGCCCCTCAGCGCTCACGAGCACCCCTGCTGCCGGCCCAGGCCGACCCGGAGGCCGCACGGCAGGCTCTCGTCGACCTCGTGTACTCGCCCGCCTGGCGCGCCGCCACCACCCTCGGCGATCCCGGAATGCCGGCGCACGCCCGGCGCTGTCACCTCGTGGCCGGCAAGGAGCACGACGTCTGGGACGCGCTCCCGCGCATCAGCATGCCCACCCTGATCCTGCACGGCGCCCAGGACCGCCTCACCCCGCCGAACAGCCCCCCGCTGCTCGCCGCCCGCATCCCCGGCGCCAGGGCGCACGTCTTCCTCGGCACCCGGCACGCCTACTTCGAAGAGTGCCGCTCCGAAGCAAGAGCGCTGGTCACCGCCTTCCTCAACGAGCCGCCGTAGCCCACGAGACCCACATGACATGCCGGGAGGGCATGCAGTCATCACGTCTTTCTATTGTTCAACCTCATCCATCACAGCTCATGATGACGGGCACCTTGAGCCGACCGAGCAGCGGAGTCGCATCGGATGAGTCAGACACACGCCCTCATGGGCATCGGCGCGCTGGGCACCATCGGCGCCGTGCTGCCACCCAACCTCAGCGTTGTCGTGCTGGACAACGCGCACTTCGGCGAAACCGGTATGCAGCCCAGCCACACCGGCCTGGGCACCGACCTCATCACCGTCGCCCAGGGCTTCGGCATCCGCGGCACCGTACGAATCAGCGACGCCGCCCAGGTCGAGGACCTCGCCGCCCGTATCCAGGCGCGCTCGGCAACCACGTACGCGCAGGTGCTGATCGACACCGACGAGCCGCCGCACGCCCTGCCGCCCCGTGACGGCATGGCCAACAAGAACTCCTTCCGCGCCGCGCTGGGCCTGAGCACCTTCTGACCCGCGGTCGGCCTCCAACGACCACGCGGGCCGGGCCGTCCCGCCTGCCGCAGGACGGCCCGGCCCGCATTCGCCCCTGCGCGCCAGGTCAGAGCCCGCCCGCCCTCAACGGGCCGCTGAATCGAGATTCCCCATGCAGCGCTACGACATGTTCATCGACAGGGCGAGCCGCAAGGCTGCTGGAGGCGAATGGTTCCCCACCGACAACCCCTGCGCCGAGATCGCCAAAGGCGGTCCGCAGGACGTCGACGACGCGGTCCAAGCCGCCCACCTCGCCCTTCACAACGGCCCCTGGGCCGAGCTGAGCGCCAGCGCGCGCGGCGCCCTGCTGCGACGCCTCGGCGACACCGTCGCAGACAACGCCCGTCGCCTCGCCGAGATCGAAGTCCGTGACAACGGCAAGCTCTTCACCGAAATGCACGGCCAGATCAGCGGACGCCACCGGCCGCCACATCAACGAGGCCGCAGCTCGCGACTTCAAGCACGTCAGCCTCGAACTCGGCAGAAAGACACCCGACATCGTCTTCGCCGACGCCGACCTCGAAGCCGCTGTCAACGGCACAGTCTCCGGTATCTGGTCCGGCCGTCAAGGAACGCAAGGGCCTGCGCGCCCTGTTCACCGAGTACCCGCGCCAGTCCATCGCTGTATTCGGGCTCGCCATCGGCGGCACGGTCGCCTTCTACACCTACACGACATACCTGCAGAAGTACCTGGTGAACACAGCGGGCATCCCCAAGTCGACGCCTCTCCGTCATCGGCTTCGTCGCTCTGTTCATCTACATGCTGATGCAGCCGCTCGCAGGCCACCTGTCCGACCGCATCGGCCGCCGTCCGGTCATGTTCATCTTCTCCGTCAGTGGCATTCTGCTCACCGTCCCGATCATGACCGTCCTCGGCAGTACCAGCAATCCATGGGTCGCCTTCCTCCTGATGACCGGCGCCATCACCTTCGTCAGCGGGTACTCGGCCCTTGCCGCCATCGTCAAGGCCGAGATGTTCCCCACGAAGGTGCGGGCGCTCGGTGTGGGACTCCCCCACGCCCTGGTCACCGCCACCTTCGGTGGGCTGACCGAGCCCATCGCTCTGGGCCTGAAGAACGGCGGCCACGAGACCACTTTCTTCTGGTACGTCACGGGATGCATCGCGCTGACCTTCCTGGCCACACTCCTGGTGCGGGAACCGTCCCGCGACTCCCCCCTGGAAGAGCCGACCGGGGCGCCCGCCGCGCAGGTCCGTTCGGCGACGGCCCCACTGATCTGACCGGGCCCGCCCACTCCCCTCTCCGCCGCACGCAACGACGGACAGACTTCAAGGACTGAGAGACCATGCAGTCGCCCCCACCCCCGCTCACCTCGTACGTGGAGTCATGGACTCCTGGACCCGTCACGGACGAGGACCCCTTGCCTGCCGGCCCGGTCGCGGCCCTGTCGGCGGCCCGGGACCTGCCCGCCGCCGCCAAGGCCGGTGACCCGCTTCCCCCGCTGTGGCAGTGGCTCTACTTCCTGGACTGGCCCGCGGGGCGGGAACTCGGCACCGACGGCCACCCGTTGAACGGCCACTTCCTGCCCCCCATCCCCCACCGCCAGCGCATGTGGGCCGGCGTCCGCTGCGAGATCACCGAACCGCTCCGTCTCGGCGAACCGGCCGAACGCATCAGCAGCCTCAGCTCGGTGACCCCCAAGCACGGCCGCACCGGCGGGATGCTGTTCGTCACCGAGCGCCGCGAGTTCCGGCAGCACGGCCGCACATGCCTCGTCGAGGAGCAGGACATCGTCTACCGGTCCGGACGCAGCGAGGGACAGCACCCCGCCGGCGTCGACGAGTCGGCCTCCCCGGACACCGACGTCCCTTGGCAGCTTCCGCTGCGCCCGGACCCGGCGCTGCTGTTCCGGTTCAGCGCCCTGACCGCGAACGCCCACCGAATCCACTACGACACCCCGTACTGCCAGGGTGAAGAGGGTTACCCCGGCCTCGTGGTCCACGGCCCTCTGCTGGCCCTGCTCATGCTGGAACTGGCCCACCGCCATGCCCCGGAACGGCAGGTGACCTCACTGTCGTACCGGCTCCGGCGGCCGGTGTTCGCCGGCGAACACCTGGTGGCCTGCGGCACCCCCTCGGACAGACACGTCGAGCTGCTCATCGCCACCCACCGGGAGGCATGGCACGCCACGGCCGAGGTGACCTTCGCATGACCCTGCTCCACGACCGCATCACCGCCGCCCGGAGCCTGCTGTTCGTGCCGGGAGACCGACCGGACCGCTTCGACAGAGCGGCCGCCTCCGGCGCCGATCTCGTCATCATCGACCTCGAAGACGCGGTCGCACCAACCGACAAGGACCGCGCCCGCGACAGCGCCGCCGCCTGGCTCGCCCTCGGCAACCAGGCGATCGTACGGATCAATTCTCCCGGGACCCCCTGGTCCGAGGCAGACCTCAGCACGGTGGCCGCGCACGCCTGCCCGGTCATGGTGCCCAAGGCCGAAGACGCGACCGTACTCGCGGATATCATCGCCCGCACAGCGGGGCGGTTGGATGTCATCCCCCTCATCGAGACGGCCCTCGGTGTGGAGCGGGCCAACGAGGTCTGCGCCACTCCCGGTGTCACCCGAGCCGCCTTCGGCAACGTCGACCTGGCCGCGCAGCTCGGTATCGCCCACGACGACCAGGCGGCACTGAGTTACGCACGCTCCAGGCTGGTGGCCGCCTCGGCCGCGGCGCGCATCTGCCCGCCGGTCGAGGGCGTCACCACCGCCGTGCGGGACACGGACCTGCTGGGTATCGACATCGCTCACGCCCGGCGCATGGGCTTCACCGGCAAGCTCTGCATCCACCCGGCCCAAATCCCGGCGGTCGCCCACGGGTTCGCCCCCTCGGCGCAGGAGTTGCGGTGGGCACGTACCGTCCTCGACGCCGGTGACTCGGTGACCACGGTCGACGGGCAGATGGTCGACAAGCCGGTGCTGGACCGCGCGCGGCGCATTCTTGCGCTGGCACACGAACCGCACACCGTAATCTGAGGCCGCCCGACGGGCTTCGAACCGCACCGAGGCCCGGAATGGCGCATGCGATCTGTGCATCCCACCATCGGTTGCCGCCGCCTGCACCGCCGCCAGGAACGCAGGCCCGGACACTTCCTCGCTTTCAACGGCATAGCGGCCAACCTCATCTGCCACCGCTGCTTGATGCGTGACACTCCTCTTGACGGTCAGCCGGCCTGACGGGCTGCAGTCGTGATCTCAGCAATGGTGTGTGATTTGAGCGCGGAGTAGGCAAGCAGAGTGGAGGCTCGGTCCGCCGCTTCATATTTGGTGCGGGCATATCGCCGTGCCAGATCTGGACGGGCAATGAGGAAGTCCCGGAAAAGAAGGTTGTCCTTCCACAGTTGCCCGTTGCGTTCCATGACGTGGACGTTGGCCGGGTGCGCGGAGCGCCTCCTGAGGTATTCACGTCCCGGGACACCGGCGGGTCCAAGAGGCTCGCATCCCAAACCCTGGATGGCTTCGACAACAGCTGGGATATGAGCGGACGCACAGCCCACCTGCACGTCGATGACTGGTTTTGCGTCCAGCCCCGGCACGGATGTGGAACCGATATGCTCGACGTCAGGAGAAGCCCACACCAGCTGGCGTGAGAGGTCACGGATGAGCTCATTGAGGCGCCCCGAAGTTCTCGGACAGCGGTCCCCATAGGATCGAAGTCCAGAACGGCGGAGAGAGCACGTGGCACAGAAGCGTAGGAAGTTCAGT
>NZ_JBHVWS010000084.1:0-9599 GCF_042882185.1 Streptomyces sp. NPDC058239
TCGACTGCCTGTACCAACGAGCTCCGTTGCTTCGCGTCATCGATCCTTCAACACCCTTGCATGACCTGCGAGTTCGTTAACTTCCCGGCCTTGGGTCAGGGCCCGATCGTTGACCGGATGATCCCGGACTTGACCGCGGTTCTGGAGGACATCACGAAAAAGGCACCCAACGCTCAGATCGTCCTGATGGGATATCCCGAACTGCTGAGCCGGTCGGCAAAGTCCAGCGGCTCCTTGTGGTTCGACATGACCGAGGTACAGGCCCTGGTCGAATTGGTCAACTATGCCGATACGGAGCAGAAGCCCGAAGTGTGCTTGTGGGGCGTTGGCGACGGGGTGTGCATCAGCCGCGAGTCCTTCCATCCCAAGAGCGCCGGCGCCACCGGCTACGCCGACGTTATGCGTAAGCGGCTCGACGAGATCGGACATACGGGATCCTGACCAGATGACTCAGGAAACCTCCCCGCGCCCCCGGTCACGCGTGACCGGGTGCGCGGTCCTCGCCATAGCCGTCGCTTTCGCTGCCGTGATCGCAGCGGGTGTCGGGGTGTCCGTCGCTGTGTCCGACTTCTTCGACAAACCGGAGATCCCGGCGGCGGAGAAGCTCGGTAAGAAGGCTGGGCTGACCGAGTATCGTCTTCAACAGGCTTTGAATGATGGAGAGTTGACCGACCAAGAGATTGCACACGCGGCAGGAGGCCGTTGGGTGGCTACACGCAACAACTCGGGAACTCGCGTTGTCGTGGGCTATGAACCAGGGCCAACGTGTTACAAGTTCGCGTTGCCAGCCTCATCGGGCCCAACAGCCACCGTGCACCGCACCCAGATCGATCACTGCCCCGCACTCCCCAACACTCCCAATTAGCCAGCTCTCAGCTTGACTCTGTCGGGGATCTTGGAGTTCCCGGTGCGACAGCGTGACCAGGGGGCATGCCGAGTTTTGCCAGCACACCGGACAGATGATCGAGCGGGGGACCGGGAAATCGCCCGGCGCAGAGTCAGATCGGCCTCGGCCGCGTGGTAGACGACGTTGGTGTCGACGTCAGTCGGCTCTGCCCCGAAGGCCCGTACCCCGACCAGCCACGAACGCCGCCAGTTGGCCTGGGCCGGACAAGGTCCTGCTGGATGTCGCACTCGCGGTCGCTCTGGGCGGGGACTGCCTTGCGGATGTAGCGAGGCTGCGGGCCGAGCCCGATGTGTTCGGCCCGGTGGCCTCCGATCCGACCGTTTCCCGCCTGGTCGGCGCGCTGGCCGCATCCGGACCGAAGGCACTGACCGCGATCCGCTCGGCCTGTGCCGAAGCGCGAAAGCGAGTCTGGGAGTTGGCCGGGGCCAGGTCTCCGGCCGCCGACGGACAGGTGATCGTGGACATCGACGGAGTGCTGGTCCTCGCGCACTCCGAGAAACAGGACGCGACACCGACCTGGAAGAAAACCTCCGGTCATCATCCGCTGGTCGCGTTCGTCGACCACGGCCAAGTCGGTTCCGGGGAGCCGGAGGCCGCCCTGTTGCGGCCCGGCAACGCCGGCTCGAACACCGCAGCTGGCCACATCGAAACCGCCCGGCTCGCCCCGGCCCAGCTGACACCCGCCGCTGGGAACCCAAGAAGCTCCGGCCCCGGCTGTTCTCCGCCCTCGCGCAACTCGTGAGTCCCGCCCGCCGCCGCTGGCTCCGCCTGCCCGCACGATGGCCCTGGACCGACGTCATCACCGGCGCTGTCGACAGGCTCCAGGCCTTGCCGAACCCTGTCTGACCAGCCACTTCGTCCGTGCGAACAACCCGAACGACTACACCGGGACGTGGAACCCGACGCCCGCCCGATGCGACAACTGGGCCCTCATCCTGCCCTGATCCCGCAAAAGCCGCACCCCGCAAATGCAGAGTCCCCGTCAGCGAACCGACGAGGACTCATGAACGATCGAGGCCAACCCTGGGTCAAGCCCTGGCGATATTCCTGCCCGGCATCGGCTCCGCGAGTGTTGTCCGCCATTCAGGCGCACCGAAGGCGTCCGCGAAGTACTGCGTCTCGTGCACCACATGCCCGTGGGCAAACTCCATAATGCTCACCGAATAGGTGGGCGCCCGGTCGTACGTGATGACACACTCGCTCACCCACAGATCTCCACTGCCAACGATCCGGTGGACGGTGAAGTGCCGACTGGCAGGGTGCCCGCCACGTTGCGCCGAAATCGTCGCGCGGCCCCGGAATCGTTCACCTGACTGGGGGTAGTCGAGGATCGCGTCCGCAGCGTAGATGGCGTGCTCGGCTTCGGTATCCCCACGTTCCGATGCCTGCCAGTGCTCCTCGAGTGCGGCCCTGGTCCGGATATCAGGATCCATCGCATTGTCCCTTCTGCAGGAGGCCGGAGCGATCCGGGGACCTGGGAATGCTTCAAGGCTTCCTCCCAGGACGCTGGGCCGTTGAACGTAATGGGCAATGGTGACAGCGTAGAACGCCCAACGCAGTGATTCGGCTTCACGACAGCTGCGGTTGCCGAGGTGGATGACGCTGACGCAGATCTGCTGGTCGCTGATCTTGTACATCACGCGGTAGTCGCCGACGTGGATGCGCAGCACGTCGGTGCTGCCGAACGCGCTGTCGGGCCTGGGGTCGTCGGCGAGGTGGTCGGCGGCGGTGAACACCTGCCGCACCCCGGCGGGGTCGTCCTTGGCGAATCGCTCGGCCTTGGCGAGGGCCTCGGGCTCCCAGACGACCTCGTAGCTCACGCCTCGGCTCCGCCGAACACGCGGCGGTACGCCTCGTCGTGCGGGACGCCGGCTTCCTTGCCCCGGGCCTGACGCGCGCGGTAGGCGGCCAGGGCCCGCAGCTCCTGGAGCTCCAGGGCGTCGGCAGGACTGACCAGTATCGCGAAGGTCTGTCCGTGGTCGGTGATGGCGACACGGCTCACGGGTGGCGCTGACCTCGCGCGCGATGGCGCCCAGGCGGGCGCGGGCTTCCACGATCGAGTAGGTGTCGTCTGCCACGACAGCGTCAGTCGTTCTGCCACGGGAACTGTCAGTGGGAACGGAGTCACGCCTCGGGTAAGAGGATGATGCGGGTGCCGTTGGGCGCGGTCCGACCCAGGATGCGGAGCTCGTCGTTGTTGCGTACGAAGACGACGAGGCCCTTGAGCTGGCCCCGGTCGACGAACGCGGGCCGGGGGCGGAGCACTTCGTAGGGGCGGCTGACCACTTACAAAGGTGTGCCCAGGGCCCAGCGGCGGTTGCCGTCGGTGTACCGCACCGTACTCGGGACGATCCTGCGCTTTCCCGACACCGCATGGCCCTCTGCCGGACGATCCCGACTATGCCGATGTCCTGGCGAAGAAGTACCCCACGTGCAGCGGCATCCATCCGCCGATCGAACTCGCGCTCGCCGAACGTGACCGGCTCGTCAGCGCTGATGCGATCGAGCTGACCGTTCCGCCGCTCGTGACGGGGGAGACCACCATCGCGTGGCCGTCCAGTCTCCCCGAGGCCCGCATGGGACTGCCGTTCAGGCCCTGTACTCCCGAAGCCAGATCGAGCAGGCAGGAGAGCCGGTGCCGGCCGTTGGCGACGAGGCGGGGGCTGACGAGAACGACGTCCCCCGCCTCACCGCTCGTGGGCTCGGAGTTCGGCAGCGTCTTGTCGCACCAGTCGAGGAGGAGCTGCTCGCCGGGAAGAACGGAGGAGGCGAGCCGGAGCGGCTGCGGCGTCAGCCCTGCAATACGGCCGCAGACCTTGAGTCAGGCCTCGAACCACGGGCAGAGGTCCTGGCCCTTGATCTCGCACATCTCCAGAAAGGCGATGCAGGCCCTGTTCTCGTATAGCTACGGCCAGGTGGCGAGTAACGCCGGGTGATGTTCCAGGATGTCGTTTCCCCTCGTTCGCGATTGCCGGTGCCGCGGGTGATCGCGAGGCCCGGTCACGCGACCAGGCGCAGCCAGGCCGCCGCGAGTGCGGCGTGACCGGCCGGCGTCGGGTGTACGCCGTCTGTGGCCCAGTACTCCGGCCCGGTCGTCGCGGCGAGCTCGGCGAACATGTCGTCGGCGTCGAGCAGATGCGCGCCGTACTTGCGGGCGAGCTTGCGCACGACCTGGATCTTCGGGTCCAGGTCGGTGCGCCATTCCTTTCGCTCCTCCTCTCCGATGAGCGTGACACCGGCACCGGCCTCGACGACGTCGTGGATCGGCAGGAGGAACGGCTCGATGAGGATCAGCTCCGTGCCCGCCTCGGAAAGGGGCGCGAGCAGGCGGTCATATCCCGCTTCGAACTCCTCCGCGGGGATCACGTACCCCTTCGGGTCCAGCGTGTGCCAGCCCATGTCGTTGACCCCGACGAGGATCGACACCACGTCCGGGCGCGCGTCGAGCACGTCTGTCTGCCAGCGGGCTTCGAGGTCCATCACCTTGTTGCCGCCAATCCCGGTGTTCAGCCAGGTCACGGGCCGGTCCGGGTGCCGGAGTCCCCACTCGCCCGCAACGCGTAGCGGGTAGCCGAACCCGAGACCGTCTTCGCTCTCCAGCCGTTGGCAGTCGGTGATCGAATCGCCGGTGAACATCACGGTGCTTTCCGGTCGGACAGTGATCGTCATGTGCGCTCCTTGAACTCGGGTGAGGAGAGGAAAGCGGAAACCCGCAGCCGGATGGGCACCCGGCAGGACCTCTCGAAAGGTGCCAGAGCCCACCGACACCGGACCGACAGCCCCCGATACGCCACCGACACCACGGCTCCGCCGCCCGATCACCCCTGGTCAAAGCGCCGATCAGCCACGCAGCGCTACACGTCACCTGGCCGTTGACACCTCACGTTGCTACGCCGTCAAGTCAGTCGGGCCGTGTCCTCGAACAACGGGCCGCTCGCGGCACGACCGAGTCGGCCTCCCCCCAGCACTCTTTGCCGACGTGGGACCAGGTGGTCGCGCTGCGGGACTTCATCCACGGACGGACATACGCTGCTGCGGCTTTGACCATCCGCCTCGACGGAGAGCCGCCTCACGCCCAGGGGGCCGCTTTGGCACGCGTGGCCGAGGTCAACGGAGCCCTGTACGAAGTCACGTCCCACCTGTGCCGTCGTCTGTATGCAGACCTTGCAACGGGTCGCCCCGGGCCCGTCGCGCATGCGTCGTGGGCGGCCCTGGTGTCGATCGCCGAGGCCTGGCGCGAGGACCCCGAACTGCCAGGCTGGATGAGCGAGCTGCTGCCGGTCAGGACGCGCTGACTGCGAGCTCAGTCGGTGATGGGAGTGGTGCTGAACTCCGCTTCCACTCGGTCAACCACGTGGGCAGGTATTGGACGGAGGATCACTGGAAGCCCGCTGTCCAGATCCCGACGGATGACGGTGTCGGCCGTGCGCTCGTCGACGAGGCAGTCCGCGCGGCCCGTTGCGTTCTGTCCCTCGAACTCGCCATGCCCCGCTGTCCGATGCGCAATTCGAACAAGGCCCTGACCAGCCCGGACAGCCCGCGTCTGTCCCGGACAGCCGGTTGCCGTTGCTTCGGCCCGCCGGCGGTCAGCAGTCTCTGTGGTGCCCGGCCGGCCAAACCGTCGCTACGGCACGGCGAGAGACACAGCGGGCCCATGCATACGGGCCCGGCCCGGTCGGCTGACGCACCGGTGGCCGGGATGACCCGCCTTCCGGTGCGACTGCCGTCTGGCCGGGATCAAGACCGGCTCTTGGGACGCAAGAGGAGAGAAGATGGGCGTGCCAGTAGTGAGGACGATGTCGATCGAACGGAAGTTCTTCATCGGCGTGGCGGCGCTGTGCGTCGGCAGTTGGGCGACCGGTGCGCGGACGCGGTTTCTCGGTAGGCGCCGACGGATGGCGGCGTTTTCCACGATGACTCGAGACGATGGCAGTGTGGTCGAGATCGATCACCGGCGACCGCCGGTCGCCGAATTCGGTGTGCTCAACGAGTCCGACACCATCGCTGACATCGCTGAGACGCTCACCGCCCTCGACCGGCCGGACAAGGCCTGTGCCGCCCGGTCCCAGGCCCTCGACCTGTACCGGTCCCAGGAGCGGGCGGCGGGCGGCGACCGCGCCGAGGCGGCGCTCGCCGCCCCCGCCCGGGTAGGTCACGGCCGGCCGGAGCGCTGGGCTGCAGACCCACAGCCGTTCAATCAACTCGTCAACCGTTACAGGTAGGTCGAGCTGCCAGAAGAGCACCTCCACGGCCGGACATGAACAGTGGGCACGGCTCACCAGTAGCCACCGACCGATGCACGAGCACCACCAGAAGCACGGGCAACCGGACCCGGTCGGACGACCGGCGGTCCAGGACTACGACCCGCTCGCGACGGGGCGACGGGGGAAGAAGAGCGAGGAGTTGACGAAGCATGGGACGACCTGAAACACCCATCAATCCCGAAGAGGGCCCCTTACAGAGTTTCGCCCATGGGCTGCGAGCCCTGCGAAGGGCTGCGGGCAACCCTTCATACAGGCAGCTCGCCACCCGTGCCAACTACTCGGGGACGTCGCTCTCGGAGGCGGCTCGTGGGCTCAGCCTCCCCAGCCTGGATGTGACGCTCTCCTATGTTCGGGCATGCGGAGGGGACACCGGCCGCTGGGAACAGTTCTGGCTGGAGACCGAGGCGGCGCTCGCCGACGCTGCTGCGCCTCGGCCCGGCAGGGATGCTCCCCGTACCACGACCGGGGGAGAGACGCGGAGACTGCGGGCTGCTCTCCCTACGATCATCGGGCTGCTCGGAACAGCCGGGCTGGCGGGTGCGGCGCATCGCCTCACCGGGACCGCGGTGACCATCCTGGCAGGTGGCTGTCTGTCGACGGGTTTCCTGATCGGCCGGGTCACCGGTCGGCGCCCGGCCTCGCCTTTCCGCAGCGGGAGCACACAGCCGGAAGCCGCGCCCTACGACCTCCAGCCTTCCGCCGGGACAGGGCATCGGACCGCTGTGCTCACCTCACGGCTCATACGCCCGGATGACAATCCACCCTCACCCGCCGACGGCGACGTGTGCGGGACACCGAAACCGACCCGGACGCAGTGACGGAGAGCCCCATGCATACGCAGATGCCATCGCACACGACACCACCGCTCAGCGAGTTTCCCGAGATCAACGCATTCCTGGCGCGGCTCGGCCTGGGCGAACTGACGTCCCCGGACAGTATCCGCGGCAGGAAGGGCCGCAATCCCCATTGGAGTGGTGTCACGGACTCCGGCCGGAAGGTGTTCGTCAAGAGGCTGGACGCACCCGCGGAGCTTTCGGCCGCGCGGATACGACAGTCGCTCGCCTTCGATCGGCTGTTGCGCAGCCACCCGCACCTCGGTCTCTCTTCTCCGCGTTGCCTCGGCGCGGACGTGGACGGTCGGCTGCTGGTGTTCGAGCTCGTGGAAGAGGCGAGGACCGCTGCCGAGCTGACGAACGAGGGTGAGCTCACCGAGGACCTGGCGTACGAGCTCGGGGTCACGGTGGGAAGGCTGCACGAACTGCCGGTGACGACGCTGCGGGGCGATCCCGCCCCTACGCCCCTGCTGCCTTCTCTGGAGCTGCTCGAAGGCCTGCCCGCCCCGATGTTCGAGGCCGCGTCAGCCGCCGAGTTGCAGATGTGGAGCCTGGTGCAGGACGACTCCGGTCTGCTTGAGGCGGTGCGCGGGCTCCTGACGCGTGAGCAGCTGGCCACGCCGGTGGCGGCCCATTGCGACCTCCGACTCGACCAGTTCCTCGTGAGCCAGGGAAAGGTCTTTCTCACCGATCTCGAGGAGTTCCGGGCAGGGGACCCGGCCCGGGATCTGGGCGGAGTCGTCGGTGACGTCTTGCACCGTGCCGTGCTTGACGCCGCGGCCCTGGAGCCGGCCGGGGAAGGGGATGACGCGACGGCACGCTCCCGGATGGTGTCGCAGGTGGCGGAGGGCATCCGTTCGGCACGCCCCGTCATCGCAGCGTTCCGGCTGGGCTATCGCACCGCACGCGCGGACGCGGGCACGGCCGTCGAGACGTCACGCGTCGTGGCATTCGCCGGGTGGCATCTGCTCGACAGACTTCTCGCGGGCGCCGGCAACGCAGCCCGTCTCTCGGCCCTTGGCCGTGCCGCTGCCGGGATCGGGAGGAAGGCGCTGCTCTCTCCCGGCGCGTTCGTCCCGACTCTCGGACTCGGGGAGGCACCGGCATGACGGCGAACCGGACGGGACCGCACGCCCGCAAGGAAGCCGTCCCGAACGACGCGCGCCCCCTGGCCCCGAGGGTGTACGCGGTGCTCGACAGCGTACGGGTCCACGCGGACGGCCTGAGCGCGGCGGTACGGGGAGAGCGTGTCACAGCAACATCCCCACGCGCGCTGGAATCCCGGCTCGCCAACGCGATCTACCAGATGATGCACGTCGGGCGGCGCTCGCCGGACGCCGACCCGGCCCCTCCCGCGCTCGACCGGGCTCTGGAGGAGAGTCTCGTCCGGGCCGTGCCGCACGAGTTCACCCACTACCCGGCGCCGGTCCTCACGGTGGACGGGCGGCAGGCGGTGGTCCGGATAGCGGGCGTACGGGTGCGCCTCGATCGCGACCGCATCACGATCGGCAGCGCTGAGACGGCCGAGACTGCCAAGACCGCCGCGGCCAGTCAGGCCGGCTGGGCCGGTGAAGACGACGCGGTGCGGATCGGCCACCTGGCCTCCGTGCGTGTCGCGGCGGTCAGGCCACGGCTGACTCCCGGGTTCCTGCTGGCCGACGGCTCCCGGCCGCTCACCGGAGATTCCCCTGTGCTGCGCATGTACGTGCACGTGCCTTCGCCGGGGGTCGCCGTCGATGTCTGGGGCACGGCGCTGCGGTACTTGGAGGAGGAGGCCCTCCCTTACCGGGCGAAGGTCATCTCGTCCGGAGGGCAATTCCCCCGCCAGGACGCCCTGGTGGTGTACCTCGGCAGCCGTGCGCAGAAGGGTTTGCCCGGTCTGATACGGGCCGTCGGCAGCGTGGAGGGGGTGGGCACCGGAACCCCCTGCTTCGCCCTGCCGGTGGCCCCGGGTGTTGCGCTCGCCTGGGAACCCGAGGACCCCCGGCCGGGAATGCGCCGCATCAGCCTCGGAGAGCACCGGTCGCGCGTGATGGCGACCGCCCTGGTCCGCAGCGCCGTACCCACAGGCGACCACCCTTCTGCCGACGGCCCGGCCGATGTCGTACGGAAGGCACTGACTGAGGCGAACATCGACCCCACCGAACCGGCGCGCAACCTTTCATCACCGCCTTTCTTCCCCCGGCCCGATGAAAAGCAGAGGCCCTTTTGACCGCCGTCAATTGTCTCTTCGAATCCGGCCGCCACCACCGTAGTTTCGTTGTCGCCCCGAGAGAAATCCGGTCCGCCGGGCGGGGCACCACCTGATGGGACTCACAAAGGAGAAACCATGTCCGAGATCGAGCTGGCCGAAGGATTCGACGCGTACACCGACGTTGCGGAGATGGCCGCCGAGGGTGCTCCTGAGGAGGCCCCCTCGATCCTGACGGTCATTTCCGTCAGCGTCATCGGCACCATCCAGTGGGGTTGCTGATCTCACCCACCTGTTGCGGCCGGCCGGATTGGTCACCGGCCCGCCGCAACGGCCCTGTTCGGCGCCGGGCCGTTAGCACCCGGCGGCAGCGGCGGAACCTGTCCATTACGGCAGGAGTACGA
>NZ_JBHVWS010000084.1:9609-31161 GCF_042882185.1 Streptomyces sp. NPDC058239
TCTTTTTTTTTTTTTCTTCCGGGGCGCCCCCTCCCTTTTGGGGTTTTTTTTCGTCTCCGTTCCCGGCCCACTCCGGTGGGGTTTTTTCTAACACCCCCTTTTTGGGGGGGGGCCGGTCGCCCCCCCCCCCGCCCCCCCACGGCCCTGTACGGCTCCGGGCAGTTCGCACCCGGCGGCAGCGGCGGAACGTGTCCTTTCCGGCAGGAGTCCGAATGCATACATCGATCATCCTTCCTCTCATGCCCATTGACGGAGAACAGGCGTTGCCTTTCGCGGAACTGGTCGGAAAAGGGCCCGCTTCCCGGTTATGGACCGGCCAGTCGTTGTTCATCGATCCGCATTCCGTCCTCGCATCCGCCGCGGGAGCAGGCGCCCGGGTGCCCGTCGGCACGAGTGTCGCGCTCATGCCGTTGTCGCACCCCTTCCAAGCAGCGCTCCAGGCACGCTCACTGGCCGCACTCACCGGTCACCCCGTGGTCGTCGGCCTGGGGACGGGACCGGAGCCCTTCGTCAAGGCGATGCTGGGCAGCACCTACCGCAGCCCGCTCGGGGCGGTGCGGGAGTACGCGTCCATCGTCCGCGCGCTCCTCGACGGCCAGGTCTGCGCATCGTCGGGCGACTACTACTCCGCAAGGGGCGGCCTGCCCCCGATGGACGCTCCCGCCTGCGAACTCGGACTCGGCGTGCTGCGCCCTCGCATGGCCGAACTCGCCGGTGAACTGGCCGATGTGGCGGTCACCTGGCTGACCCCGCCGTGCTACCTCGGCGAGACCATCGTGCCCGCGC
The DNA here is from genome assembly GCF_042882185.1 of Streptomyces sp. NPDC058239. Classification (NCBI taxonomy): domain Bacteria; kingdom Bacillati; phylum Actinomycetota; class Actinomycetes; order Kitasatosporales; family Streptomycetaceae; genus Streptomyces; species Streptomyces sp. NPDC058239. The sequence continues at coordinate 10,396 of NZ_JBHVWS010000084.1, forward strand.
TGGCCAGGGGCGCGGAACGCGCCGGCCGGCCACGGCCGCGAGTGGCCGCGGTCGTGCACGTGTCTCCGGACGCACCCGGGCGTGACCACGTCCGTACCGTGCTGTCCTGCTCCCGCCCCCACCTGCAGGCCCCGCACTACGCCGACACGCTCCGCGGCGCCGGTGTCCCCGTGACCCCGGACGACCTGCGGGGAACCACGGAACGCCTCATCAGCAGCCGCACCGTGGCCGTCGGCAGCACCGAGGAGATCCTCACCACGCTCTTCGCCTATCGTGAGGCAGGCGTCGACGAGGTCATCCTCAGCGCCTTCGGGATTCAGGCCGAGGGAGGAACGGAGGCGTCCCGCCACGCGCTCGGCGCCGTCCTCGACGCCGTCGCCGCAGCCGAGCGTCCCGCTCTGCGGAGCCCGGCATGACGGCGGTCTTCCCGACGCCTCCGCCCTTCTCCGCCGAGCGTCTGCTGCTGGTCGGAACGGGCGCCCTCGGCGTCTTCTCCCTGCCCGGCTGGATGGGGTGGCTACGCACGTGCTACCCCACGCTGGAGACGAGGACTGTGCTCACCAGGCAGGCCACCGCCTTCGTCGCCCCCGCGGCCCTCACCGCCATCGGCGGCAACGAGATACTCCACGACGAATGGCCCGCTCAGCCGCGGACCACGGCCCTGCACGCCGAACTCGCGGAGTGGGCCGACGCGGTCGCCGTCTTCCCGGCGACCTTCCACTTCGTCAGCCGCCTCGCCCTGGGGCTCGCCGATACCCCGGTCCTGCTCGCCTTGCAGTGCACCGCCGCTCCCGTGGCCCTGGCACCGGCCCTGCCCCCTGGCGGACTCCACAGCCACGCCTTCCAGTCCCATCTGGCCGCCCTCCGGACACGCGGAAACGTGCTGGTCGCAGGACCCGAGGTCGGTCCCAGTGTCACCACCGGCCGCACCGACGCCTCGACCGCCGCCCCCCTTCCCGTCCTGCTGGAACTCATCGAGAAGCACCGGACGAGCATGCCGGGACCGGGCGCATGACGGACACGCAGCCGCCGCACCGCACGGAGACGGTGATCGACTCGTACGGAACGGGACACGTGCACACCCGGATCCTGCTGCGCCCCGACGGACGGTACGACTGGGTGCGCACCCCCGGCGCCGCCAGGACGCAGCCCTTCGGCGTCCCTTCGACCACGTTGGTCGAGACACTGGCCGCGACCACCGCCGATCGTCCCGACACGGCCCTGTGCGTTGTGCCGCGGACCCACGGTGGCGCACTGCGTTACGCGACGAGCGGGCATCGGTCCATCGCCTGGACGCTCCTCCGAGAGGGGCCCGCGGCCCACGCGACCGTCCGGAACCTGCTGCGCGCCCAAGGCGCGGCACTGAGCCGCATGCATGCGGCACCGGTGCCGGCCGGCCTCCCCACCCTCGTACCGTCTCCGCTGCGCCGGCTGCTCGCCTGGCTGGAAGGCACCGTGGACGGGCCCGCCGACCGGCTGCACACCCTCGTCCGGCGGGTGATCGGCCCGGCCCGCTGGCACCGTCTGCGGTCATGGGCCGACCGACTGACCGAAGCCTCTCCCGGCGTCCCCTTGCACGGCGGTCCGAGCCTCGGCCTGCTGGTGCCCGCCCCGCATCACGACTCCGTTGCGTTGCTCACCGGTGAGGACGCGGGACTCGGGCCCTGGCAATGGGACGCCGGCTGGGTGCTCGGCGAACTGGCGGAGTTCCGCGACGTATCTGGCCGCTCGCACCCGACGGGCGACGGCTCCGTGTGGGACGGCCTGGAGACAGCCTTCCTCGACGGGCTCCAGCGCGCTCCCGACGAGACGACCCGGGGCACGGCCGTACTGCGCCGTGCCCTGCATCTGCACGACTACTGCGCCTTCGTGCGGTGGAACGAGCAGGAAGTGCGCGCCTGCATCGCGGATCTGATCCGCCTGATCGACAGCCGGCAACGACAGGAGACCACCCCGCGATGAGCACCGATGTCTTCACCGATGCCCGCACCTCCCACCCCCAGGCCCGACGCTCCGGACTGGTCGAGACGCACCACGGACACACGGTCGCCGACCCGTACCGCTGGCTGGAGGAGCGGGACACCGACGAGACCCGTCAGTGGCTGCGTGAACAGGACCAGCTCAGCCAGACGGTTCTGAACCGGCTCCCGGGACGCGCGTGGCTACGGGCGGGTGTGCACCAGTTCCTGGCCGTCGGTATCGTCGGGCCGCCCGTACAGCTCGGCGCGCGCCGCTTCTTCATGCAGCGCCGGGCCCAGGACGAGCACACCGTGGTCCGCGTCGTCGAACCCGACGGCGCCGATCGGGTCGTGCTCGATCCTGTGGCGCTGGACCCGTCCGGGGCAACCGTCCTGGACGCCTGGCATCCGGACCATGACGGACGCCGCATCGCCTACCAGGTCTGCGTCCCCGGTGAGAGCAGCCGTCTCTACGTCCTCGACGTCGACACCGGAGAGGTCCTGGACGGCCCCATCACCCGGTGCCGCATGTCTCCGGTGGCATGGCTGCCCGGCGGCGAGGCGTTCTACTACGTACGAGCTCTGCCCGACCCGGCCGTTCCACCCGGGCAGCAACGGTACGACCGGCGTGTCTACCTGCACCGCGTCGGCACCGATCCGGACACCTACGACCACTGCGTGTTCGGCGCGGAGGGCGCGCGAACGACCAGGTACGAGGTGGCTGTCACCGACGACGGCCGATGGCTGACCCTGGCGAGCTCCGCCGGCGCGACGGGTCGCAACGGCCTCTGGGTCGCGGACCTGGCGGACGGCGATCCCCGGCAGCCTCGCTTCCTTCCGGTGAGGGCAGGGGACGGTGGCGCCGCCACCGTCGTCATCGGCCGGAGCGGTCGGTTCTATCTGCGTACCGGCCGGGGAGCACCCCTGGGGCGGTGTGTGTCCGTCCACTCCGGTGAGCTCGGCACGGATGCCGTGCCGTGGAGAGAGATCCTGCCCGAGGACCCGGAAGCCCGTCTTCAGCACCTGGCACTGCTGGACGGTCCCGCGTTGGAACGCCCCGTTCTGCTCGCGGGCTGGGAGCGGCACTCGGTCAGCGAGATCACCGTGCACGATGCGGCGGATGGGTGCCCGCTGGGCACGATCGCGCTGCCCGGGCCGGGCCTCGTCGGGGAGATACGCGGTACGGGCCACGAGGCGTGGTTCACCTACACCGACGCCCTCACTCCGGGGACCGTCTTCCGCTGGGACGCGCTGACCGGGACCACGGAGGTGTGGGCGGGCGCGGGCCGGGCAGAGACGCAGGTGGGCGAGGACACACCGGCCGCCGCGCACACACCGCGCGGGTCGACGGGGCTCAAGGCGACGGTGCAGCGGATGGTCTGTCATTCGCAGGACGGGACCCCGGTGCGGATGACGGTCGTGGCGCCGCGTGACCGGAAGGGGCCCGTTCCGACCGTGCTCTACGGATACGGCGGGTTCGGACTCTTCCCCGGCCCCATCTACAACCCCGAGATCCTCGCCTGGGTGGCGGCCGGCGGTGTCTACGCGGTGGCTCATGTGCGGGGCGGCCCGGAGGAGGGCGCCGCGTGGCACACGGCCGGCACCCGGGCCCACAAGCACAAGTCGTTCGAGGACTTCCACGCCGCGGCCGAGGCCCTCGTTGCCGAGGGCCTGACCACCCCCGATCGGCTGGCGATCTGCGGGGAGTCCAACGGCGGACTGCTGGTCGGCGCCGCCCTGACCCAGCGCCCGGACCTGTACCGTGCGGCAGTGTGCACGGATCCGCTCACCGACATGGTCCGTTACGAGCGTTTCGGATTCGGAGCCTCGTGGACCACGGAGTACGGGAATTCCGCGGTGGCGGAGGAGTTCGGCTGGCTGTTCTCCTACTCCCCGTATCACCACGTCCGGCCGGGCGCCGATTACCCAGCCGTTCTCCTCACCCTGTCCGAGGAGGACGTTCTGGTGGACCCGATGCACGCGCGCAAGATGTGCGCGGCGCTGCAGCACGCGGCCCCGGGCACGGTACGGGAGGACGGCCGGGGCCTCGTGCTCCTGCGGCGCGACACGGGCGTCGGCCACGGCGCGGCAGCCCTGAGTCCGTTCGTCGAACTGCTGGTGGACCGCCTCTCGTTCATGGCTCGGCACACCGGACTGCGTCTTCCCGACGCGGCCCCGTGGGTACCCGCTGCGGAGGCGGACACGAAGGTCGTGGCGTGAGTGCGGTGCAGTTGGTGCCGCCTCGAAAGGGTCACCTGGCCGTTCCTGGCTATCCGACGGCCAAAGTGCCAACTGGGAAAAGGAGTTGGAGTGTGGCCACTCGTGCACGGCTGGGCTGAGCAGCGGTGGATGCTGGCCCGCGTAATGACCCTGATCGGCCGGATGTTCCACGTCTCCTACTCCGTGGAGGGCAGCAGCCGGCACGGCGAGCGAGGTCTGGCCGCGGACGCAAGGACCAGCCCAGGGCTTCGGCCGGCGCGACTTCCGGGACACACTGATCCGCGCCCGCATCCAGCTCGGCGGCTCGATCGTCCTGGTTTGGGACAATGTCCGCTTGCACCTGACCAAGCCCCTGCGGGAGTTCATCGAAACAACATCGGACTGCTCGCCGCCGCTGACCTCAGACAGATCACCCGCGCCGTGAAGCGCAGGCTCAAGATGCTGCAGTACCGACCGGAGGTCATCGACGGCTGCCTCGCCGGCACCGACCTGGTCATGGACGCGTGAACGGGCCGCCGAATGGCGATAGGACGGGTGGCTCTGTTCGGCATTCCTGGCAGTGGTTGTTCACGGGTTCAGGAGGCGCCCCGGTCCGCGATCGGGTGATGGCCACGAGTTTTGACGCACTGGGGTTCTTGCCAGGGCAATGGCGGAATGCTCCTGAAGGTACTGGTCATACCGCGGACGTAGACGGTCGAGCTGTACGCGGCGATCCGGCGTGACCACCGTGGCGGCATGACGACGCGGAGCTTGAGCGAAAGTACGGTGTATAGGGGTACGGGGACCACCTCAGCCGAACCACACGACCAGGCGTACATTCTCGTCCCCGTATTCGGCGGCAAGATCCCGCATCGCCTTCCAGACCGCGGCCCAGCGCCCCTCGTCCGGAGGGGTGAGCATCCGCGCCGTGAGGACCACGGGCCGGTACACCACGCCGCCCAGATGCACCTCGCCGGCCAGCGGCCACTCCGACGGCGCGAGGAGCGAATCCCCGCCGAAGATGTCGGCCGCCGCCTCGCCCAGGTCGGGCGTCGCCCATGTGACGTCATGCAGGATGAGCTCGCCGTCCTCGCCGGGCCGCCACTCGCCCACCCAGGACCATGCGGGCCCGTCGGCGAGTGGCCCATCCCAGTCGACCGCGGCGACTTCGGCCCACGTGGCGTACGTATGGCTGTGCTGGTAGTCGCCGACGCCGGTCTCCCGTACCGGGGCCGAGACGTCGTTCGGAAGCCCTCGGTGGGCGAAGAGCGGACGCTCCACACCCCACGCCCTGCTGACACCGAAGAGACAGTCCCACGCGTCGTGGTCCCGCCCCAGCCGGAAGTCCAGTAGGTCAACCTCGGTCTCCCAGCACCCGTCTGCCGAGCGGCTCTCGATCGCACCGTCTATGTCTGTCCCCATGAGGACGACCCTAGGACTTGGCACTCACCTGGTCGACGGCCGGCCAGGCGCCTTCAACTCTCGTGAACAACAGCACACTCCCTGACCACCGGCTGCTGCTCGAACTCATCGACAAACGCTGTTCTCGGAAGTGAACGAAGCCAGACGCACCTTCTTCCCTCTGAGTACTACGCCTCGCTTCCCAGGCATATCGCCGGTGCCGGGGCGATCATCCACGACGCCGCGGGTCGCATTCTTCTGGTCCAGCCGTCCTGTCGCACCGACACTTGGGAGATTTCCGGTGGCGGACTGGATGTGGGAGAGAGCCCACCGCAAGCAGTCCGGCGCGAGGTCCAGGAGGAGCTCGGTATCGACATCACACCTGGCCGGGTGCCGGGCGTCGACTGGGTACCGGAACAGGCCGACGGCCGCCCGCCGCGGGCCAACTACCTCTTCGACGGCCGGCTGATAACGCGCGGAAATCAGACACGAATCCACCTCGGCCCGGACGAGCTCACCGCATGGCAGCTGACGATCGAGTGAGACACCCTTCTCGCCTCACACATGGCCCGCCGCCTGCACGCCTGCTTCCGGGCACTGGCCCGGGGCACCACCGTCTACCTGCACGACGGACGCGACCCCATCCGCCCCCAGGCCTGACGCCCTGTCATCCAGCGGCGGCTACGTCGGCACAGCCTGGACCCGTCGTGGTCATCGGGCATCCATTCCTGGGTCTGTCGGCTACGGGACGCCGAGTTCGAAAAGGGCGTAGCCCGCGTATGAGCCGGAAGCCAGGGCCGCGATGCCGAGGAGCATGAGCTGGTGGGTCAGGCTGAGGCGGCGCAGGGCGAGGGCGAGCGGGAGAAAGAGCGGGAAGAGGGGGAGCAGATAGCGGGAGACGTTGCCGAATATCTGCTGGCTGCCCAGGACGAGGACGAGGGTGAGGACGGTGTAGACCATCAGGACGGCCGGGGGACGCAGCCGGATCAGCAGCGGAAGCAGTGCGAGCGCGAGCAGGACGACACCGACGCCGATCAGGTCCGCGACGGGCCAGGCGGAGAGATAGTCGAAGTGGCCCACCGGGACGGATGTGAGGACGTCGAGGGTGTGTCGGCCGTAGTCCCACTCGTGGGCCCAGGCATCGGACTGAAGCCTGAAGTAGCCGCCGTAGTCCCCCATTTGGTGACCCACCCAGCCGAGATAGGCGAGGAGGCCGAGCGGGGCGACGGCCATCGCGGCCACCGGACGCAGGATGCCGTCCCGGCGACGGTAGAGCGCGAGCAGGGCCGCAACGGCGACGGCGGCGATCAGCGCCACGGCGGTGGGCCGGTTGAGCCCTGCCATGCAAGTGAGGAGGCCGGCGGTGAGCCAGCGGCGGCTCAGGACGGCATGGCAGGCCCAGACGGCCAGGGCTACGTAGAGGGCGTCGGAGTAGACCGCCCACTCCACGCCGGAACCGGGCCAGACGGCCCAGAGTCCGGCCGCGGCCAGCCCGGCCCGTCTGCCGCCGAGGCGTTCGGTGATGGCGTAGATGCCCAGGGCGGCGGCCAAGGAGGCGACGACGGAGACCAGCAGGCCGGCGCCGTACGGGCCGAGGCCGGTGAGCTCGGAGACCAGCCGCATCAGCGCCGGGTAGAGCGGGAAGAACGCCGCCGAGTTCCCTTCGAGGGTGATCGGGCCGGTGGCGCCGGGGATCGGGACCAGCTGAGGGGCGTACCCGTGCACGGCGATCTGCTGGTACCACCAGCCGTCCCAGCTGGCCAGGACGTCCCAGGGGTGGGTGCCGCCGCCGAAGCGCGGGTTCTTCGTGCGGTAGTCCCCGGCGGAGTGCAGCAGCCACATGAAGGCGGCGAAGCCGATGAACTTGAGCGTGCCGTAGACGGCCAGTACGGGGCCGTAGTGCTCGGCTGTGTGGCGCAGCCGGCGCCGGCGGTCGGGGCCCGTGGTGGCGGGCTGCTGCGACAGCCTCGCGTTCCAGCTCAGGGTGCCGGTCGCGGTCGTACGGGCGGTGGTCCTGATCATCCGCGGAACACCCACGCTCGGAAGAACAGGAACCGCAGCAACGTCGCGGCCAGGTTGGCGGCGAGGAGTACGGCGAGTTCGGTGGCCTGCCCGGCCGAGGGCACCGCGTGGTGCAGGGCGGCGAGCGATCCGCCGGTGAGCGCCAGGCCGATCAGGAGGACGACCAGGCCCCTGCCCTGGTGGCGCAGCACACCGCCGCGGCCACGGAGGCCGAAGGCGAGCCGCCTGTTCACGGCCGTGTTGGCGACGGCGCAGACCAGCAGCGAGAGTGCGTTGGCGGCCTGGGATCCGGCCACCGGGCGCAGCGCCGCGTAGAGGAGCAGGTATGCGAGGGTGCTGACGGCTCCTACGGCGGCGAAGCACACGAGTTGGGTGGCGAGCCTGCCCGGTGCGTCGGCGCCACCGTCGCGGAGCGACCCGCCCGGCGGCAGCGTGTCCCGCGCCAGTGCCCGGCCGATCCTGGCGATGCCGCGCAGGTCGGCCAGTGCCGTGGCGAGGATGTCGACCCGGGTGTCGGGATCGTCCACCCAGTCGACCGGCACCTCATGGATGCGCAGCCCGGCACGCTCGGCGATCACCAGCAGTTCGGTGTCGAAGAACCATTCTGAGTCCTGTATGAGGGGCAGCAGTCGCTCGGCCACATCACGCCGCACCGCCTTGAATCCGCACTGCGCGTCGGAGAAGCCCACGGCGAGGACGGAGCGCAGGAGGGCGTTGTAGCAACGAGAGGTGATCTCTCGCTTGGGGCCGCGCACCACCCGGGAACCGGGGGCCAGGCGGGTGCCGATGGCGATATCGGAGTGGCCGGAGAGCAGCGGGGCCACGAGCGGCAGCAACGCCGTCAGTTCCGTGGACAGGTCCACGTCCATGTACGCGAGTACGGGGGCCGACGAGAGCGACCAGGCGGTACGCAGCGCCCGGCCGCGCCCCTTCTCGGCCAGCCGAAGCCACTGTGCTTCGGGCAGTTCGTCTGCCAGCCGAGCCGCGATCCGCGGGGTGCTGTCCGTGCTGGCGTTGTCGGCGATGGTGATCCGGAACGGATAGGGGAAGGTCTCGCACAGGTGTGCGTGGAGCCGCCGCACGCTCGGCTCCAGATCTCTCTCCTCATTGAACACGGGGACGACCACGTCCAGGACGGGCTCCGGGTGGTGCGTCGTCACCGGTGCGCGGTGCGGCAGTCTGCTCAGGTCCTTCAGGGTGAGCGACCCTTGATTTCTCATGTTTTTTCCTTTCTGTGACCTGGTACGGGGCAGGCCGAAGAGACTCGGGGCGACGCCGTGCTACGGCGTTACGGGGTGACGAGCGAGGACGAGGCGGTCGGCGGCTGGTTCCGCGCGGTCGCCGTACCCGAAGGCGGGGCCGAGACCGAGGACGGCGACGCGCCCTCCGTGCTCCCCGGCAGGGTCTCGGTGGCCGTGGCCGTAATCCCGGTCGTGGCCGGCGGCGTGATTGCGGCGGTCCCGTCCGGGGATGCGGGGGCAGTGGAGGTATCCGAGGAGGAGGGTGCGCTCGAGGACGCGTCGGGTGTCGCGGGCGGGGTGGAGAGCGACGGGCTCGTCGCGGGCTGTGGGCCGGGGTGGCTGGGCTCGACCCGGGTCGCGTGGCCGGGCAGCAGGAGCAGTCCGACACTGAGGCCGACGACGGCCAGGACGGAGCCGACTGCCCTCTGCGCGGCCCGTCTCCGACAGCGGACACGCACCCCTGCCCAGAGACGTTCCCGGTGCTTCGGCTCGAAGGGTGCGGGCGCCTCGGTGTCGCGCATCATCTGTGCCAGCTGCCGCTCGAAGTGATCCATGGGGTTCTCCTTCACCGCACCGGCTCGTTCACATTGCCCAGGAGCTGCCTCAGCTGTGCCACTCCGCGTGCGGCATGGGACCGAGCCGTGCCCACCGGGCACCCGAGCACCTCCGCCACCTGCCCCTCGGGCAGGTCCTGGTAGTAGCGCAGCACCACCGCCACCCTCTGCTTCGGCGACAACTGGGCCAGCGCGGCCTCCAGCCGGGAACGCTCAGCCACGTCCGCGGACACATCGCCGACCACCGCCGCCTCGGGCAACTGTTCGACGGGGCGTTCACCCCACCAACGCCGCTGTCCCGAGCGTGCCGCCGCACGCGTCATCACCTTGCGGACGTACGGCTCCGGTGCGTCATCCGCGACCTTGGGCCAGGCGAACCAGAGCTTGACCAAGGACTCCTGCAACAAGTCCTCGGCCCGATGCCGATCGCCTCCGACGAGCAGACGGGCCAAGTGGACCAGCACCGACCAGCGGGCAGCCACAAACTCGTCGAACGCACGGGCTCGACTCTGCTCCATCCACACTGTCCCTGTTCTCGCCGGTCTCCTACACCCTGTAAAAGGCACTGGCACGCGGCCCACGATGCACTTGCGGACCGTGATCTGGGTCACAGGGCATGTCGACGGCAAGCGCGAGACACTCCTCCGTCCGTCCCGTCCCGTGCCGTCAGCGACGCCGACGACGAGGACGCGGTTCGACGGCCCTGCCCGACGGCCACCCGCCCGACGGGAAGGGCACCGCCGTCGAAGACCAATGGTGCAGACCCCTTCGGCCGCCGTCTGAATCTGCCGGGTGTCAAAATCCATTGCCGGTTTCTTCGCAGGATCTGCCCCGCAACCCCTGCAGCCCTCGGCTCATCTGACGGGCCGAGGGCCCGAGAGACGGGCAAGGGCAGCCCAACTGTCCAAGCCTGGAGAGCCCCTCTGGCATCGGGCGGCCGCCGGGTCGTTGAAGGACGGCATCCGAGCCGTCCTCGCCCACAAGCGTCGGGGAGCCCCCGCATCGGCGCCCGCACCCTGGCTCTCCAGGGCGTCATGACCACCCAGGGAGCCGGCGTGAAGGCCCGCACGGATCACTCATCCGTGCGGGCCTGCACGCTGCTGTCGTCCCCGGGCACGGGCCCAGCCTGCAGCTACTCGAAAGCTGTTCGAGGCGCCATCGCCCCGGCCTCGCTCGGCTGTTACAAGACCGCGACAGAGTCCCGATGAACGTCTGCCTCCGCTGTGCCGTCGTTTCTAGTGACTACGCCAATCGACACGTAGGTGCCCTTTGGCGCGAAAGGCTGTTCTCACCATAGAAGGGGCAGATCTGTGATGGTCTCAAAGCCGCACTCCCTGCGCATTGCCGTCGTCGGTGTCCTCGGCGCGGCCTCCCTCTCCCTTATGGGTACCGCGATGGCAGCAACCCCGGCCGCGCACACCGCAACCCCTGTCGTCGCGCAGAAGGCCGTGCCCGCCAAGGCCGGCATCACGGCCAAGCCGTCGGTGTCCTCCGTCCGCGCCTGGCAGCTGTTCCGGGTCACGGGCCAGACCACCGGTCTCAAGGCAGGCAGCAAGGTGACCCTTCAGCAGAAGCAGCACGGCAAGTGGGTCAGCCTGCCCGCGTCCACGAGCATCTCGCGGGACGGCTCCTACTCGCTCGGCGTCAAGCTCGGGCTGAAGGGCAAGAACGACCTGCGCATCGTCAGCGGTACCACGGCCTCGCCGGCCTTCAATGTGACGGTCCGCTGAGACGCGCTGCCACTGCGGCAGGGGTGGGCTGTCGGCGCCGGGGCGGTCCCACCTGCCCCGGCGCCCGTACCGGACGGAATCGTAGGTGACGCGGTAGACGCGCTGCTCCTGGACGTGACCGCTTGGACGGACGAGGAACGTGAGACGGGAGCGATGCTGATCACGGAGATCGACGCCGACGGTCCGGGCGGCCGCGCCGAGTACGAGCCCAGACCCGGCGCACTGGACAGGTGGGATCAGGCTGCGTAGGCGAGGAAGCCGGCCACGGCAGGGGTGCGCTGGTGGTGCAGGCGGAATCGACACCACCGATCGTGTCGATGGCCTGGTGACCCAGGTCGAGAGCGGCGTTCATGTCGCCGAGGGCGAGGTGGGCCCAGGCCTGCCGGACCTGATGGATCACGGTGCCGCGCGCATCGCGGTCGCTCTTGTGGGGGTCTTCGTGGGTGAAGGTCTCGCGGAAGTTCTCCAGGGCGCGCGGGGAACGTGACGAAGCCTTTCCCCCACATTGGGGGAAAGGCTTCGTGAGCGAGCGCTGGGCAGGCCTTGCACCTGCATTTTCCCGCAGGAAGCGGGACGTCTTTCCTTGGACCACCAACGCAGTGTCAGTCGCCGTGAGTTGCGGCGAACTTCCAAGATCAACTATAGCGCATGCGGCCGTCGGTCGGCCCCGGCCATCGCAGAGGCTGTCGAGCAGCAGACCAGGGCGATGCGCGCGCGGCTACGCGCGGCAAGCGCGTCCTCCGTGGTGCCAGCCGCCGCGGTGATCCGGCCGAACTGCTGCTACTCCTTCACGTCGTCGATGGCGATGCGCAGCGCATACATGCCCGCCAGCACGTCGGCGACCGACCCTTCGGCCCGGTCCAGAGCCCGCCGGGCGCCTTCCTTGTCACCCTGTTCGGCTTGGAGGTGCGCGCTGAGCAGGTCTGCCGATGCCACCACGGCGGCCATGGACGCTGCCTGGCCGGCGGGAGGCGGCTCTTCCTCGTTGGTGTCCATCAGCTGCACGGCGGTTCGCTGCATCCGGTTGGACAGCAGGAGGGACGCCAGAGGGGAATCGACCCCCACCTTCTCCATCCACCCCATCACCGATTCAGCGAACTCCTCGAACAGGTCCTCACCCGATCCGGTCGAAGCAGTGATCTCCAGTTCCACGGTGGCCAGCAGTGCGCCCATCAGCCGCAACCGGTCCTCCGCCTGCGGCCCTGCGGGCCACAGATCCGGGTCCAGCACCGGTTCGGCGCCCAACGCGACCAAGGCCGAGTAGATCTGTTCCGCACTCACCGGATGTTCGCTGCTGATGCCCACGACTTCAGCTTTACCGAAACCAGCGCCAGAGCGCGCGGCCACGCCGCCCTGCGGACGAAGGTTCGCCCAGGCTTCCGTTCTTTGGCGAGGGACGCGTAGGAGGAGTGCGCGGCGAGGCCCGGGCGGGGATGCGAATGGTTCCGGGACAGGTGGTGCTGCTCCGACACCCTCTGGTGATGGGGTGCCCGTTGCCGGGATGCGCCACGCCTGCTGGCGGATGACGCTGGATACATGACGGCCACCTGGTCCGGGATGCTGCAGTTTGGGCATGGCTGGTTCGCCGACGCGCTTCCCGGCGAGCCGGTGGTGCTCTGCACCCAGACCGCCAACGACCGCTCGATGCACCTCGCAGCGAAGCTGGATTTCACTGAGGTGCAACGGTACGAGGCGTGGGGCGCCGAACAGTGGATGGGCGTGTGGTCCCCGGTCACGCCGCCCGCTTGAGCTCGTGCCCGGGAAGGGGTGGTGTGCCGGCCGTCAGCCTTCGTCGTCTTCGACGGCATCCGGGTCCCGGAAGGGGCGCAGGCCCTGGCCGGGGCCGCCTTGATGTTGAACAGACAGCGGCCCAAGAAGTTGATGTGCCGGTCCTTGAGCGGGGAGAGCCGGGCGACGTCCTCGTCCTTGATGTCGTGGCCCTCGGCGCGGAGCCGGGCGACGGCCGCGTCGAGGTAGCGCGTGTTCCACAGCACCGCGGCGTTGAGGACCAGGCCGAGAGCGCGGCGAGCTGGTCTTCTCGGCCCTCGCGGTACGCCTGGCGGATCTGGCCGCGGCCGCCGTGGCAGATCGCGCGGGCCAGACGATGGCGGGACTCCTGCACGGTGAGCTGTCGGTTCATCAGGCGCCGGTAGGTGTCGTCCATCGGATCGACCGGGGCGAGCAGATGCATGGCCTTGTCGATGCGGCCGTACTCGGCGAACGCGGCGCCGAGTGGCGTGGGGTGTCCCTCGCGGCCGAACATCCGCAGCAGGTCGTGGGCGCGGACCCGGTTGGTGATGAGTGATCCGGCGATGCGGAGCATGTCCGGCCAGCGGGTTTCGACCCGCTGGGGGTTGACCTTCTTGCGGGCGATGTCCTTCAGCGGCCCGTACCCGGTGGCCGCCTCCTCCCCGTCGGGCAGGTCGGCACGCCATAACCGCTGGTCGGGAAGGTCGCGGAAGCGCGGGGCGAAGCGGAAGCCGAGCATCTTGTACAGGCCGAAGGCCATGTCGGAATACGAGGCGTTGTCGGTCGCGACCATCTCCGGGTTCACGCCGCCGTCGAGGTTCAGCAGCGTGTCCAGGGGGTAGAGGCTGCCGCGCGGGATGCCGCGTACGACCATCGCGCCGAGCTTGTTCACCGACAGACGGGCCCGGCCGCCGCCTTCGGGGACGACCATTTCCACCATCGCGTCGTCGCCGGCCTCCTCCAGCCGGTTGGCCATCTGTCGCCATGCCGCGCCCAGTCCGCGCGTGAGCTGGTCCAGGTGCTCGCCGGCGACCTCGGTCAGGGACAGGCCCGCGAGTATTTCGGCGCGCATCGCCTCCCACCGTGGGCCGTCCAGCAGGCGGGTTCGCGGGGGTCCGCCCACCGGTTGGACGGCGAGGCGAACACGTCGCCGGTTCAGGGCGTGGTGCAGCTGCTCCAACACGCACACCACATACGCGTCACGGTAGACCGCGCCCTGGGGCAGCTTGACGTTGGAGAACACCGCCCGCTTCCACATCGCCGGGACCAGCTCGGCGTCGAGCTCGCGGGGCAGTAGCGGCCGGTCTTTGACCCGGCGGCGTGCGAGCGCGGGCAGGCGACGCACCACCTTCAGGATGTGCCGCCCAGCCGGGGCGGACAGCACCGCAATCAGGTCCAGCGCGTCGTCGACCGCCTGCGCATCCAGTTGGCGCACCACCGCCGTCAGCAGGGCGGTCCGCCGAGGCTCCGGGGCCCGCTCGATCGTCTGCGCCTTGCTGAGCTGCCCCCACCGCGCCAGCGTGGACAGCCGGTTCACTGGCACCTGCGGCAGGTTCACCCGGCCCAGCGCGAACGCGGAGAACCGAGACGCCTGGGCAGCAGCACCCGGTTCTTGCGCAGCCACGTCACCGCGTGGTTGAACAGCGCCACGGGCCCCTCGGCGTGCGTCCACGCCCGCCCGTACAGAAAGCTGCGGAACTCCCACCCCCACTTCCGATCGGTGAAGTCCCGGCACTTGAACCGCTGCTGAATCTCATCGGCGTGTTCGTACGGCGTCCTGCGGTGCTCCGGATACCGCTTCACGCATGAGGCGTCCTCGATGCCGAGCTGCCCGGCCAGGTACTTTTCAGTGTGTTGCAGCGGGCGTGCAGTGCGGTTCCGGGGGCACGCAAGGCGTTTTCGTATGCCTGGGAGCCTGGGAAGCGAGTGGTGTTCCGACCGCAGGTGACGGCGTGCGGCTGGTTGGGGTGGACGCGTGCATGCAGCCCATCGACTTCGGCGGCGTAGTGGAGTGTGCGCCTGGTGCCGCCCCTCAGCGCGGTGCGCCCGTTGGCTGCCCGGTCCTGGACATCCTCGCGCCGTCTCTCGTGGGCGGACCGGCGGGTGGTGCTCGTGGCCTCGCCGGTCTGGTCCGACGTTGTGCCGCCCTCGCGCGCGGCGACGACGGCGCCTGACCATGGCCTCGGGCCTGGGGAACTGGTCGAGGGCGGTGCGGAGCAGGTCGCCGGGGGAGGGGTCCGCGGTGACTGGCATGGCGTCAGCCGCACGGCATGCAGACAGATTGGTGGCGACGGCGAGTGCGACGCGGGATTCGTCCCGGGGGGACGGGTGCGCGGCGCAACGTCGTCGGCGGACGTGGCATCGGTGTCCGTGGTGGCTGTCATGGCGTCAGGGTTGCCCTGATGGCTTCGTACACGAGAAAGGGTTCTGGCACACATTCCATGCGCGATCTTGAGTCCGGCTCCACCGGACCCCGGTGACGCGTGGTCCGCGCAGCTCACACGACGCGCGCCTTCTGCTGGCGAGAGCCAGCAAGATCTTTCACGGAATGTGTGCCAGAACCCCAGTTTGGGAAGCAGTCGGCGCCCGCGGACGTGTTGAAATCTTCAGGGATTTGGACAGCGCTGGTGAGCGGGCTGCGATTGACGGTGCTTCCTGCTCATCCCCGCCCTCGGCTCAGGAGTGCGGCCGCAGCTGCTCTATCTGTTCCCCACCCGACGGAGCGGCGACCCATTGGGGACCGCGCGGGGATGGCCTTTCCGCATAATCCTCGGCTGTGGATCTAGCCGACCACCTCGTACTGCCCGACCTCCAGGAAATGCCGCAGCTCCTCCGGCGTACCGTCGATGGCATCCTCGGCAGCCGCGCGGAGGGCGTCGCTGATAGTCGGGTCGGCGAGGATGCGGAAGATGGCGACGCGGTCGTCCTCGGCCTGGGCAAGGCGGTAGCCGGTCTCCAGGAAGGCGCGCAGAGCCTCCGGGGTGTCGGTCTCAAGGGCCTTGGTGGCCTCTCGGACGACCGCCTTGCCGGAGTTCTCGGCCCCCAGGATGCGGAAGATGGCGACGCGGTCGTCCTCGGCCTGGGCAAGGCGGTAGCCGGTCTCCAGGAAGGCGCGCATGTCCTCCACGGTGCCGTCGAGGGCCCTGTTGGCCTCTCGGACGACTGCCTTGCCGGAGTCCTCGTCCGCCAGGATGCGGGCGATGGCGACGCGGAGGTCGTCCTCCGACATCTCGTCCACCGGCGTCTCGGACGTGGCCGTCGCGGTCGTGGACGTGGCCGTCGAGCCGGTGGCGAACGCCGGGGTGGTGAAGAGAAGGGCAGGCGTCAGGGCGGTGGCCGCGACGAGCAGAGCAGCGCGGGTCGGTCTCATGGGTGTGTGCCTCCGTGGTCGAGCTGTCGGTGAGAAGATCCTCGCCGCTGTGTGCCACAGAGATGAATTCCGGGAGTCGGCAGTCTTCATCGACTGGTCGTTGCCGTCTGCGCACCTGGTCAGTCGCGGGCCGGGCCGACCAGCTACCAGTGCGCCCTTCGCCTGCCAGGCCGATCCCGAACTGCGAATCGCTGGAGCCTCCGGTAGGTCATCGAGTGCCTGGGATCGGGTGCTGTCACTTCTCGGGTTCTGGTTCACATTCCGTGGAGCATGCACGCTGAGTCACGTTGTCGGGCGAGTCGGCACTGGGGAAGTTGTCCGTAATTGGCCCGTATTGGGTGCGGTGTGGCTGACAGTTCGGCCCGTGGAAGCGGTGGTGCTCCGGCTGGAGGAGTTGCTGTTCCCGTCGATCGCGGACGTGGCGGTGGTGTCCGTCGCCGTTATCGACGAGGCGGTACGCACAGAGGCTCGAAGTACGGTGGCTGGGGCCATTTGTCCCGGATGCGGGAGCTGGTCATGGCGGATTCACAGCTCCTACCTGCGATTTCCCGCTGATGTGCCCAGCGGAGGCAGACAGGTCGCTCTCTGTTTGCGCGCGCGTCTGCAGGTTCCTCTGCCCGGTCATCTCGTGCGGGCGGCGGACCTTCGCCGAACAGCTGATGAGCCGCTGTCTTCTGGCCAGTTGCCGCCCTCCGTACGACCCGCGGCCTTTGCCGCCCCGACGGCTGACACCCTCGGAGCCGTCACCTTTCGCGAGCGGTACGGTCTGCGGCGCGCGTACCTGCTGGGCGCCCTGTACAGCGGCATTTCGGGCCGCGAGATGCTGGGCGCGGCGGCCAAGGCCGGGCTGCTCGGTTTCCTGGGGACCGGCGGCTTGCCCCTCGACGAGGTGGACGGCCTGCTGCGCGACCTGGCCGGGGAACTGGGCCCGGGCGGCTCCTTCGGCGTCAACCTGCTGTACCGGCACGGCACCCCCGAGGAGGAGTCCACCCTGGTGGACCTGCTCCTGCGGCACGGCGTCGACATGGTCGAGGCGTCCGGCTTCCCGCTGATCACCCCGGCGCTGGTCCGGTTCCGCCTCAAGGGCGGCCGGGTCATCGCCAAGGTGTCCCGCACGGACGTGGCCGCCGAGTTCCTGGCCCCGCCGCCGGAGCGGCTGGTCGCCCGGCTGCTGGAGGTGGGCGAGGTCACCGCGGAGGAGGCCCGCGCGGCGGCCGGACGATGGCGGACGATCATTGCGTGGAGGCCGACGGCGGCTGGCTGAGCAGCACGGCCGACCTGCTCACCCTGCTGCCCGCCGTGCTGCGGTTGCGCGACACGACCGCGACGGGCGGCCACCGGGTGCATGTGGGGTGCGCGGGCGGCATCGGCACGCCCGAGGCCGCCGGGGCCGCGTTCCTGCTCGGCACCGACTTCGTCCTGACCGGCTCGGTCAACCAGCGCTCCGTGGAGGCGGCCACCAGTGCGGAGGTGAAGGACATCCTTCAGGAGGCCCGCGAGTACGACGTGGACATCGCGCCCTGGGGCGAGCTGTTCGACCTCGGCGTCCAGGCCCGCTACCTCAAGCGGGGGCTGTTCTTCCCGGCCCGGGCGTCCCGGCTGCACGAGCTGTGGCGCCGGCACGGCTCGCTCGCCCAGCTGGACGACGAGACCAGGAGCCAGGTTCTCGACCGGTACCTGGGCGGCGAGGCCCCCGCGCCTGTCGCGGCAGGCAGCGCCCCCGAGCAGCAGCTGAACGGATCACCGCGCGGCGCGCGGAACTGGATGAACTCGAAGAGCGGCTGGCCAAGGAGCTGGCGGAAGTAAGGGCCGAGCGGGACGAACTCACCGTCGCCGAACGCGTCCTTGAGCGGGTGAGCGAGCAGCTGGTCGACGAGCGCGCTTCGGCCGTGCCGGTACGGGGCCAGGTGGGTGGTCGGGCGGTCATGCTGATCCCGCACCGCGCGCCGGACGTGGAGGAGAGCACGCTCCCGTCGGACTACCAGTGCATCCTCGCCGCCGTGCGGCAGGCCGCCGGACCGGTCAAGGCCCGGCAGGTCGGCGAGATGCTGGGGGTGGACGTCAGTGTGCGGAACAAGCTGGAACCGCTGCGCGGGAAGCTGGTGAGACTGGCCGACCGTGGCTGGCTGCGCAAACTTCCCGACGGCCGGTTCACAACCCGTCTGTGACCCGGGACGCTGCCGCCCGCAGCGGTGCGGTACGGCGTAACCGGGGCGCCCTCGGTGGCTGTTGGAGCTGTGTGACGAGAACCGAAGAACGCGCCGAGGACTCCTGCCCGCTTGCTTACCAGTGCCGTCTGCCACTGTGCACGAGCACCGTCAACCACCTTGCCGACGTGCTGCGCCGTCACCTGAAGGCGATACGGTCCAGGTGGCGGGTCCTGCCGCCCGGGAGGATCGCGGTGATCGTCCTGGCCGTGCTGCGTCACGACCAGCGCCTGGCCGACATGGCCGGCGGGAACAACGTGTCCGAGACCACCGTCCGCCGCTGGCGCGACGAACTGGTCGGACTGCTTGCCGCGCAGGCCCCTCGTCTGGACCGCGCCCTGAATAAGATCGCCAAGCGGGGCGGGGAGGTGGTCCTGATCGACGGCACCCTCATCCCCACCCAGCGCCGCACCGGAAGAGCCGACCGACGGAACTACTCCGGCCCCACAAGCTCATCCCAGGCCAGAAGGACGCCAACCGCGTCCTTGCCACCGGACGCGCACCAGCCGAACACGGCTTCGCCCACCTCAAGAACTGGCGGACCCTCACCAAACTCCGCACCGACCCCGCTCGTGCCACCCAACTCCTGTGCGCTCTGCTGGTCCTGACGAACCTCGAAGTCAGCCGCTGACTGTCTTCGATGGGTGGAGAGGTCTCCCTGCAGGAAGGGGAGTCAGCTCCACTGTCGATATGCGCTCTAGCTGGATTCCTCGCTGCTGCGCCGATCCGTAGGTTTCACGTCATGACGCTTTCAACCAGGCACTTACCGCTCGTCAACCGGCGACGTGGTCTGTTCATCTTCCTCGCTGTCGCTTACATCGGCATGTGGGCGGCCATGTCACCACTCCTGGCCAGCGGTTACCAGCGCGGTGACGCACGCGAGGAGACTGGTGCACTGGAGCAGGTGTGCATCGCGGCCGCGATGTTGGCGCCTGCCCTCGCCGCAATCCTCGTCGTCCGCTGGGTCGAGCGCAGCGGCCGGGTGCGGGACACGCTCGCCCTGCGCTGGACGAAGCCCTGGGGGCGTGCTGCACGGGCGTGCCTGATGGCCTTCGTCGTCCCCGCCGGCCTCACCACGGCTGCTCTTGTCATCGGCACCTTCGCCGGCCGCTACCCGTTCGGCGGAGTGCACTGGAACGGGCTCGGCGCGTGGGCGGCCGCAGCGGTGCTGAACATGCTGGTGTCGCTTCCGCTGTTCTTCGGCGAGGAACTGGGCTGGCAGGGCTACCTTTTTCCGCGCCTCGCACAGGACGGTGACCGCCGGAGCCTGATACGGGCGTACGCAATCACCGGCGCGGCCTTCGCCCTGTGGCACCTGCCCACGCTGCTGATGGGCGGCCAGTACCCAGGTCGGCCCTGGTATGTGTCGGTGCCCGCCATGCTGGTGAGTTGCCTCCTCATCCTGCCAGTCTTCACATGGCTGCGTCTGCGCTCCGGCTCGGTCGTACCCGCCGTCATCGGCCATGCGTTCGTGAGTTCGGTGAGTGTCGCCATGGTCACGGAGTTCGCCGATTCCAAGGCAGCGCTGGATCCCCTGCACATGAGCATGGCCGGATGGCCCGGCTGGATCGTCACAGGCGCGTTCGTCGCCTTCCTGGCGCTGACCGGCCGACTTCAGCCATCCTTCTACACGGCCCGAACCGTCCCTCACCCCGCATCGATCCGCAGACTGTGAGTGCGTGTTCTGCGGGGCCGACCACGGGCCGAGCCACCAAGGCCTGGGCAAGGGCGTGCGGGCTGAGAGTCCACGGCCAGGTGCTCATCCACATTGCGTGAACCCGTTGACGTACGCCCCACGCACCGCACCCGTCCAGGGGCGTAGCCACGCAAACGGACATTGGTGTTCCCATCCTGAACGTCCATGTCGAAAACACGCTGACAAACGATCTACTCCGCAGACTGCCGCACACGACCAGCGCGAGTACTCCGGAAGACCGTCACACCAGCCCTTTGACCTGTGACTTCAAGTTGGCGGAGGCTCACTGTGGGTCAGTGACGTCTCCGTCTGGCGGGGCTTTCCACGCCGGATCCGGCCGGGGCCGGAGTCGGTTTCCACTGGTGGCACCAGCCGTGCCCGGACCCGGGGACCGTCACCGGCTTCCCCCGGAAGCATCCGATGGAGTACGGATACTCTCCGCATGCTCGCCGCCCTCCAAGCGCCGTGCCCCACTGACTGGGCACCGCCCGGCGACACCCCGCCGGCCGACCGGGACTAAACCCAATACCGGTGTTTTAGGGCTTCGTGGGGTTGGGACTGTTTTGGTGGGCTCGGCGAGGGTGACGACGGGGGTGTCCGGGCGAGGCGGGTTGTTGTGTTCGGTGCGTTTGAGCGGCC
>NZ_JBHVWS010000085.1:0-31013 GCF_042882185.1 Streptomyces sp. NPDC058239
GCACGACCAGATAATCGGCGAACTCCGGCGCATCGGCGGTCAGGACCTTCACCGCACCGTGCTCGGCCAGCACCCCCGCGGTATCGGCGGCACCCGCACCGAGCGCGAGCGCCACCGGCTCACCGATCCGGCGGGCCAGCGTCAAAAGCTCCAGAGTGGGCTTGCGGACGGCACCGTCCACGTGATCGACATAGACGAGAACTTCAGCCATGGGAATGCTCTCCTGCGAGTAACGAAGAAACGGGGGCGATTGAGGGGCGGTGCGCCTTAGATGAACTTCTGGCCCGCGAGGAACTCGGCCAGCTGCCTGCCGCCCTCGCCCTCGTCCTTGACGATCGTGCCCGCAGTACGGGCCGGGCGCTGCGCCGCGGAGTCGACCGCGGTCCAGGCACCCGCCAGACCGACCTCGTCCGCCTCGATCTCCAGGTCATCCAGACCCCAGGACTCCACCGGCTTCTTCTTCGCCGCCATGATGCCCTTGAACGACGGGTAACGCGCCTCGCCCGACTGGTCCGTCACCGACACCACGGCCGGGAGCGATGCCTCCAGCTGCTCGGACGCGGTGTCACCGTCACGGCGGCCCTTGACGACCCCGTCCTCGACGGAGACCTCGGAGAGCAGGGTGACCTGCGGGACGCCCAGGCGCTCGGCCAGCAGCGCAGGAACCACACCCATGGTGCCGTCCGTCGACGCCATGCCGGAGATCACCAGGTCGTAACCGGCCTTCTCGATGGCCTTGGCCAGCACCAGCGACGTACCGATGGCGTCCGTGCCGTGCAGATCGTCGTCCTCGACGTGAACAGCCTTGTCCGCACCCATCGACAACGCCTTGCGCAACGCGTCCTTGGCATCCTCCGGACCCACCGTCAGCACGGTGATCTCCGCATCGTCCGCACCGTCCGCGATCTGCAGCGCCTGCTCCACCGCGTACTCGTCGAGCTCCGACAGCAGACCGTCGACATCCTCACGGTCCAGCGTCAGGTCATCGGCGAAGTGCCGGTCGCCGGTGGCGTCGGGCACATACTTCACACAGACAACGATCCTCAAGCTCACGCCGGCTCTCCTACTGCATCGTCATTTCTGGGCTGCCTTGTTGCACGCAGCATAGGCGCCTGATGGAGCGGTTTCCGGTCGGGGCGACCGACGCTCCGAAGGAAATATTACTAGTCAGTACACCCAGTGTTTCACCCATGAGCAAGCGCTTGGAACTGTGATCTGGCCAACGTGCGGCGCCCTTGTGCCGCTTGGGCGTTCTCAGTCCCGCAGAGCGGTGAAACGGCCCTGGTGATACAGCAGCGGGCGACCGCCTCCGGCCGGGTCGCCGGCCACGGCCTCCGCGATCACGATCCGGTGGTCCCCCGCCGGAACCCGGGCCACCACGCGGCAGACCAGCCACGCCAGCACACCGTCGAGCACCGGCACGCCTTCGGGCCCACTGCGCCAATAGGTGGACGGGCCGAACCGGTCGGCGCCGCTGCGGGCAAAGGTGGCGGCCAGCTCCTGCTGGTGCTCACCGAGTATGTGGACGCCGATGTGTTCGGCCTCGGCCACGACCGGCCAGCTGGAGGACGAGGTCCCCACACCGAAGGAGATCAGCGGCGGCTCGGCGGCGACGGAGTTGAGAGAGGTTGCGGTGAAACCGACCGGCCGGTCACCTGCGGCGGTGATCACTGCCACACCGGCGGCGTGCTGCCGGAAGACCGAGCGGAGGAGTTCGGGGGATGCGGTGCGGGAGGTGCCGAGCTCGGGCGAAGCCGTCATGGAGGTGTCCTTCTGCGGAGGAGGCGTACGGGGCCGTGGTTGCTCAGGCACCCGGACAGCGCGCACTCGCGTTGCGGGCGAGATCCACATGGACCCGGCCGTAGAGAAGGAGGTCTGGCGGCACAGCGTCAGACTGACGATGCGTGGTGGGGGCAGTCAAGAGCGTTCCGCAATGTGGGAGATGCGTCACGGTCCGTCACATCACCCGTCCCAGTGCAGCGACGACGTCGACGGTGCGCGGCTGCCCGACGGCCCGGCGGACGATCCGGCCGGTGGCGTCGAGGACCAGTACGGTCGGCGTCCGGCTGATCTCCAGCTCGCGCACGAGAGTGAGATGCGCCTCGGCGTCGATCTCGACATGGGCAACGCCGTCCACCATTCGCGCCACCTCGGCGAGAGTGCGGCGGGTGGCCCGGCAGGGCTGACAGAACGCACTGGAGAACTGCACAAGGGTCGCCCACTCCCCCAATTCCGCGCCGAGTTGAGCCGCGTCCAGCGTTCCCGCGTGTGTCTGCCCGTCCACCTTCGGCCTCCTGTCAGAGCTCTTCGCAAGGGGTCAGCGCCACCGGGTACCAAGACATTCCCGGCGGTTCCACGTGACGAGAATCTCGCGGCCCACGCCCTCGGAGACTGGCCACCGCGTCGCGCATGGGGCACGATCGGCGCAATGCCGCAAACCTACGGCTGCGTAACTTCCGCCGGGAGAACCCTCCTCAGGCGCTGAAGAAGGGTCTTCCCCAGATGGCAGAACTCGTCTATCGGCCGGTCATCGGCGCCGCTCGTACGTTTTTCAAGGCGCTTGACCTGAAGATCGACACTCAGGGTTCCGAGCACATCCCGAAGACCGGTGGCGCGGTACTGGTCAGCAACCACATCAGCTATCTGGACTTCATCTTCACCGGGCTCGCGGCGCTGCCGCAGAAGCGTCTTGTCCGCTTCATGGCGAAGGAATCGGTCTTCCGGCACAAGGTCTCGGGCCCGCTGATGCGCGGCATGAAGCACATCCCCGTCGACCGCAAGCAGGGCGAGGACGCATATGCGCACGCCCTTGCCTCGCTGCGTTCCGGCGAGATCGTCGGCGTGTTCCCCGAGGCCACGATCTCGGAGTCGTTCACGCTGAAGAGCTTCAAGTCCGGCGCTGCCCGGCTGGCCCAGGAGGCAGGCGTGCCGCTGATCCCGATGGCCCTGTGGGGGACGCAGCGATTGTGGACCAAGGGCCGGCCGCGCAATTTCAAGCGCAACCACATTCCGGTGACGATCCGGGTCGGCGAGCCGGTGGAGGCACCCGCCGACCAGTACGCGGGCGCGATCACCCGGCGGCTGCGGGAGCGGGCCCAGGAGCTCCTCGAAGCGGCTCAGCGCGCCTATCCCGTGCGCCCGAAGGACGCGAGCGACACCTGGTGGGTGCCCTCGCACCTCGGCGGTACGGCTCCGACGCCCGCCGAGGTGCGCGAGAAGAGCTGAGCGGCCGGCTCACGGCCACGACCGAAATGTCACTCCGGGGTGCCGACGGTGATCCGCGCCCCGGGGCTCAGCTTCTCCAGCCACTCGGCGAGTTCGGCGCCTGCGGCCTCGAGTTCGCCGATCGTCATGGGCGCGAGGCGCTCCAGCAGGAATACGGCGTTCACGGACTCCTCGGTGAGCCGGGTGCGCACGCCCTGTCGCCAGTTCCAGCGGCGGCAGGTGACGCCCTCGTCGTCGCACCAGACGACTTCGCCGGGCTCGGGGTGCTCCACGGTCTCCTCGCCGCCCGCGACGGTGGCGAAAGGCTCCTGGCCGGTGGAACGCACGAGTTGCATGGTGCCGTTGATGCGGTCGGTGTCCTCGCCGCCGACCGGAATCAGATGGGCGACACTGATGGCGTTGTAGAGGTCGACCAGGAGACTGATGCGCGGCAGCCCGGCGTCGGTGAGCGCGCGCCGGGCCAGGGCTTCGGCGGAATTACGGGTGCGGGAGGGCTTGGCGCCGAAGGCGGAGTAGGTGTCGCGCCAGGCGGCGAGGTGGGGGTCCTCGTGCGGGGCCCGGCCGTCGAGCCGCTCGGCCAGGCGGCGGGCCGCCTCGTCCAGCAGGGCCGAGCTGTCGTCGTTGCTGGGCCCGTTGACCAGGCCGCGCGCTTCGACGGCGAGGTGGCTGAAGCCGGGGGCGAGGGTACGTACGTCGTGGGAGACGGTGAACGTCAGGGTCATCGACTGCCTTGCCTCGGGACGGGATCTCAGAGCGCTGTGGGGAGAGTGCGCCACAGCTGCGGACGGTCCTCGGCGGACCGGAGGCCGCGCAGTACCGCCGGATGCGGTGCTGCATAGAGTACTGGATAGTCCACTTCATTGAACTCCGGGCGGACGGGCCATGCCAGCCGCTCCTCGTCGAGCGAGAAGTGGGCGTCGACACCCGGCTTGTTGCCCCGGGGGTCCTGACGGTCCCAGCGGTCGCGGCCGGGCAGCCGAACCGCGATCAGCCCGTGCACGGGGCCCGGACCCCCGTTCTCGTCGCCGAGCCCCTGGTAGCAGAGGGCGGTCGGGATGCCCGCCGCGCGGAGGAGGGCGGCCAGAGCGTGGGACTTGGAGTGGCAGACACCGTTGCGCGTCGCGAGGACGTCGGAGGCGCGCCAGGCGACCCGCATGTCGCCCGAATCGGCGGAGTGCGGAATGGCGTCACGCACGAAAGCGTAGGCGTCCGCCGCGTATGTGTATGCGTCGGTGGTATTGCCGCGGAGATCGGCGACCATGTCCCGTACCAGCGGATGCTCATGGTCGATGGCCTCATCGGCGGCGAGATAGGCGGAAAGTTCCGGTACTTGCTGGATGAGCTCCATGGCCGCCGAGCGTAGGTAAGCGGCCGACCGGATGTCAATGACTTTCCGGTCGACCGCATACTTATTCAGCTATGGACTACTTCGCCATTTCGTCCTTCAGGGCAAGGACGAATGCGTCGACATCGTCCTCCGTGGTGTCGAAGGAGCACATCCAGCGCACATCACCGGCGGCCTCGTCCCAGAAGTAGAAGCGGAAGCGCTTCTGCAGCCGCTCGCTCACCTCGCGCGGCAGCCGGGCGAAGACGGCATTGGCCTGGACGGGGTGGAGGATCTCCACGCCGTCCACCGCACGCACGCCCTCCGCGAGCCTCTGGGCCATGGCGTTGGCGTGCCGGGCGTTGCGCAGCCAGAGGTCTCCGGCGAGCAGTGCCTCCAGCTGTACGGAGACGAAGCGCATCTTCGAGGCGAGCTGCATCGACAGCTTGCGCAGGTGCTTCATGGCACGGACGGCGTCCGGGTTCAGGACGACCACGGCCTCGCCGAAGATCGCCCCGTTCTTCGTGCCGCCGAAGGAGAGGACGTCGACGCCGACGGTGTTGGTGAATGTACGCATCGGTACGTCCAGCGACGCCGCGGCGTTGGCTATCCGGGCCCCGTCCAGGTGGACCTTCATGCCGTGGCCGTGGGCGTGGTCGCAGATGGCGCGGATCTCGTCGGGTGTGTAGACCGTGCCCAGTTCGGTGTTCTGGGTGATCGACACGACCTGCGGCATGGCGCGGTGCTCGTCGTCCCAGCCGTACGCCTGCCGGTCGATGAGCTCGGGCGTGAGCTTGCCGTCCGGGGTGGGCACGGTGAGCAGCTTGAGGCCGCCCACCCGCTCCGGGGCGCCGCCCTCGTCGACGTTGATATGGGCGGACTCGGCGCAGATCACCGCGCCCCAGCGGTCGGTCATCGCCTGGAGGGAGACGACGTTGGCGCCGGTTCCGTTGAAGACCGGAAAGGCTTCGGCGGTCGGGCCGAAGTGACTGTGCATGACGCGCTGAAGATGCTCGGTGTAGTCGTCCTCGCCGTAGGCGATCTGGTGACCGCCATTGGCAAGGGCAATGGCCGCGAGGATCTCAGGGTGCGTGCCGGCATAGTTGTCACTGGCGAAGCCGCGTACCTGCGGGTCGTGGTGGCGTCGCGCGTCGGTCCTTACGGTTGCGGGGTCAGCCACAGGCGCTTTCCGTTCACTTCCGGGGCGGGCCGGTCCCAGACGCCGGCGATGGCATCGGCCAGCTCCTTGACGTCGGTGAAGCCCGCAAATTTCGCATTGGGGCGCTCGGCGCGCATCGCGTCGTGCACCAGTGCCTTGACGATCAGGATCGCAGCCGCGGTCCTGGGCCCTTCGTCGCCCCCCGCTTTGCGGAAGGAGTCCGCGAGCGCGAGCGTCCAGGCCTCGGCCGCCGCCTTCGACGCGGCATAGGCTGCGTTTCCCGCGGTGGGCTTGCTCGCCCCGGCCGCGCTGATCAGCACATAGCGACCCCGGTCGCTGCGCTGCAGACCCTCCTGGAAGGCCAGCGAGGTGTGCTGGACCGTGCGGATCAGCAGCTTCTCCAGCAGGTTCCAGTCGGCGAGGTCGGTCTCGGCGAAGGTGGCGCTGCCGCGCCAGCCGCCGACGAGGTGGACCAGGCCGTCGATCCGGCCGAATTCCTTCTCCGTCTTGTCCGCCCATTCGCGGGCGGCAGCGAGGTCCAG
Source organism: Streptomyces sp. NPDC058239 (assembly GCF_042882185.1). Lineage (NCBI taxonomy): Bacteria > Bacillati > Actinomycetota > Actinomycetes > Kitasatosporales > Streptomycetaceae > Streptomyces > Streptomyces sp. NPDC058239. The sequence goes on from NZ_JBHVWS010000085.1 coordinate 6,251, forward strand.
CAGATCGACGGTGTCGCCGGTGACCGTGGCGCCGCCGTGGGCGTAGCGGGCGGCGTCGACCGCCTCGGCCAGGCGGGTGGCGTCGGCGTCGGAGGCGACGACGGTCGCCCCGGCCTCGGCGAGCCTCAGCAGGGTGGCCCGGCCGGCCGGGCCAGCGGCCCCGGCGACCGCGACCACGGCGCCTTCGAGAGCACCGCTCCCGTTGCCCTTGCCGTTTGCGTTCATGGCCACCGCCTCCTCAGCACCGGCGCTCACGCGGCTGCCCGCTCGGCATCCACGGCGGTGATCCCCTTGGTCGAGGCGATCACGTTCTTCAGCTTCTTGGAGAGCGCCTCATAGAACATGCTCAGGGGAAACTCGTCCGGAAGCACGTCGTCGACGAGCTTCCGCGGAGGCTGGGAGAGATCCAGCGCGTCCGGGCCCTTGGCCCAGCGGGAGCCCGGGTGCGGGGCGAGGTAGGTCGAGACCAGGTCGTACGCGGCGAACCAGTGAACGAGCTTGGGGCGGTCGATGCCGTCGCGGTAGAGCTTCTCGATCTCGGCGCAGAGCTGGTTGGTGACCTGCGGGGCGCGGTCCCAGTCGATCCTGAGCGTGTTGTCGGTCCAGCGGACCACGTCGTGCTTGTGGAGGTACGCGAAGAGCAGCTGGCCGCCGAGGCCGTCGTAGTTGCGGACGCGCTCGCCGGTGACGGGGAAGCGGAACATCCGGTCGAACAGCACGGCGTACTGCACATCGCGGCCCTGCGGGAAGCCGTCGGCCTCCAGCTTCACGGCCTCCTTGAAGGCGGTGAGGTCGCAGCGCAGCTCTTCGAGCCCGTACATCCAGAACGGCTGGCGCTGCTTGATCATGAAGGGGTCGAACGGCAGGTCGCCGTGGCTGTGCGTCCGGTCGTGGACCATGTCCCAGAGCACGAAGGCCTGCTCGCAGCGCTGCTGGTCACCGACCATCTCGCGGATGTCGTCGGGCAGCTCGACGCCGAGCAGATCGACCGACGCCTCGGTGACCCGGCGGAAGCGGGCGGCCTCGCGGTCGCAGAAGATTCCGCCCCAGCTGAAGCGCTCGGGGGCCTCGCGCACGGCGACGGTCTCCGGGAAGAGCACCGCGGAGTTGGTGTCGTATCCCGAGGTGAAGCCCTCGAAGGTGATGCCGCAGAACAACGGGTTGTCGTAGCGGGTGGCTTCGAGCTCGGCCAGCCACTCGGGCCAGACCATCCGCAGCACGACCGCTTCGAGGTTGCGGTCCGGGTTGCCGTTCTGTGTGTACATCGCGAAGACGACCAGGTGCTGGAGCCCGTCGGTGCGGTCCTTGGCCGGCTGGAAGGCGAGCAGCGAGTCGAGGAAGTCCGGCACGCCGAAGCCGTCCGTGGCCCAGCGACGCAGGTCCATGGCAAGGGCACGGTGGTAGGCGTCGTCGTGCGGAAGCAGCGGGGAAAGCTCCTCGATCGCGACGATCACGCGATCCAGCGTCGCCCGGGCAGCCGCCCGGGACGGCGCGCCGTCGGCGTCGAAGTCGATGGAACCGTCCTTCGACTGCCAGGGGCGGATCTCCTCCACGGCATTCTTGAGCGCGGGCCAGGCGGGGTGATCAACCACCCGCTGGTCCGTAGGTATGTCGCCTGCGGCAACGTCGTGCACAAGAATTTCCGTCATAACACTTCCTCCACAGGAGAACCTCGCGTCAAGCAACCGTATCCATCTGCGGTTCCTTCGGACAAGTGGGCCTCAGAAAATTATCCTGCCGACCCCCCATGGTCACCGCGATTCTTCCTGCACGGAACCGTCCCTGCGAACGCTTCCGTCGGCCGGAGCCATGGCGGAGGCTGCCGCCCCGCCGGGGCTCGTACACATGTGCGGTCAGGCCATGCAGGGCGCGCCCACGCATGAGTGACACAGCTCGCCCGGCACTGCCGTCTGCGGGTAGGACGGACGTCATCCGCCCTTCGCGCCACCTCTGGAGATCCGCCGCGTGAGCATCCGTGCCGTTCTTGTCGCAGCCGTCATCACCGGATTCCTGCTCGGTGCCGCCGACATCCAGGGACACGGCGCCACTCCCCCTCGTCCGAGCGGCTCTCTCTCGGGGGTGGGCCATTAGGCTGCCGAAATGCCGTAATGCCGTAGTGCCTCGTGGGTAGGAGCCGCACGCGGGAAGACGCCGTCGACGGAAGCGAGTTGCCTTGTCTTTTCTCACCATCGGTCATCGCGGAGTGATGGGTGTCGAGCCGGAGAACACCCTGCGGTCGTTCGTCCATGCGGAGCAGGCCGGGATGGACGCCATCGAACTGGACCTTCATCTGAGCAAGGACGGCGCGCTGGCCGTCATGCACGACGCCGATGTGGACCGTACGACGGACGGCAGCGGTCCGATCGCCGAGAAGACCCTGTCGGAGCTGCGCGAACTCGATGCCGGGCAGGGCGAGCGCGTGCCGGTCTTCGAGGAGGTGCTCGACGCCGTACGGTCCCCCGTTCAGGCGGAGATCAAGGACGTGGCCGCGGCCCGCGCCCTGGCAGAAGTGATACTGCGACGCGGTCTCGTCGACCGGATCGAGGTGTCGTCGTTCCACGACGAGGCGGTCGCCGAGATCGCCCAACTGGTGCCGGGGGTACGGACCGTACTCATCGCGAGCCGCTGGCGGAGCGATGTGGTGGACCGGGCGAAGGCGGTGGGTGCGGCGACGCTGGCGCTGAACATCCGCCGCCTCACCCTGGAAGTGGTCGAGCAGGCGCACGCCGAAGGGCTGAAGGTCATCGGCTGGGTGGTGAACACCCAGGACCATCTGCGGCTGGTACGCGCCCTGCGACTGGACGGCGCGACCACCGACTACCCGGAGATCCGCCGCGCCGGCCGCTTCACCGCCTGATTGCCGGCCAGGTCAGACCAGGTCCTTGATCAGCAGCTCGAACGTGAGATCGTCGCGCTGCGGGATGCCGAAGCGATCGTCGCCGTACGGGAACGGGCTGAACTTTCCCGTACGGCGGTAGCCGCGGCGCTCGTACCAGGCGATCAGCTCCTCGCGCACCGAGATCACGGTCATGTGCATCTCGGTCACCCCCCAGCTCTTCCGGACGGTGCGCTCGGCCTCGGCGATGATCACCTTGCCGAGACCGGTCCCCTGCAGCTCGGGACGGACCGCGAACATCCCGAAGTAGGCGGCGTCACCGCGGTGTTCCAGCTGGCAGCAGGCAATGAGCGCACCATCGCGCTCCACCACGAGCAGTCGGCTGCCGGGCGCTTCGACGACCTCGCGGACACCGTCCGGGTCGGTCCGCTGCCCCTGCAGGATGTCCGCCTCGGTGGTCCATCCGGCCCGGCTGGAGTCCCCGCGGTACGCCGACTCGATCAGCGTCACGAGTGCGGGCACATCGGCGTCGGCCGCGTCGCGGAAGGTCAGCTGTCCCGAGTCCTCGGCGGGGGCTATGTCCATGGTGGTGGCTCTCCGTTTCTCTGCTGTGGCCGTGCCGAAGCAGCGTAACCCGCGTGTTCCGGACCTAGAGTTTGGCGCATGGTTCATGTGCTGAGCAGCCGGATCCTGTTGCGTCCGGCCGATCCCGAGCGGTCACGGATCTTCTACGGCCAGTCCCTCGGGCTGCCTGTCTACCGGGAGTTCGGCACCGGCCCCGAGCGGGGCACGGTCTATTTCCTCGGCGGCGGCTTCCTGGAGGTCTCCGGGCGCGCCACCGCACCGCCGGTGCCCGGCCTCGAACTGTGGCTGCAGGTCGCGGACGTCCGGGCGGCGCACGAGGAGGTGTCGGCCCGTGGCGTCGAGGTGCTGCGGCCGCCGGTGTGCGAGCCGTGGGGGCTCGTCGAGATGTGGATCCGCGATCCGGACGGGCACAGGATCGTCGTGGTGGAAGTACCGGAGGACCATCCACTGCGCTACCGCCCGTAGCAGTGCCGGAGGACCGTCCACTGCGCTACCGCCCGTAGCAGTGCCGGTGCGCCATCGACTGTGCGGCCCGGCTTCTCTCCGCGCAGTCGACGAGCACAGGCAGGGCCTTCTCCAGGCCGGCGTCATGATCCGCGAACGCGAGGCGCAGGTGATGGCGGAAACCTTCCACGGCGGAGAACGCGGGGCCGGGAACGATCAGTAGGCCCGCGCGGCGGGCCGGCTGGGCGGTGGCGTCGGCGTCGGCGTCGGGGATCTCCCCCCAGAGAGCGAGCCTCCCGCGGGCCGTTCCCATCGCCGGACGGGAGCACCCGGCGCGGCAGGGAACACCCCCTCCGCGCGCTCCCCGTGTACCTCAGTGCGCCGCGTACGACGGCCCGGGCCCGGGCATCGACAAAGAGGGACCGACGTCGTACGTCCAGGGGGAGGTGCGCTGTGCACGGACCGGCGATGTCCGGCTGGCTGCTGATGGCGTTGTGCGGGGTGACGGGCGCGTACTGCCTGCTGCGCACGCGCAGAGAGACCGGGGAGGGACGCAGGACAGCGCGTGCGGAGGCTCTGATGGGCTTCGGCATGGCGGCCATGGCCGTGCCGGCTGCCGTCGTGACACCACCTGTGTGGGGGTGGGCGGTGTACGCGGTGCTGTTCGGTGCGGCCTCGTTGCGCGCGCTGTGGTTCTCCCGGCGCAGCACGCATCATCTGCACCATCTGGTCGGGTCGTCGGCGATGGTCTACATGGCGCTGGCGATGGCACCGGGCGGTGGAGGGACACACGGCGAGCATGGCGGACACACGGGCCATGATGTCGCGGTGACGGCCGGAGGCATACCTCTGCTGACCGGACTGCTGCTGACCTACTACGCGGTGTATGTGCTGCGTTCGGGAGCCCGGTTGATACCGGTGGCCGCCACGGCGGGGGGCGGTGGCGGGCCGGCCGGGAGCGGCTGGGGCGCATGGCCCGAGCTGGCTCTCGCCTGTCGGCTGACGATGGGGATAGCCATGTTCGCAATGCTGCTCACTCTGTGAGACAGAGGACAGGCCAAACCGTGGCGTGCATCACTTGCCGTGCGCAGCCATACCCGCGGCTGCCGCAGCGCTCATAGGCTGACGCCATGTTGGTCTCCCTCGCGCTGCTGCTGCTCGGTGCACTGGCCGCCGTCGTGACCCCACGTCTGATGGCGCGGGCGGATTGGCCGGAGCGTGAGCCCGTCGTTGCGCTGTGGGTCTGGCAGTGCGTGGTGGCCGGGGTGCTGCTCTCCTTCGCGCTCTCCATGACGTTCAGTGCGGCCGCGGCCTGGCAGGCGGTGCGCGGACATGTGTTCGCACCGGCGCCGCGTGCCGTGGTGGAGGCGTATGCGCTGGGCGGGCACGGGCGGTGGTCTGCGGCCATGGCCGTGCTGCTGGCGCTCGGAGGGGTGTGGACCGCGGCAATGCTGACCCGGGAGATCCACCGAGCCCAGGTGCGTCGCAGGCGACGGCGCGCCGAATTGCTGGTGCGTTCCCCGCTGATGCCCGGCGAGGAGCCCGGCAGCGGTCGGCTCGTCGTGCTGGAGGGAGAGCGTCCGGATGCTTGGTGGCTGCCGGGTGCCGCACCTCAACTGGTCATCACCACGGCGGCACTTGGTCGCCTGAAAGGCCGTCAGCTGGATGCCGTGCTGGCCCATGAGCAGGGACACGCGAGGGCCCGGCACGACTGGCTGCTGCACTGTTCCGGCGCGCTCGCGATCGGGTTCCCGCAGGTTCCGGTGTTCGCGGCCTTCCGCGACGAGATGCACCGGCTGGTCGAACTGGCCGCGGACGATGTGGCGTCCAGGCGCTTCGGACGGCTGACGATCGCTCTGGCCCTGGTGGAACTCAACGAGGACCGTGGCGTGTTCGGCCCGTGCCCGGCGCCGGACGCTCAGTTGCCGCTGCGGGTGAACCGGCTGCTGACCCCGGTGGAGCGGCTCACCGCGGGCCGTCGGCTCCGGCTGACCGCGGCGGCCGCCCTGGTACCGGTGGTTCCGCTTCTGGTGGCATTCATTCCGGGACTCAGCGCACTGGGATAGCCGGGTGTGCGGATCGTCCGCGAAGATCACCCCATGCCGTCCCCACCGCTCGCCCCACCGGCCCGCACCCGCTCCGGCGTCACACCTTTCGGCACAGCCGTGGTCTGTGCGTCTGCTGCCCTGGTCCTGCTGATCCTGGTCGCCGTGCGCTGGTCGCCGCTCATGACGCTGGACCGTACGGTCGCGGACGCCCTGCACCGAAGGGCGGTCACGGAACCCGGGCTCGTCCACGCGAACCGGATCCTGACCGACTGGGTGTGGGATCCATGGACCATGCGCGCCCTGATCGCGGTGGCCGTGGTGGTGCTGTGGTGGCGCGGGGCGCGGGCGCTCGCGGTGTGGGTGGCAGTGACGAGCGCGCTGTCGACTCTCCTGCAGCAGGGACTGAAGGCCGCGGTCGGCCGGGAGCGGCCGCAGTGGCCGGACCCGGTGGATTCCGCCCACTACGCGGCGTTCCCCTCCGGTCACGCGATGACGGCGACGGTGACCTGCGGTCTGCTGCTCTGGCTGCTGCGACGGCACGGTACGGAACCCCGGATGTGGCGGACGGCCCTGGCGGCGGCATGGGTCTCGGCTGTCGGGGTGGGAGTCACCCGGCTCTACCTCGGGGTGCACTGGATGAGCGACGTGCTGGGCGGCTGGCTGCTGGGGGCGGCTCTGGTCGGGTTCTCCGTCGCCGGGTTCGCCAGGTACGAGGGGCACGGCCCAGAGACCTTGCCGCGGCGCTCCTGAACCGGGAAGGATCGCGCCCATGCAGATCAAGGGTGTGCTCTTCGACTTCTCCGGGACCCTCTTCCGTATCGAATCGGTCCGGTCCTGGCTGCGCGCGGTCGTCGCCGAGCGCGAGGTGACGGTCAGCGCGGCCGACTTCGAGCAGTACGCGCGGGGGCTCGAGGCCGCCGGGGCATTGCCGGGCGGCCCGCCTCCCCAGCACGTCCCTGCCCGCCTCGCCTCCGTGTGGGCCACTCGCGACGAGAGCGCGGAACTCCACCGGGAGGCGTACACGGGACTTGCCCGGCAGGTGGCCCTGCCGGATCCGGGGCTGTACGACGCGCTGTACGAGCGGCACAGATCACCTGCCGCCTGGCGGCCCTACCCGGACGCGGCGGAGGTGCTCGGTGCGCTGCGCGACAGCGGCACCCGTATCGGTGTGGTCAGCAACATCGGCTGGGACCTGCGGCCGGTCTTCCGGGCACACGGCCTGGACGCCCTGATAGACGCCTACGTCCTGTCGTACGAGCACGGCGTCCAGAAGCCGGACACACGGCTCTTCCACACCGCCTGCACACTTATCGGGCAGGACCCGACGGATGTGGTGATGGTCGGCGACGACCGGCGCGCGGACGGCGGGGCGGCGGCACTGGGCTGTGACGTGCGCTTTGTGCAGCATCTTCCGGTGGAGGCGCGGCCCGATGGGCTGCGGATGCTGGGACTGACGCCGGGCGTTGCCTGAGAAACATGTGAGAGATGTCCCTGACGCCCAATGGGTCGGATTGTCACATCGGGGCCTTAGCCTGTACGCATGTCCCGTTCTCCGTGCTCCTCCGATTCCGTGCGTACTGCCGCCGTGGTGAACAAAGAGATTCGTGACCTGTGGCAGCGCTCCGGCGGCTGCCTCTCCCCCGAGGACGAGGAGCAGTACCAGCGACTGCTCGTGGAATGGGCCGCTGCGACCGGCGGGAACGCCAGGACGGCAGCCTGACGCAGGCGTCGACTGCGGCGTGCCGCCGGGCGGGGGATCCGCCCGGCGGGACGCGCTCGGTGCGCGGTGGAGCAGGATGGTGTCGGCCGATCGGATGAACCGGCCGGATCAGCGGTCGAAGTAGTCCGGCTGCGTCTGAACATTGAGCTCGTCCAGCCGCACCCGCTTCGCAGGGTCGGTCCGCCGGTCGTCGAGCTTCAGGACGTCGAAGCCCTTGGCGATGTCGTTGGAGTAGATGTAGCCGTTGTAGTAGTACGCCGACCAGGGGCCGGCCGTGGTGACCGCGTCCGTGCTGACAGGGCCGCGCTCGAAGTAGCCGATCTCCTTCGGCTTCGAGGAGTCGGTGAAGTCCCACACCGAGACTCCGCCCTGGTACCAGGCCTGAACCATCAGGTCGCGGCCCTTGACCGGGATGATCGAACCGTTGTGGGCGACACAGACCTCCGTGTCGGCCTGCGGACGGTCGATCTTGAAGTAGCTGCGGAAGACCAGCTTGCGGTGGTCTCCCCTGCCGACGATGTCGTAGATGCCGTCGGCGCCGCGCTTCGGGCCGATCTCCTCGTTGCAGGTGGCTGCGCCGCCGCCGCCGAGTTCATCGGTGAAGACGACCTTGTCGGCCTTCTGGTTGAACGTCGCGGAGTGCCAGAACGCGAAGTTCACGTTGTCCTGCACCCGGTCGATGATCCTCGGGTTCTCCGGGTCCTTGATGGAGAACAGCAGGCCGTCGCCCATGCAGGCACCGGCTGCCAGGTCCTTGGAGGGCAGCACCGTGATGTCGTGGCAGCCGGTCGTCTTGGAGACGCCCGGGTTGGTCGGGGCGCCCGGGTTGCCGCCGTCCGGGAAGAGCACCGGGAAGTTCACGATCGCGGCCTTCTCGGGTGCCTTGCGCGGCACCTTGATGACGGAGATCCCGTCGTGCGGCGGCTGGCAGTCCGGGAACGTGTCGCTCGGCGAGTACGAGGAGACGTACACGTATACGTTCTTGCGATCGGGGACCAGCGTGTGGGTGTGCGATCCACAGGCGGTCTCGACGGCGGCGACATACTTCGGGTTGCGCTTGTCGCTGATGTCGAAGACCTTCATGCCCTCCCAGGAGGACTTCTCCGTGGCGGGCTGGGTGGTGCTGGTGCAGGAGTTGTCGCTGCGCGAGGAGTCGGTGGACAGGAAGAGCAGGTTTCCCGAGACCGAGACGTCGTTCTGCGATCCGGGGCACAGGACCTGGGCGACCGTCTTCGGGGACTTCGGATTGCTGATGTCGTAGATCCGGAAGCCGTCGTAGTTTCCTGCGAAGGCGTACTTCCCCTGGAAGGCCAGGTCCGTGTTCAGCCCCTTGAGTGCGTCCTTCGGGACGTTGGCCAGATGGGTGATGTTGCTGCTGTGGACGATCTCGTCCACGCCGGGTATCTCGCCGCTGCTGATGGCGGCCGCGGCTTCGGCCTCCTGGGCGGCGGAGACATCGGTACGGGCGGTGGCTGTACCGCCGGGGTCGGGCGTCGCGGCCGCGGGGCCGGCCGTAAGCAGCGTGGCGAGCAGCCCGGCTGCTGCCACGGCCACACCCAGACGTCTGCGCCGCGCCGGGCTCGTGTGCAACGAAATCACTGCGTCCTCCCATGCATCCGTACGTAGTTGAACGGTTCACGGACACCGGCAGTATCGTCCTCCCCACGGGTATCTCAACAGATGGCAACAGAGACGTAATGAAAGTTTCTGATCGCTGTCGTGCGGAAGCGTGTTAGGACGGTTCGCAACCACCCCATATGGCAATGGAGGTCCACTTGTTGATCCGCCGTCGGACCATGTGTGTACGCAGAACTGTTCTCGCCGTGGCCGTCATGTCCGCCGTTCTCACCCTGGGTGCATGCGATGAGGGAGGCGGTGACAACGGTACGAAGGCGCAGACGGACGGGGGGCCTTCGGTTGTGGCGCCCGGGAAACCGGGTGAGCCCGCGCGGACCCTGTCCGCCGAGGAGGCCGCGAAGGCCACCGGGGACGACACCCCCAACTCGGCCGACTTCCGATATGTGCAGATGATGATCCAACACCACACCCAGGCGCTGGAGTTGACCGACCTCGTCACCGCCCGCTCCCACTCCACCGCGGTCAAGCGGCTCGCCGAGCGCATCACCGCAGGCCAGAAGCCGGAGATCGGTGCCATGGAGGGATGGCTCACACACAATGGCCAGGAGAAGCGCAGAAGCGGCCACGATCACTCGGCGATGCCCGGAATGGCGACCCCGGCGCAGCTGGATCAGCTGCGGGCGGCGGACGGCGCGGCCTTCGACAAGCTCTTCCTGAAGTTGATGATCACCCACCATCAGGGAGCGATCACGATGGCGACGGAGGTGCTCTCGCAGGGGAACAATGTGCAGGTCGAGGAGATGGCCGGGGACGTCGTCGCCCAGCAGACGGTGGAGATCGACAGGATGCGCGCGATGTCGTCCTGACGGCGTCCGGGCGCGCCTCTCCCCTGCCCCGGCCACCGGTGCCATGCTGGAGGCATCCTGCGGGAAGAGGTGCGCCGTGCTCCGTGTCGCCGTCGTCGGCTCCGGTCCCAGCGGGGTCTACACCGCCCAGGCCCTGGTCGAGCAGGACCGGGTGCCCGATGTCCGGGTCCATGTGCTGGACCGGCTCCCCTGCCCGTACGGCCTGGTGCGCTACGGCGTCGCCCCCGACCACGAGAAGATCAAATCGCTGCAGAACAGTCTGCGGGCCGTCCTGGAGCACGAGCGGATCACCTTCCTCGGCAATGTCGAGGTGGGCGGCGACGGGATCCCGGCCGAACGGATCGGCGAGCTCTACCAGGCGGTCGTGTACTGCGTCGGGGCGGCGACCGACCGTGGCCTCGCCGTCCCCGGCGAGGACCTGCCCGGCAGTTGCTCCGCGACCGAGTTCGTCTCCTGGTACAGCGCACACCCCGACGCCGCCGCCAACAGCTTTGCGCTGCGGGCCCGTTCGGTCGTGGTGATCGGGGTCGGCAATGTGGCGGTGGACGTGGCGCGGATTCTCGCCCGGAGCGCGGAGGAGCTGCGCCCCACCGACGTACCGCACGGGGCGCTCGGCGCGCTGGCCGGAAGCCGGGTGCGCGAGGTCCACATGACGGGCAGGCGCGGACCCTCGCAGGCCCGGTTCACCACCAAGGAGCTGCGGGAGCTGGGCGCGCTGCCGCAGGCGCGGGTGGTGGTGGACGAGGAGGAGCTGGCCCTCGACCCGGCGTACGTCGATCCGTCCCCCCGGTCGGCGCCGGCCCTGTCCTCACCGCCGAACGCACCGCCCCTGACGGCGGCGGCGCGGCGCAATGTCGAGGTGCTGCGCGGATGGGCCGCGGCCGGCGCCACAGGTGCGGGCGCGGAGGGGGACCCGCTGCGCACGATCCACCTGCGGTTCTTTCTGCGCCCCGTCGAACTGCTGGAGCGGGACGGGCGGGTGGCCGGGGTGCGGTTCGCCCGTACCGTGCCGGACGGCAGCGGGGGCGTGCGCGACGCCGGTACGTACGAAGACATCGACGCCCAGCTCGTGCTGCGGGCCGTCGGCTACCGCGGGCTGCCCTTGCCCGGTCTGCCGTTCGACCCGGCGCGCGGGACGGTGCCGCATCTGGCGGGGCGGGTGCTGCGGGACGGGGTGCCGTCGCCCGGGGAGTACGTCGCCGGGTGGATCAAGCGGGGGCCGACCGGAGTGATCGGTTCGAACCGGTCGTGCGCGAAGGAGACGGTGACATCGTTGCTCGATGACGCCACGCTCCTCGCCGGGCGCCCGTCGGCACCCGATCCCGTGGCCGCGCTCCGGGCGTGGGGGCTGCGCCCGGTGGAATGGGACGGCTGGCTGTCCATCGAACGGGCTGAGGCGGCGCTGGGCCGGTCGCTGGGCCGGGGGCCGGTGAAGATCCCGGACTGGGCGGGGCTGCTGAGCGCCGCGGAGGGTGGCGACCGGGGCGGACCGTGAGGCTACCGGTCCTCGCCGATGCGCCGCACCTGCCGGTTCGCGGCGTCGAGGATGCTGTCCAGAAGCCCCGGGAACAGCGCCTCCAGATCGTCGCGGCGCAGCCCGTTCATCTTGGCCGTGCCGCGGTAGATCTGCTGGACGATCCCGCTCTCGCGCAACACCCGGAAGTGGTGCGTGGTCGTCGACTTGGACACCGGCAGGTCGAAGCGGGAGCAGGTGAGCTCGGCATCGGCGGCGGCCAGCTCACGGACCACGCGCAGCCTCATCGGGTCGGAGAGTGCGTGGAGCACTGCCTCGATGCGGATCTCGTCCCGCGTGGGATGGTCGAGCAAGCGGCCGCCGACCGCAGCGGCGCTTGTGGCAGGGGCGCTGGCTGGGGTCACGATGGCTCCACTTCCTGGCTTCGTCCGGTCTTCCATAATACGAGACTCATCGTAGTTTGAGATTCACCGTACGACGGGTCCGCCCGCGCATCATCCGGCGCGATCGGCGCGCGATGCCGCTTCACGGGCGGCTTCCCTTCGCCCTGGGCCACCGGCCCGCCACCATCAGCAAGCTCGCCGTGCAACTCGATGCGAAGAAGGGCAACGTGGCCCACCGCCTCAAGGTGCTGCGCGAAGCCGGGCTGGTCCACATCGCCGAGACGCGCCAGGTCCGCGGCGGCACCGAGCAGTAGTACCGGCGCACGGCCCGCCGCATCGTCGTCGCCGAACCCCAAGAGGCCGGGACCGCGGCGACGTTCGCCGCGGTCGCCCAGGAACTGGACCGCTCCCCCGCCGAGACACACCTGACGCCGCGTCAGCTGCGACTCGGCCCCGCGAAGGCACAACAGCTCGGCGAGACCCTCGCCAGGCTGGTCGACGAGGCCGAGGAGGGCGCCGGAGATCAGCCCGTGCACAGCGTGCTGGTGACGCTGTATCAGCAGGCAGGCCCGACCACCGGCACCGCACAGCCGCGGGGCGGCCGGTCAGCCGCTGAGCAGGTCCGGGTTCTCGGCGAGTGAGGCGAGATGTCCGGCCGGATCGGCGATCAGCTTGCGGGCCGCCAGGTCGAGCATCCCCGCCACGCCCGTGATCTGCGCCGCGACCGTGCCGTCTTCCTTGAGGATCTTCTGCGCGATCTCGAACGTCTTCCCCTCGCCGTATACGAACTGGCAGGTCACCCGCACCCGGTCGCCGCCGCGGAGCTCCCGCAGGAACTTCACCGTCGTCTCAAGGCTCACCGGTCCGACGCCGCTGGCCAGCAGCTTCTCCTGCGACAGGCCGGCAACGCGCAGCAGTTCCCAGCGCGCGTGCTCGGCGTACTGCAAATAAACGGCCTGGTTCAGATGCCCCTGCGTGTCGAGCTCGTAGCCCCGGACGGTCACGTCTACAGAAAAGGTCATGGACGTCCCAACATCACGGCGCATTCCGCCATTCCCCTACACCCGCACAACTGTCCACGCTGCGGCTCTTTGCGCACCTGCCATGCCCAGGTGACTTCCTCACCGCAATGGATTGCAGCAAAATTCCGACAGCTCTTGCTGTCCGGAATGCACCTGCTCGCCCGAACCCACTTCATGCTCATGGCCCCGTTCAACGACGGCGGCAGCTCCAACAACCCGGGCGGCAGCCAGCACGTGAAGTCCTTCCGGTGGGTTGGTTGTTCCCTGGTGTCCGGGCCAGGACTTCGGGGCCTCCAAGAGTCGCTCACCGCCGCCACCCGGACTCGCCGTGGTTCTTCCCCGGCCGGCTCGGCCGGCGCCGATGTCGTGGAGGCGGACGAGCATCTGCCTCGCGACATGTACAGATAAACCCCTGAACCGCCGCCTTGCGTATGGCGGCGTTCACGTATCTTCCAACGCAGCACGGTGCCAACTCGTTCCAGTGCTCCATGTGACCTTTCCCGCCTGCTCCATGACTTCTTTTCATGGTGATCGCGACCCCATACTCCGAGGTCGGCAGTGGCGGCGAACTGCAGTAAACCCTTGTCATCGCCGGTCGGAACCGCCCGCCCACGCCCAAGGACCAGTGCACCCTCTTCAGCGCGCCCCGAAGTCGTAAGGAAGGCCTCAATCATGATCTCGGAAACGATTGCCGCGGCGGCCGCGGGCACCTGGAGGCTTGGCGACCGGGAAGTCAACCGCCTCGGCTTCGGCACGATGCGCCTGACGGGCAGCGGCATGCGCGGGAACTCCGACGGCGCCCCGATCGCCCGCGACCTTGCGATCAGGGTCTTGCGCCGCGCGGTCGAAGTCGGCGTGAACCACATAGACACAGCCGCGTTCTACTTCTCCCCATTGCGCTCCGCCAATGAGCTGATCAACCGGGCACTGGCCCCATACCCCGATGACCTGGTCATCGTCACCAAGGTCGGACCGGGACGGAGCCCGTCGGGCGAGTGGCTGCCCCCGGCCACGCCCGAGCAGTTGCGCGGCCAGGTCGAGGAGAACCTGCGTCAACTCGGCCGCGACCACCTCGACGTCGTCAACCTGCGCAGGATGAACCAGGACTCGATCGCGGAGCACTTCGGCGCCCTGGCAGAGTTGCGCGACGCCGGCCTCATCCGTCACCTGGGCATCTCCAGCGTCAAACCCGAGCACCTCGCCGAGGCCCAGGCCATCGCGCCGGTGGTCTGCGTGCAGAACTGGTACGGCCTCGACCGCCGGCTCTCGGACGCCAACGGTCTGCTGGACAGCTGCGGCGAGCAGGGCATCGCGTTCGTGCCGTACTTCGCAATCTCCGGCGACCGGCGCGAGGCGAGTGCAAGCGACACGCACGACGACGAAGTGCTCGCCGTCGCGCGCGAACACGGCGCGACGCCCGCGCAGGTCCGGCTGGCGTGGACACTGCACCGTGGACCACATGTGCTGGCCATCCCAGGCACCGGCAACCCCGACCACCTGATCGAGAACGTCTCCGCCGGCGCGCTGCGGCTCTCGCAGGACGAACTGGCCCGCCTCCAGTCCCTCCACGAGAGTGGAGCGTGAGCCGGGCCGCCATCGGGGGAGCGGGAGGGGCGAGACCGGAGCACGCGATGACGGGGCCGCAGCTCCCCGTTCCATCGGCCCCCGCCCCCGCACCCGCCGGGCGCGCACCGAAGAAGACACACACCGGCCGAGCAGCCACGCTTACGTCGGAGCAGACCGGGATTCGCTTCACCACCGGGCTGAAAGCCCGATGCATTGCGAATAGGCCCGCCTCTGCCGTTGCGCCGGTGCTCAGGCCGGATGCGGCACGAGGTGAGGGAACCTGAACTCGGTCCGGCTGCGGGCGACTTCGCCGGGACGCAGCTCGGTGCTGGGGTAGTCGGGACGGTTGGGCGAGTCGGGCAGGTGCTGGGTCTCCAGGCAGATCGCGCTGTGGCGTGCGTGGCGCAGGCCCGCGGGGTCCGCGAGGGTGCCGTCGAGTTGGTTGGCGGTGTAGACCTGGATGCCGGGTTCGGTCGTCCAGACCTCCAGCATCCGGGCGGCGTCGGGGGCGGTGAGAAGGGCGGCCCGGCGCAGCGCCGAGTGCGGCCCGGGCTCGGGGTCGCGGACGATCCAGCAGTGGTCGAAGCCGCCCGCCATCCGCAGTTGTTCGTCCGGCAGCGCGATCCGCTCCCCGATGGTGCGCGGGCCGGTGAGGTCGAACGGGGTGTGGTGCACATCGGCGGCGGGTCCCAGCGGGATGCCGTCGCCGTCGACCGGCAGATAGGTGTCGGCGTCCACCTGGAGGGTGTGGCCGAGGATGTCTCCGGTCGCGGTGAGGTCGAAGTAGGCGTGGTTGGTGAGGTTGAGGACCGTCGGACGGTCGGTGGTCGCGGTGTAGTCGATGGCGAGCGTGCCGGTGGTGTCGAGGGTGTACGTCACCGTGACATCGAGCGCTCCGGGGAAGCCCATGTCGCCGTCGGGGCTGTGCAGCGTGAGTCGGAGGGTGGCGGCGTCCTCGCCGGTGTCCGAGGTGGCCTGCCAGATTCTGGTGTGGAAGCCGTCGGGGCCGCCGTGCAGTGCGTGGCCCCGGTCGTTGGCGGGGATGTGGTGCGTTGTTCCGTCGAGGGTGAAACGGCCGTGGGCGATGCGGTTGGCGAAGCGGCCGATGAGAGCGCCGAAGAACGGGTTCTTGCCGGTGTAGTCGTCCAGCGTGGCCAGGGACCGTACGACGGATGCGGTGGTTCCGGCGGTGTCCGGCACGGTGAGACTGTGCAGGATGCCGCCGTAGGTAAGGATCTCGGCCCGGACTCCCGTACCGGAGTCGAGTGTCCAGAGATCGACGTCCGTGCGGTCATGGACGCCGAACGGTTTGCGGTTCACGGTGGGGCGAGGCATCAGAGATCCTTGGGAGGAGCGAACAGCCGGAGGAACGGTACTCAGTGCCCTTCTGCGGCGATGGGCCGGGGCACTGTGGATTCGCGGACGACGAGGGTATAGCCGGGGCGGCGCCGTCGTGGTTCAGGCACCGGGTTGCCGGAGAGCCGTTCGACGAGGCTGTCGACGGCGAGCCGGGCGATGGCCTCCTTGTCGGGGGCGATGGTGGTGAGGGTCGTGGCTCCGTACAGGCCCTCCTCGATGTTGTCGAAGCCGACGACGGCAACGTCCTCGGGAATGCGCAGGCCGCGTGCGCTCAGGGTGCGCATGGCGCCGATGGCGATGAGGTCGTTGTACGCGAAGACCGCGTCGGGCTGCTCCCCCCTGTCCAGGAGGGCGGCCATGGCGGTGGCGCCGTCCTCACGCCTGTAGCCGTCGGTGACCACCACCAGTGACTCGTCGGGCTCGACGCCGGCCGCGTCGAGCTCCTCGCGCCAGCCGCGCAGTCGCAGATGGGCGGGCTGGCGTTCACGTCCGGTGCGGGAGCCGAGGAAGGCGATCCGGCGGTGGCCGTGGTCGATGAGGTGGCGTACGGCGTCGCGGGCGGCGGCCACGTTGTCGATGGCGATGTGGTCGTACGGGGCCTCGTACTCCCGCTCGCCGAGCAGGACCAGGGGCGCGGTCTCGGTGCGCGCCATGAGGTCCTCGGGCTCCAGATGGATGGGGCTGAGGATGAGGCCGTCGATGACATGGGACCGGAATCCCTGGCTGACCAGGAGTTCCTTCTCCCTGAGGCCTGCGGTGTGATCGACCAGGACGGTGTAGTCGTGCCGGGCGGCCGCGTCGACCACCGCACCCGCCAGTTCGGCGAAGTACGGGTTGCCGAACTCGGGCACGGCGAGCGCGATGATGCCGGTCCGGCCCTTGCGCAGATGACGTGCGGTGAGGTTCGGCCGGTAGCCGAGTTCATCGATGGCCTGCTGCACCTTGGCGCGCATCTTCGGTGTGACGTGCTGATAGTTGTTCACCACGTTCGACACGGTCTTGATGGACACGCCCGCCCGTTGTGCAACGTCCTTGAGGCTGACGCCCACGGCACTCCCTGACTCGGCTCGATGCGCACCGGTGCGCACTGGATCGGCTTGGCTCGCGCTTCGCGGCTCGGGGCGCTGCCCCGACCTGCACGGCTCAGGTGGTTCTGCGGCTGCGCGCCAGATAGCGCTGGGCCACGACGACAACGATAAGGAACCCTCCGCTGACCACCGACTGGTAGGAGGAGTTCAGCGAGCCGATCTGGTTGATGAGATTCTGGATGACGGCCAGCAGCAGGACTCCCCAGAGGGTGCCGCTGATCGATCCGGCGCCGCCGACGAGGAGGGTGCCGCCGATGACGACGGCGGAGATCGCGTCGAGTTCCATGCCCACGCCGACGATGGTGACGCCGGAGGTCAGCCTGGCCGCGTTCAGCGCACCGGCCAGTCCGGCGAGCAGACCGCTGAGCGTGTAGACGAGGAGTTTCGTACGGGCGACGGGCAGGCCCATCAGGGTGGCCGCGTCGCTGCTGCCGCCGACGGCGAAGAGGGTCTGCCCGAACGAGGTGCGCTGCAGGAGCAGTCCGCCGCCGCCGAACAGCACCAGGGCGATCAGGATCGGGTGGCCGAAGCCCCATACGCTGCCCTGTCCGAGTTCGGCGAAGGCGGAGCCCTTGGGTACGAGGTAGGTGGTGGCGCCCTCGTCGGTGAAGGCGAGGAGTATGCCACGGGCCGCCAGCAGGGTGGCGAGGGTGACGATGAAGGGTGCCATCCCGGCGCGGGCGATCAGGAAGCCGTTGAGCAGCCCGATCGCACCGCACACCGCGAGCGGTACGAGCAGCGCGGGCAGAAGACCCCATTGCGAGGCCCAGGCGGCGAGCACACCGCCGAGGGCGAAGACGGAGCCGACGGACAGGTCGATGCCGCCGGTGATGATGACCAAGGTCATGCCGAGGGCGACCACGGCGAGGAAGGACGCCTGCACGGTCACACCGCGGGCGTTGTCCAGTGTGCCGAACGTCGGGTAGACGAACGAGGCGATGATCACGACGGTCAGCAGGACGGCGAGCACGCCCTGGCGCTGAAGGAGTTCGGCGAGCCGCTGCGTGAGCGCGGGCTCGGACCCGGCTGCCGGGCGGGGCGCGCCGTCTCCGGGTGCTGCGGAGCTCTTGTGCGGTGCCGGGACCTGGGCCACCGCGGCGGGTGTGGTTTCGTTCATCGGGACCGACGCTCCCGGGCGACGTAGACGGCGGCGATGATGATGGCCGCCTGGGCGATCTGTGCGGTGGAGTCGGGCAGGTCGTGCTTGACGAGAGTGGCGCGCAGCAGCTGCATCAGCAGGGCGCCCGCGACGGTGCCGAGTACCCGGACGGAACCGCCGTTGAGGGGGGTGCCACCGACCACGACCGCCGTGATGGCGGAGAGTTCCATGAGGGTGCCGAGCGAGGAGGGGTCGCTGGCGGTGAGCCTGGCGGTGGCGAGGATGCCGGCGAGTGCGGCCAGGACGCCGCAGAGCACGTACACACCGATGAGTACGCGCCGTACGGGCAGTCCGGCGAGGGCCGCGGCCGGGCGGTTGCCTCCGACGGCGACGATCTGGCGGCCGAAAGTGGTGCGCCGGACCAGGAAGGCGACGGCCACGGCGAGGATGCCGGCGATCAGCACGACCAGCGGGATGCCGAGGAAGGAGCCGGTGCCGAGCGAGAGCAGATCCGGGTTGACGATCTGCTTGAGCTGACCGTCGGCCATGACGAGGGCGAGACCCCGGCCGCCGACGAAGAGGGCGAGGGTCGCGACGATCGGTTGCAGCCCGATGAGCGAGACCAGGGTGCCGTTGACCGCCCCGACGACGGCGCCCGCGAGCAGCGCGACGACGAGCGCGGGCACGAGCCCGTATCCGAGGTAGAGCGGCAGGAGCGCGGCGGCGAGCGCCATGGTCGAGCCGACGGACAGGTCGACGCCCTCGGTGCCGATGACCAGGGCCATGCCCAGGGCGACGATGACGATGGGGGCGACCTGGACGAGCTGGGTGCGCAGATTGTCGGCGGTCATGAAGTGCTCGGTGAACAGGGCGTTGAAGACGAGCACCACTGCCACGGCGACGTACACGCCGTACTCCTGGTACCAGGCGGGGTCGCGCAGCCGCGCCAGGGGGCGGGCGGGGGTGGAGAGGGCGGCCTGGGTCATCGGGGTTCCTCCTGAGCGGCCGGGGCCTTGCCGGCGGGCGCCGGTGAGTGGTCGGCGAGCACTTCGAGGAGATGGCTCTCGGTCACCTCGTCGCCCGTGAGTTCGCCCGCCACCGAACCGCCGCGCAGGACGACGATGCGGTCGGCTCCCTCGATGAGTTCCTCGATGTCGGAGGAGATGAGCAGGACGGCGAGGCCCTCGCGGGCGAGGTCGTCGATGAGGCTCTGGACCTCGGCCTTGGCGCCGACGTCGATGCCGCGGGTCGGTTCGTCGAGGAGCAGCACCTTGGGTTCCAGGCAGAGCCAGCGGGCGAGGAGGACCTTCTGCTGGTTGCCTCCGGAGAGTTCGCCGACCTTCTGCTCGGGGCTCGCGGCCTTGATCCGCAGCCGCTTCATGAAGATGTCGACGATGCGGTCCTGCTTGCGGCGGGAGATCACACCGAAGCGGGAGAGGCGGGGCATGGCGGCCAGCACGATGTTCTCGCGCACGGAGAGGCCGGGGACGATGCCTTCGGCCTTGCGGTCCTCTGGCAGCAGGCTGATTCCGGCGCGGATGGCTCCGGCCGAGCTGAGCCTTCGCAACTTCCGTCCTTCGACACAGAGTTCGCCGGATTCCAGGCT
The DNA here is from genome assembly GCF_042882185.1 of Streptomyces sp. NPDC058239. Lineage (NCBI taxonomy): Bacteria > Bacillati > Actinomycetota > Actinomycetes > Kitasatosporales > Streptomycetaceae > Streptomyces > Streptomyces sp. NPDC058239. Next base: position 25,925 of record NZ_JBHVWS010000085.1, read on the forward strand.
CAGGGCTCCGGCGAGGGCCTTTGCCGTCTCGCTGCGGCCGGAGCCGAGGAGGCCACCGAGGCCGAGGACTTCGCCGCCGTACAACGACAGGGATATGTCATGGAGTTGATGGCGTCGGGAAAGGCCGGCCGCGGTGAGTACGGGGGTACGTGCCGCGTCGTGCCCCTCGCTGCCGAAGCTGGTGAGGCCGGTGCGGCGGACCTCGGACAGATCGCGGCCGAGCATCATCGAGACGAGCTGCATGCGGTCGAGGTCGGCGAGGTCGCCGGTGTGGATGTGGTGGCCGTCCCGGAGTACGGTGACGCGGTCGCAGATCCGGTAGAGCTCGTCCATGCGGTGGCTGACGTAGAGGACGGCGATGCCCTGGCCGCGCAGGTTCCCGATGACCCGGAAGAGGGTCTCGACCTCGCGCGGCTCCAGCGAGGAGGTGGGTTCGTCCATGATGACGACTTGGGCGTTGACCGAGACGGCGCGGGCCAGGGCGACCATCTGCTGGGTGCCGATGCCCAGCGTGTGCAGGGACCTTCGGGGGTCGACGCGTACGCCGAAGCCGTCCAGCAGTTCGGTGGTCTCGCGGTGCATCCGGGAGAAGTCGATGAGGCCGAGGCGGTTCTTGGGCTCACGGCCGAGGAAGATGTTGCGCGCCACGCTCATCAGCGGGACGAGGTTCACCTCCTGGTAGATCGTGGAGATCCCGGCCTGCTGGGCCTCGAACGGCCGGGCGAACCTGATGGGTTGTCCGTTCAGCCGGAGTTCGCCCCCGTCGGGCCGGTAGACACCGGTCAGGACCTTGATCAAGGTGGACTTGCCTGCGCCGTTCTCCCCCACCAGCGCATGGGTCTCCCCGGCACGCAGGGAGAAGGAGACGTCGTCGAGGGCGACGACACCGGGGAACCGCTTGCTCACCGAGCGGGCTTCGAGGACGGTGCCGGCGGCGGTCGGGACGGTCACCTCCTTCGAGTGGGCGGCCGGCTCCGGCGCCTGCGGTGCTGCTTCGGGTGGTGCCATGAGTTGTCCTGGCCTTCCGCTGTTCCAAGGATGTGGGCCCGATGCCGCCGTGGCGGGTGGTGTGCCACGGCGGCGGTGGACCGGGGGCTGCGCGTCCCTGCGGATGGGTACGGTCAGAACGCCCCGCCGAGCGACGCCTTGGCGTTGGACTCGTCGTACGCCCGGTCGGAGATGATGACGTTCTCCGGGATCTCCTCGCCGCCGTAGAACTTCTGGGCGGTCGCGAAGGCGAGCGGTCCGAAGCGCGGGTTCGACTCGATGACGGCGTTGTACTCGCCGTTGACCAAGGCCTGCACGGCGTTTCGGGTACCGTCCACGGAGACGATCTTGACGTCCTTGCCCGGCTTCTTCCCGGCGGCCTTCAGCGCGGTGACGGCACCGAGCCCCATCTCGTCGTTCTCCGCGTAGACGGCGGTGATGTCGGGCTTGGACTGGATGAGCTGCTCCATGACCTGCTGGCCCTTGTCGCGGGCGAACTCGCCGGTCTGCTGGGCGACGATCTGCAGGCCGGGCGCCTGGGCCTTGAGCTGGTCGACGAAGCCCTTGGTGCGGTCGGTGGTGACGTTGTTGCCCGACGCGCCGAGGAGGATGGCGACCTTGCCCTTGCCGCCGGTCGCCTTGATCATCGCGTCCGCTGCACGCTTGCCCTGCTCCACGAAGTCGGAGCCGAGGAAGGCCACATAGTCCTTGCAGGCGGTGGAGTTGACCTTGCGGTCGATGGTCAGGACGGGGACCTTCTTGGCCGCGGCCGCCTTGAACGCCGGCTCCAGACCGTCGGAGTTCAGCGGGGCGACGATGAGGAACTGGGCGCCCTGGGACAGCATGTCCTGGATGTCGCTGATCTGCTTGGAGAGCTGCGACTGCGCGTTGGTGGTGAGCAGCTTCTTCACGCCGACCTTCTCGGCCTCGTCCTTGATGGACTGGGTCTCGGCGATACGGAACGGGTTGGCTTCCTTCTCCGACTGGGAGAAGCCGACCACCGCGTTCTTCAGGTCCAGCTTCGGCGCGCCGTAGGTCTGCAGCGAGCAGCCCGAACCGGAGCTGCTCTCGGGGGTCTTGGCCGCCTGGGCGCCCTGGCTGCTGTCACCGCCCGCATTGTTCGAGGTTTCCGACTTGGAGCAGCCGGAGGCGGCCAGCGTGGCGGTGGCGGCGAGGAGGCAGGCCACGGCGAGGGTACGGGATCGGCGCTGGATCATCATGCGCGGGACGCTCCTTGGCGGGTTGACGGCACGCTCGCTGGCATGCGGTCGGGGCATGGCTGGACGATGCATCAACCGCTGGGCGGGTGATGTCACTGCATTACTCACGACCCCGCTCCGAGCTGCGCGAACAGCTGCCGAACCGGTGGTCGTGAGAGCCTGCGCGACCTGTCGGCGGCTCGGTTTACAACGTTATATAGGCGGCGCGGCGCGGGCGGCAAGAGAGTTGCCGATGCGTTTCCAAAAAGTGTCGGACCCCGGAGCGAGAACGGGGCCGTGGCGGACCACGAGGCGGTGCGGAACCTCTGGACAGCGGCTCGGAGGCGTGCTGTCATACGGCCGGACGCCAATTTCCAACGTTGCAAGCAAGTTGACGCACCGCTGCCATCGAGCCCGACGGCATCCTTGCCACGCGTGGGAACAGCGGCCGATTCTGAACCGGCTCGCCCTGGCTCCAACTCACGGCCCCTTTCCCCACTTGGGCCGATGTCCCGCACAGTCGGCAGAGCAGGAGCTCTCACCCATGCCCCTCAACCGCAGACAACTGATGGCCGGTGCACTGGCCACCGCGGCCGCAACGACCGCGTCCGGCCGCTGGGCCACCACCGCAACCGCCACCGAGCACCGGGTGACGCCCGCTCACGGCGGGCACTACTCCCCCAACGCCGCGCCCCTGCACCCGACTGCGTTCCTGAGACTGCCCCCGGGCAGGATCACCGCGCGCGGCTGGCTTGCCGGACAACTCCGGCTCCAGCTCGACGGATTGTGCGGGCGCTACGAGGAGTTCTCGCACTTCCTCGACTTCTCCACCACCGGCTGGGTGCGTCCCGACCTGGGCGGCTGGGAAGAGGTCCCGTACTGGCTGCGCGGCTACACCGATCTCGCGATCGTCACCGGGGACACCAAGGCTCTGGCAGCCGTACGCCGCTGGTTCGACGCGATCCTCGGCACGCAGCAGAGCGACGGCTTCTTCGGCCCGAAGTCGCTGCGTACGTCACTGAACGGCGGCCCGGACTTCTGGCCCTTCCTCCCCCTCGTCCAGGCCCTGCGCTCCTGGCAGGAGTACAGCGGCGACAACCGGGTCATCCCCTTCCTCAGCAGGTTCTTCCGGTACATGAGCGCCCAGGGGCCGGGTGCCTTCAACACCAGCTGGATCGCTCTGCGTTGGGGCGACGGCCTGGACAGCGTCTTCTGGCTCTTCAACCGCACCGGCGACACCTTTCTCCTCGATCTCGCCGACAAGATCCATACGTACGGGGCGGACTGGGGCGACAATCTGGTCAACCTGCACAATGTGAACATCGCGCAGGGCTTCCGCGAGCCGGCCCAGTACGCCCTGCGCAGCGGTTCTGCCGCCGACACCCGTGCCACGTACGGGACGTACGGCAAGGCGATGGACCAGTACGGGCAGTTCCCGGGCGGCGGTTTCGCCGGGGACGAGAACGCGCGCCCCGGGCACAGCGACCCCCGGCAGGGCTTCGAGACCTGCGGCATCGTCGAGTTCATGGCCGGCCACCAGCTGCTCACCCGGATCACCGGCGATCCGCTGTGGGCCGACCGCTGCGAGGAACTGGCCTTCAATTCGCTGCCCGCCGCCCTGGACCCGTCGGGCCGGGCGGTCCACTACATCACCAGCGCCAACAGCGTCGATCTGGACAATGTGCCCAAGAAGGAGCGGCAGTTCCAGAACGGCTTTGCCATGCAGGCGTACCTGCCGGGTGTCGACCAGTACCGCTGCTGTCCGCACAACTACGGGATGGGCTGGCCGTACTTCGTCGAGGAGCTGTGGCTGGCCACCCCGGACGGGGGCCTGGCCGCCGCGATGTATGCGAGCTGCGAGGTCACCGCGAAGGTCGCCGGAGGCACCGAGGTCACCTTCACCGAGGAGACCGGATATCCGTTCGGGGACACGGTCACCCTGACCCTGAAGTCACCGAAGCACCTGCGCTTCCCTCTCGTGCTGCGCGTTCCCGCCTGGTGCGCGGAACCGGAGATCCGGGTCAACGGACGCCGCGTCGAGGCACCCGCGGGCCCGGCCTTCACCCGCGTCGAGCGTACGTGGGCGGATGGGGACAGGGTCACCCTGCGCTTCCCCCAGCGCACGACCGTACGCAGCTGGGCGAAGAACCACGGCGCGGTGAGCGTCGACCACGGGCCGCTCACGTACTCCCTCCGGATCGGTGAGGAGTACCGGCGCATCGGCGGTACGGATCAGTTCCCGGAGTACGAGGTACATGCCACGAGTGCCTGGAACTACGGGCTCGTGCTGGACGGCGGAAAGCCGGCCTCGTCGCTGAGCCTCCACGCCGCCCACCGCACCCCCGACGACAACCCGTTCACCCTGGACGGCACCCCGCTGACCATGACCGCGCGCGCCCGCCGGATTCCCGAGTGGAGCACGGACAGTGAGCATGTCGTCGCCCCGCTCCAGGACAGCCCGGCGCGCAGTACCGAGCCGGTGGAGGAGGTCACGCTCATTCCCATGGGTGCGGCGCGGCTGCGGATCACGGCCTTCCCGACGGCCGGTCCGGACGCCGGGCAGTGGCTCTCCGACGACTGGTACCGGATCCGTAACCTGCACTCCGGCAAGGTCCTGGGCGTCGACAACATGTCCACGGCCAACAGCGCCCACGTCGTCCAGTTCAGCGACAACGGCACCGACGACCACCTCTGGCAGCTCGTCCCCAACGGCGACGGCTGGTACCGCATCCGCAACCGCCACTCCAACAAAGTCCTCGGCGTCGACAACATGTCCACCGCCGACAGCGCCCACGTCGTCCAGTTCGCGGACAGCGGTACGGACGACCACCTCTGGCAGCTCGTCCCCAACGGCGACGGCTGGTACCGCATCCGCAACCGCCACTCCAACAAAGTCCTCGGCG
>NZ_JBHVWS010000086.1:0-30850 GCF_042882185.1 Streptomyces sp. NPDC058239
CCGCGGCGGCCCCGGGCGGGGGGGCGTCGGCGGGGCCCACCCCGGTCCAAACCAGCCCGGCGTTGCTTAGCGGCGGGGGGCGCGGGCGCCGGGGGGGGGGGGCCCCCCGGGGCCCCGTTGGGTCCGGCCACACCACAAAGGGTCCGGCAGCGAGCTGCCGGACCCTTCATGTGGGGTTGAGTCAGCGGTTCCCTCGCCCTTCTCCGCGGTCATTCTGCCCGTGCTTCTTGACCTGCTCCTGCTTCTGTTCCTGGTTCTGCTTCTTTTCCTGCCCCGCGGCTTGCTCCTGGGTTTGGGTTTGGCCAACCGGGACCCCCGACCGAAGCTGCGCCAGCATTGCCGAGCAGCCAGCGGTGGCTGCCACCTCGTTGTTGAATGCGGCGTTGTAATCCAACCGGAAGACAGGGGTCTTGTCGGCATTCTTGTTGAACTTGTCGACCTTCTGCCTGCACGTTGCGTCGCCGTCGTTCTCCCCGGCGGCGGCTGCCTGGATCCTCTCGGTGGCCGCATCCGGTGTGCCCGGAGGAACCGGTGTGCCTGTGCCCGTGCCTGTGCCGGTCGTATCGGCTGGTATGACGTTGTTCACGCACGTCAGTTGGTTCGCGCCATCCGCCTCCGTGGCTGTAACGACGTCGTTGGCCCCGATCCTTACTGGCGTGGAGAATGCTCCAGCAACCGCAGGCGCAGTGGCACTGCCGATCGGCACTTTCCCACTTTCGAGGAGGACGGTTTTTCCAGGAGTGAAACCGTTGAGGTTTGCAGTCACGGCCTCAAATTTGCCTTCTTTTCCTGCGATCGTACAGGCGGCCGTCGGAGCGATCGAAGGCAGCGAAGCGGCCCCCGACGCTGCAACCTTGACAGGAGTTGCGGCGTGCGCCTCGGCGGAGATCGCTGGTGCCAGTGCGAGTGACGCACCCAGCGGGACGCCGACCAGGGCGAGAATTCGCTTCTTTCCATGCATGAGATTCCCCTTTGTGATGGGTCCGTGCAAGGGAAAGCGTTGCATCGGGACCGATGTGCAACAAGAGACCGCTCATCCTAGGAGTGGCAGTGTCAGGTCCATCCCGTGCGGTTGCGAATTCGGGGGTGATGCGTTACTCGCCCAGGAAGAATGGCCTGGCCTCGACCACTGGGGGCGGTCAATTCTGTTTCCCCATCAAATTGACTGACGCTCGATCAGCCATGGCACGGGATGCGTTCGCGCTCTGCGCTTCCCGACATCGCTGCCATGCACGGGAGTTCGGGTTCACCGGCGTAGGACACGACCTTCGATGCCATGGCCGAGTTCGGCGAGCACCGGCCCGGCACATCAGGACGCGCCCACGCCGGGCGCTGCCCGCTGTGGGGGCCCGGCGAGGCCCGCCCCGGCCGCTTGGACGTCGAAGTAGGCGGAATCCGGTGCCGGGGACCGCACCGTGGATTACCTTTCCACCGTGGACCAGTTGATCCCCTCGGACCCGACGCACATAGGCCCGTACCGCCTCATCGCCCGCCTGGGCGCCGGCGGTATGGGCCTGGTCTATCTGGGCCGTTCCGAGGCCGGCCGGACCGTCGCGGTCAAGGTCGTCCAGGACGAGCACGCACAGCACCCGGAGTTCCGCAGGCGCTTCGCCCGTGAGGTGGCGGCCGCCCGGCGGGTGGGCGGCTCCTGGACGGCGGCCGTGCTCGACGCCGACACCGAGGCCGCGGTGCCCTGGGTGGCGACCCAGTACATCCCGGGGCCCGACCTGACCACCGTGGTGGCGAAGGACTTCGGGCCGCTGCCCGAGAACTCCGTGAGGGTGCTGGCCAACCGCCTCGCCCTCGCCCTGCAGGCGGTGCACGAGGCGGGCCTGATCCACCGGGACCTCAAGCCGTCCAATGTGCTGGTGACGGTGGACGGGCCGCGCGTGATCGACTTCGGTATCGCGCGGGCCATGGACACCCTCGCCGGGGACAGCCTGCACACCCGCACCGGCATGCTGATCGGCTCCCCCGGATTCATGTCGCCCGAGCAGGTGCGCGGCCTCGAACTCACCCCCGCCAGCGACGTGTTCTGCCTGGGCGCCGTCCTCGTCCACGCCGCCACCGGACGCCTGCTCTTCGGCGCCACGGAGACCGGGCTGAACGCCCACCTCTTCCGGATCGCCGAGGAGGAGGCGGACCTGGCCGGCGTACCGGAGCCGCTGCTCGATCTCGTACGCGAGTGTCTCGACAAAGACCCGGCCAAGCGGCCCACCCTCCAGCAGGTCGCGGCCCGCACGGCGGCGGACACGGACGGGGAGTGGCTGCCGGGCGCGGTGCTGGCCCAACTCGGCCGTCACGCGGCCCAGTTGCTGGACTACGCGCCTGAGACGGCCGTCGGCGCGCCCGGTGCCGCTCCCGCCGATGGGCCGGTGCCCCCTGCGGACCCGCGCATCCCGCCCGGGGCGCCGCAGTCGTCGCCGCCCCCGCCGCCTGCGTACTCGCCCACGACCCCGGATCACCTCGTCCCCCCGCAGGGGTTCGGACCACCCCCGGGAGTGGCCCCCCACGCCTGGCCCACACCACCTTCCCCGCCCCACCTTCAGGACTCTCGGCTCCCGAACCCCAGGCGCTGGTGGGGCCTGGGGGTGGTCGCACTTGTGCAGATGTTCGTGCTGCTCGACGCGGCGTCCCTGTACTTGGCGATGCCGTCCATCATGGCCGACCTGCACATGCCCGGCGACGATCTGAGCGCGATATTCACCGCGTATGAACTGGCTTTTGGCGGGCTGCTGCTGCTCGGCGGGCATCTCGCGGACCTGATGGGCCGCAAACGGATGTTGATCATCGGGCTGGCCGGCTTCGCGGTGGCCGCCGCGATCGGCGGGTCGGCTCCCACCACCGGCGCGCTGGTCGGGGCCCGCGCCCTGCAGGGCGCCTTCGCCGCACTGCTGTCGCCGGCCGCACTGGCCCTGGTGGCGGCCAACTTCACCGACCCGAAGGCGCGAGGCAGGGCTTTCGGGGTCTACGTCGCCGTCGCCGCCGGCGGCTCGACGCTGGGCCTGCTCACCGGCGGATGGCTGCTCGAGAACCTGGGCTGGCGCTGGTGCCTGTACGCCAACGTTCCCCTCGCCCTGATCGCAGTGATCGGTGCGGCCACCCTGGTGCACGACCGCCCGCTCCGCGCCCGCCGCCGCCTCGACATGCCGGGCCTGCTGCTCGGCTCCGGCGGGATCGCCGCAATCGTCCACGGCTTCCACGAGACGGGCCCGCGCGGCTGGACGGACCTCCCGGTGCTGGCCCTGTTCGCGGTCGGAGTCGTCCTGCTCCTGGCCTTCGTGCGGTGGCAGATCAGGGCAGCCGGCCCGCTTCTGCCGCCGTACATCACCAACGACCGCAATCGCATCGGCTCCTTCCTCGCCCTGTTCCTGGCCGGCGCCGGCACGCTCGCCCTTTTCCCGACCCTGATGGCGTACCTGGAGAACGTCCGCGGCTACTCGTCGATCGCCACCGCGGCGGCCATGCTGCCCACGGCCGTCGCGATCGTCATCGGCTCCACCCAGGTCTCCGCCCGCCTGCTGCACCGCGTATCGCCGCGCAACCTGATCGTGCCGGGCCTGCTGCTCACCGCGCTCGGCCTGCTGCTGCTGACCTTCCTCAAGCCCGACAGCGAGTACACCGCCCTGGTCCTGCCCGGTATGCTCCTCGCCGGCTTCGGCCTCGGCATGGCCCTGATGCCGCTCCTCTCCATCGCGACGGCCGGCATCGCCGCGCCGGACTCCGGTGGGGGCTCGGCAGTGACCAGCACGGCCGGCCAGGTGGGTGGGGTGCTCGGCGCGGCGCTGCTCGGCAGCGTCCTCACCTCGGCCATCGCCGCCCGACTGGAGGCTGTACCCGGGCTTCCGTCGACCTGGGCCAATGCGGCCGGGAGCGGCCGGTTCATCAGCACGCAGGGGGTTCCGCCGCAGCTGGCGGATGTGATCGACAAGGCGACGGTGACCGGCTGTACCGACGCCCTGTGGTGGTCGGTCGGCATCACGCTGCTCGCGGGTCTGGCCGCGGCTCTGCTGGTCAGGTCCACCGGCCCGGTCCGTGACCAGCGGGACACCCGCTGACCCTGCGCGTCCTTGCGGCAGCGGGAGCAGCGCGGACGGCGCTCCGTGGAGTTCGCGGATTTCCTCGTCGGTGGGGGCAAGCTGTCCGGACCGCTACAGAACTCGACGGGACAGGCCCCATGGGCGGCTGGCCGGTGGCGCCGTCGGCAGCCTGAGCCGCACCACGGAAATGGCCGTCGGCCGTGCCTTCCGAAGCTGGAAGAACACGGCCGACGGCCCAGAGACGGCCCAGGCGAGCGGAAACCCGCTCTGACCTGTGACGTTCTTAGAGGTCGAAGTACAGCTCGAACTCGTGCGGGTGCGGGCGCAGCTGGATCGGGGCGATCTCGTTGGTGCGCTTGAAGTCGATCCACGTCTCGATCAGGTCGGACGTGAAGACGCCGCCGGCCTGCAGGTACTCGTTGTCCGCCTCCAGCGCCTCCAGGACGGCCGGGAGGGAGGTCGGGACCTGCTGGACGTTCGCGTGCTCCTCGGGAGCCAGCTCGTACAGGTCCTTGTCGATCGGCTCGGCGGGCTCGATCTTGTTCTTGATGCCGTCGAGACCGGCCATCAGCAGAGCGGAGAAGGCGAGGTACGGGTTGGACGACGGGTCCGGGGCGCGGAACTCGACGCGCTTGGCCTTCGGGTTCGAGCCCGTGATCGGGATACGCATGGCGGCCGAGCGGTTGCGCTGCGAGTACACCATGTTGACCGGGGCCTCGAAGCCGGGGACCAGGCGGTGGTACGAGTTCACCGTCGGGTTGGTGAAGGCCAGCAGCGACGGGGCGTGCTTGAGGATGCCGCCGATGTAGTAGCGGGCGATGTCCGAGAGGCCCGCGTAGCCCTGCTCGTCGTAGAACAGTGGGTCGCCGCCGGCCCACAGGGACTGGTGGACGTGCATGCCCGAGCCGTTGTCGCCGAAGATCGGCTTCGGCATGAAGGTCGCGGTCTTGCCGTTGCGCCAGGCGACGTTCTTCACGATGTACTTGAAGAGCATCAGGTCGTCGGCCGCGGCGAGCAGCGTGTTGAACTTGTAGTTGATCTCGGCCTGGCCCGCGGTGCCGACCTCGTGGTGCTGGCGCTCGACCTGGAGGCCGTTCTTGTCCAGCTCCAGGGAGATCTCGGCACGCAGGTCGGCGAAGTGGTCGACCGGCGGGACCGGGAAGTAGCCGCCCTTGTAGCGGACCTTGTAGCCGCGGTTGTTCTCTTCCGACCCGGTGTTCCAGGCGCCGGCCTCGGAGTCGATGTGATAGAAGGACTCGTTCGCCGAGGTCTGGAAGCGGACGTTGTCGAACACGTAGAACTCGGCCTCGGGGCCGAAGTACGCGGTGTCGGCGATACCGGTGGAGGTGAGGTACGCCTCGGCCTTCTTGGCCACGTTCCGCGGGTCACGGCTGTACTGCTCGCCCGTGATCGGGTCGTGGATGAAGAAGTTGATGTTGACGGTCTTGTCGCGGCGGAACGGGTCGACGCGGGCGGTCGACAGGTCCGCGCGCAGCGCCATGTCGGACTCGTGGATGGCCTGGAAGCCGCGGATCGACGAGCCGTCGAAGGCGAGCTCCTCGGTCGGGTCGAAGACTGCCGCCGGGATGGTGAAGTGCTGCATCACACCGGGCAGGTCGCAGAACCGGACATCGATGAACTTGACGTCTTCGTCGGCGATGTACTTCTTCGCGTCGTCGGCGTTCTGGAACATCCAACTCCTCCTACTCCCGGCCCGGGAGGGACGGGGTTGTAGCTCGTGGTGCGGCCAGTGCGGTGGCACACGCTGGACCCGACCATAGGCAGACCGGATTTCTCAAGCATGACCCATTTGTTTCGCAGAAGTTAACCGGGCCGGGTGTGAGCGGCACCTCGTGGCCGGTTCGGGGCCCCTGCCACTGCCGGCCGGGGAGCCCGCAGCGGCCCCCCGCCCGGCAGGGCGCGCGGGCGGGCGCAGTACCGTGGTCGGGTGGACAACAGGCAAGCAATCGGATCGTGGCTCTCCGGGCCGCGCGCGGCCGCCGAGGAGATGGGGGCCGACTTCGGCCACCGGGGCAAGCGGCTCGGTCTGCCCGAGCGCGGGCCGGGATCCGTGGCGCCGCTCGGCCGGCGCTTCGGTGCGCTCTTCATCGACTGGGCCCTGTGCATGGTGATCGCATACGGGCTGTTCGCTCGCGGTGACCAGCAGACGGCCGGGAACTGGGCGCTCGGCGTCTTTCTCGTGCTGAGTGTGCTCACCGTCGGGACCATCGGCTGCACGCCCGGCAAGCGTCTCCTGGGCATCAGGATCGTCGCCGAGGACGGTGGCCGTCTCACATTCGGGCGGGCGATCGTCCGGAGTGTGCTGCTGTGCCTGGCGATTCCGGCCCTGGTCTGGGACCGCGACGGCCGCGGCCTGCACGACCGGCTGGCCCGTGCTGTTCAGGTCCGTATCTGAGCCCTGGGCCGAAGCCGGATACCGCAGACGGTACGAGAAGAGGGCGGGTTGCGAACCGAACCGGTTCGTAACCCGCCCTCTCCGTGCGTACAGCGGATATGTACGACGGAAGTGTCAGCGCATCTTTCCGCCGCGCGGCATCCGCATGCCCTTCGGCATCGGGCCCTTGGGCAGCGGCATGTTGCTCATCAGGTCGCCCATCGCGCGCAGCCGGTCATTGGCGGCTGTCACCTGCGGGCCGGTCAGGACGCGCGGCAGCTTCAGCATCTTGGTGCGCACCTTCTTGAGCGGCACCTGGCCCTCGTCGTTGCCGACGATGATGTCGTGCACCGGTACGTCGACCAGGATGCGCGCCATCTTCTTCTTCTCGGCCGCGAGCAGCAGCTTCACGCGGTTCGGGTTGCCCTCGCCGACCAGAACGATGCCCGCCTTGCCCACGGCGCGGTGGACGACGTCCTGGCTGCGGTTCATCGCGACCGCAGGGGTCGTGGTCCAGCCACGGCCCACCCGGTCCAGCACTGCCGCCGCAGCGCCCGGCTGTCCCTCCATCTGCCCGAAGGCCGCGCGCTCGGCACGCCGTCCGAAGACGATCGCCATCGCGAGGAGGGCCAGCACGAAGCCCAGGATGCCCAGGTAGATCGGGTGGTCGATCAGAAAACCGACCGCGAGGAGGACACCGAAGGTGACGATTCCCACACCCGCGACGACAAGACCGATCTTGGAGTCGGTCCGCCGGGTCATCTTGTAGGTCAGGGCGATCTGCTTGAGCCGCCCCGCGTTCTCGGCGCTGTCCGCGCCTTCAGTGTTTGCCTTCCTCGCCATGTACGGAAGTTTACGTGGCTCAGGAACGGTGGTCGGCCGCGGCCTCCAGTACGTACTCGGTCTCGACCCGGTCCTTGGCCCGGCGCCGGTCCTCCAGGACGGCTGTCCAGGCATTTCGGCGGGCGGTGCGCTGGCCGCTGCTCAGCAGCAGCGACTCGACGGCACGGAGAGCATCGGTGACGGAAGGGATGGCGGTGGCGCGTACCGGCACGGCCTGCATCGTGGAAATCTCCTCGGAGCGGATGTGCGGACTGAGTTGCGTGGACTCAGCTGCCCGGGCCGGTCTGCCCGGGACTGTGTTGCGCGAAGTGGGTGGAGTGCGCTGGGTGCGGGAAGCAGGGGTGGCAGCGGCCCGCAGAGTCGCTGCGCCGTTGCACCCAGCGTCATTGCTCGGTGTTACCAGCGCATGACCGGTCGGTCAAACACCAATGAAACCTTGATATGGGCGCAGCGCACGCTGACGCGGCCCATACGCGCCCCCGACCTGCGGGGAGCGTATGGGCCGCGTCGAATCAGCTATTACCGCTCGGTAGCTTCTTGTGCTCGGATTCACACAGCGGGCGCCGCTGCGACGGCGCCGCGCCGCTCGATCGCCTGCTGGAAGAGACGGCCCGCGCGGTACGAGGAACGGACCAGCGGCCCGGACATCACGCCGGAGTAGCCGATCTCGTCGGCCTCCTCCTTCAGCTCCACGAACTCCTGCGGCTTCACCCAGCGCTCGACCGGGTGGTGGCGCACGGACGGCCGCAGGTACTGCGTGATCGTGATGAGCTCGCACCCGGCGTCGTACAGATCCTGGAGCGCCTCGCTGACTTCCTCGCGGGTCTCGCCCATGCCGAGGATCAGGTTGGACTTGGTCACCAGGCCGGCCTCGCGGGCCCGCGTGATGACCTCGAGGGAGCGCTCGTAACGGAAACCGGGGCGGATCCGCTTGAAGATCCGCGGCACCGTCTCGACGTTGTGGGCGAGCACCTCGGGGCGTGAGGAGAAGACCTCGGCGAGCTGCTCGGGCACCGCGTTGAAGTCGGGGATCAGCAGCTCGACCTTGGTGCGGCCGGCCTCCCGCTCCGCGGTCAGCGCGTGGATCTGGCGCACGGTCTCGGCGTACAGCCAGGCACCGCCGTCCTCCAGGTCGTCGCGTGCGACGCCGGTGATGGTGGCGTAGTTCAGGTCCATCGTGACGACGGACTCGCCGACCCTGCGGGGCTCGTCCCGGTCCAGCGCCTGCGGCTTGCCCGTGTCGATCTGGCAGAAGTCACAGCGCCGGGTGCACTGGTCGCCGCCGATGAGGAACGTGGCCTCGCGGTCCTCCCAGCACTCGAAGATGTTGGGGCAGCCGGCCTCCTGGCACACCGTGTGCAGACCCTCGCTCTTCACGAGCTTCTGCAGCTGGTTGTACTCGGGGCCCATCTTCGCCCGGGTTTTGATCCACTCGGGCTTGCGCTCGATGGGGGTCTGGCTGTTCCGGACCTCAAGGCGCAGCATCTTGCGCCCGTCGGGTGCGACAGCGGACACTCCGGCACTCCCCTTTGCTTTCACTGCATTGGATTCTTCGGCGAACACCAGGGTACGCCCGTGGTTCAAACGGCTTTACGTCTGGCCAACCTGTGGCCGGCAGGGCCTATTCCCCGCCGGGTGTCCAGGCTGTCATGCCGTGGCCACGGCATCCGACGGGCGCTCGATGGTGCGTGGGGCGAGCTGCGCGTTCTCAAGCACGTCCTTGAGATGCTTCTCGACGACCGGGAGCACGTCCGCGATTCGGATGTCGCGACCCAGTTCGTACGCGAGTGACGTGACGCCCGCGTCCCGGATGCCGCACGGCACGATGCGGTCGAACCAGGTGTTGTCCGGGTTCACATTGAGCGAGAAGCCGTGCATGGTCACGCCCTTGGCCACCCGGATGCCGATCGCGGCCAGCTTGCGGTCCTCGCGGCGCTGCCCGGCGTTGGACGGGGCGTACTCGGGCCCGTTCAGCCGCGGGTCGAACTCCTCGTCCTGCAGTCGCGGGTCGAAGTCGAGGGAGAGGCCGCCGATCGACGGACGGTCCTCGACCGGGTCGCCGAGGACCCAGACCCCGCTGCGGCCCTCGACCCGGGAGGTCTCCAGACCGAATTCGGCGGCGGTACGGATCAGCGCGTCCTCCAGTCGGCGGACATGTGCGACGACATCCACCGGGCGGGGCAGCTTCTGGATCGGGTAGCCGACCAGCTGTCCGGGACCGTGCCAGGTGATCTTCCCGCCGCGGTCCACATCGATGACCGGGGTGCCGTCCAGCGGGCGCTCACTGTCGGTCGTGCGCCGCCCCGCCGTGTAGACGGGCGGGTGTTCCAGCAGCAGACAGGTGTCCGGGACGGTGTCCTCGAATCTGGCCGCGTGCACCTCGCGCTGCTTCTGCCAGGCCTCCTGGTAGTCGACGGCTTCCTCGCCGAATCCCAGCCGGACGAACCGAAGCTCAGTCACGACAGATGCCTCCCTACTCGCGGTGCCGGGAGCCGGGGGTGCCCGGAGCCACGCCACTATGCACTGAATCAGCCCCGAGCCACTGTACGACCGGACTCCGGGCGATGGCCCAGCAGGTCGTTCCCGTCAGCGCCACCCCCAATCCTCACACGATCGGATGAAAGTGAAGCGAAGGTGGCGGCGACCGCCGCCGAGGCCGCTAAATTCGCGCCGTTCCATTAGGGCTGCCCGCCCGGCCCCGAAGGCAGGAGACCGTACAGCTGATGTCGGAACGACCTCCGCAGCGCACCCCCAACCGCCGACTCGCCTCGCTCATCACCGAGGCCGGCTTCTCCAACGCCGGCCTCGCCCGCAGGGTGGACCAACTCGGCCTGGAACACGGCCTCGACCTGCGGTACGACAAGACCTCCGTGACCCGCTGGCTGCGCGGCCAGCAGCCGCGCGGAACCACCCCCGCGCTGATCGCCGAGGTCTTCACCCGCCGGCTCGGGCGCCGCCTCTCCGCGCAGGACCTGGGCCTCGACTCATGTGCCCCTGTCTACGCGGGCCTGGAGTTCGCGGCCACGCCCGCCGAGGCGGTCGACATCGTCAGCGGACTGTGGCGGAAGGACTCGGGCAGCCATGCGGAGCTGCGCAAGATCGCCTTCACCCCGGCCGGGCTCGTCGTCCCCAGCAGGGACTGGCTGATCGGCCGGGCGGACGAGTGGGTGGGACGGGGGAGCGAGTCCTCGCCCCCGGTGCCGGGCGGCTCCGGTGGCGCGCGTGCGGCTGGTGCGCTCGGCAGGTCTGTCGGGGCCTCTGGGGCTGCGGGGGCCGCAGGGGCCACTGAGGCCGGTGGTTCGGCGCGGTCCGGCGGTCCCGGCGGGGCGCGCGGGATCGGTGCGCAGGGGTCGCACGGGTCCCACTGGCCCGGCGGCAGTGGGCACGGTGTGACGGGGGCGTCCGGCGTCGGCGGCCGCAGCGGGGCCCGTGGGCCCGGACCGTCCCGGCCCTCCGGACCGTCCGCGCCACCCGGGTCCCCCGCACCCTCGACCGCTCCCGCCGCCCTGGGAACAGGGCTGCCGGGCGCCCCCGGCGTCCCCCGGCAACGGCAGAGCGACCGCGGCCCCGGCCAGCGGGTCAGCAGCGGTGATGTCGCCGCCCTGCGGTCGGTCGGCGAACTCTTCCGTACCCTCGACAACGCCTACGGCGGCGGCCACGCCCGGCAGGCCCTCGTCCGGTACCTGGAGCATGAGACGGAGCCGATGCTCCGCGGGACCTACGGGGAGGCCACCGGGCGCCGGCTGTTCTCCGCCGCCGCCGATCTGACCCGGCTGGCGGGCTGGACCTCGTACGACATCGCGGCCCACGGCCTGGCCCAGCGGTACTTCGTCCAGGCGCTGCGGCTCGCCCAGGCCGCGGGGGACCGCGCGTACGGCGCTTACGTCCTGATCACCATGAGCCGGCAGGCGGTCTACCTCGGGCACGGCAGGGAAGCCGTACAGCTGGCCCGCGTCGCCCAGCAGGGCGTCGGTTCGTCGGCGCCGCCCGTCGTCCAGGCCCTGCTGCACGCCGTGGAGGCGCGCGGTCACGGGGTGCTCGGCGAGGCGAGGCTCTGCACCGCCTCGCTGGCGCGGGCGGAACGCGCGCTGGAGTCCGCCCGCCCCGGGGACGAGGTGCCGCACTGGGCGCAGTACTTCGACGAGGCCCAGCTCGCCGACGAGCTCGGCCACTGCCACCGGGATCTGCAGCAGTACCGGGCCGCGGCGCAGCACGCCGAGCGCTCCCTCCAGCTGCGCGCCCCGGCCTACGCCCGCAGCAGACTGTTCTGCCGGGTGGTGCTGGCCTCCGCGCGGCTCGGGCTCGGTGAGCTCGACCAGGCGTGCGTGCTCGGCGCCGAGGCCGCCCAGCAGGCGGCGGAGATGCGGTCGGTACGGGCGACGGAGTACGTACGGGACTTCGAGCGACGACTGGAGCCGTTCCGGGACGCGGCCGCGGTACGGGGATACCGCGAGCGGGTCGCGGCCCTCGGGTGATCTCTCCGGCGTGATCACGGGTGACTCCTCCGCGTGACTCTTCCGCGCGGCAGCACGGGTGGTGGCCCGGACCAGGAGCGATCGGTCCGGGCCACCACCCGTTCGGCAGGGCTCTCTCAGTGCCCGCGTACCTCGACCTCCGCCAGCGACAGCGGGTTGGTGCCGGACGCCAGCTGCACGCGGACGTACCTGCCGGAGGTGCCCGCCGGGAGCTGCACGGTGGACGGCCGTCCGGCCTGGCCGGTGACATGCACCGCCGTCACGCCGGGTGCGGTCCGTGCGTCATCGAGTCCGTCGGCCGTGATCGGGGTGTCCGAGGTCAGGACCCAGAAGTCCTTGAGCCGGTCGGAGCAGCAGTCGGTGCGGTTCCAGATGTCGACTGCGGACAGTGACTTCGAGGCGCCCAGGTCGACCTGCCACCATGCCTGCGACGAGGGCTCCGCGGTGTGGGTCACCGAGCCCGAGCCGAAGGAGCCGTCGGTGTTCCCGTCGACGGCACGGGAAGCAGGGGCGTCCCACGCGGTGCTCTTCTGGGTGGCCGCCTTGTTCCGGGCGAGGTTCTCCAGGGCCACCGTGACCTTGACCGCCGTGGTGGTCGTGAGACGGCCGTGGCGCAGGGTGATGTCCAGTGTGTACGTACCGGGGGCCGCGGAAACGGGCGGTGTCAGGGTGAACGGGACCTTCGCGTCCGCGCCCGGCGCCAGCGGGTTCACCCGGGTGACCGCCGGGGTGACGGTCCAGCCCTCGGGTCCGGACAGCCCGATCCTGGTCCCGGACGCGCGCTTGCGGGCGGTGTTGGTGAGGGTCAGCGTGCCGTCGGCGGCGCGTCCTGGGTTGAGCTCCTTCGGCAGTTCGGTCCTCGTACGGACGAGGGTGTTCACGCCCGGGGTGGTGACCTTGAAGACGTACGCGCTCGTGCTCCTGGTGGCCGACGCCCCGTCCTTCGGCGTCTCGACGATCACGCGGCCTGCGGAATCCTTGTGCCAGGGCAGTGCGCTGCCGTCCGAACCGAGCAGAGTGATACGGGAGTCGGCGGCGACGGGCGTGTCGCCGCCGAGGGTGAGTTCGGCGCCGGGCCACTCCAGCGCGGTCGCGTACAGCGTGCCGTCCTTCACCGTGTAGCGGATCTTGTCGTCACTGGACGGTTCCTCGGCGTGGTGCCAGTAGGTCGTCCCGTAGATCGCCTCGCCGTTGATCTTCAGCCAGGCGCCGATGTCGAGCAGTCGCTGCTGCTGGATCTCGGGGATGGTGCCGTCGGCGCGCGGGCCGATGTCGAGCAGCAGGTTGCCGTTCTTGCTGACGATGTCGGTGAGCGAGTCGATCAGCTGGTCGGAGGTGAGGTGGTCCTCCTCCGGCTCGTTCTGGTTGTAGCCGTAGGAGTGCGCGATGCCCCGGCTCGCCTCCCACTTGTTCGGGTCGATGTCCGGCTTGACCGTGTACTCGGGTGTCTGGAAGTCGAGTTCCTTGCTGTCCAGCGCACCGGTCTCGATCTTGCAGCGGTTGGCGACCGCGACTTCCTTCGGGTGCGCCCGGTTCTTCGCGCGGTTGTAGTAATCGGCGATCACGGGCGCGGTCTTCCAGTACGAGGCGGGTTTGTCCCACTGCCCGTCGCACCAGATGATGTCGGGATCGTACTGATCGACCAGCTCGTTCAGTTGCGGCACCATGTAGTCGCCGACGTAGTCCTTGACCGACGGGGCGCCGGTGTAGGGGACTTCGGCGCCGGTGTACGGGTTGCGGACCGGGCTGCCGGTGTACGACGGGTTGTACCACTCGTACAACGAGTAGTAGAAGCCCGCCTTCAGCTGCCCGCCCTTGGTGTCCTTGCGCGCCGCCTTGAACAGGTCGCCCGCCAGGTCGCGCTTCGGGCCGAGGTCCACGGTGTCGCGGCCGCTGACCTTGCTGTCGAACAGTGCGACGCCTTCATGGTGCTTGGAGGTCAGCACGAAGTATTTGGCACCGGCGTCCTTGAACAGCTTCACCCAGGCGTCCGGGTCGTACTTCTCGGCCTTCCACCGGCCGATGAAGTCGTCGTAGTTCGCGGCCGTGCCGTAGGTGTCCTTCTGGTGGGTGTTGGTGGCGCTGCCCTTGCTGTTCATGTAGTTCCAGTACCACTCGGCGTAGCTGCCACGCGGGCCCCAGGCGGGTACCGAATAGGCTCCCCAGTGGATGAAGATGCCGAATTTGTCGTCGTTGAACCATGTCGGCGTGGGGTGGCTGTTGAGGGATTCCACCGTCGGCTCGTAGTCCTTCGACGGGGGTTCGGGCGCGGCGGAGGCCGGGGTGGTCAGGAGGCCGGCGAGGGCCGCCAGGGCCGTCGCTCCGACGAGTCTGGTACGGGTACGGGTGCGGGTCACTGCGGGTTCCTTCCGGTCAGCGGTCGTAGTGCGCGTAGTCGGCCCGGACCTGTTCGGGGCTCAATGCCTCGTCCCAGGTGGTGATTTCGTCGAGATCTCCGCGCAGCCCGGCCTTCTCGGTGCCGATCGAGCGCAGCGGGAGCGGAATGGACGCGTCGATGGTGCCGACGCGCTCGCCGTTCGCGTACAGGGTGGTGCGGCCCGGCTCGGTGACCCAGGTCAGCTGGACCCACTGGTTCAGCGGCAGGGTGTAGTCGAAGCTGTGGTCGGCCGCGCCGGATGGGGTCTCCCCAGCGATAGCGAGGGGAAGGGTGAAGCCGACCTTGCCGGTGCCCCACTGCTGGAGTTTGAGCGCGCCGGCCTTCGAGCTGAGCAGCACTTGGTCACTGGTCCTGCCGGTCGTCCTGACCCAGCCGGAGACGGTCCAGGGTTCGGCCAGGTCGAGGCCGCCGAAGCCCACCCCGTCGCGGTCGCTGTCGAAGCGCCAGGCCTGGCCGCGCACCCCGTCCGGGACCGGAGTGGGGTTGTTGATGATGTACGAGGTGCCGGGCAGGTTCCCCGCGGTGTCCTCGGCGAAGATCGTGTTGCCGGGGCTGCCGGCCCACGTCCAGCCGTTCGGGTACGAGGCCTGGTCGAAGGTCCAGTGGTGGCTCGGGCGACCGTCGTCGACCCGGGGTGTCACCGGGTCGGGCCGCAGGCCGGGTGGGTCGCCGAGCCGGGCGACCAGCGTCCGGAAGTCCTGCACGGTGTCCGGGGTGGCGGAGGCGTTCCAGGAGCGGTCCGCCATGATCGCGCGGGCGGTGGCCATCTGCTGCTCGAAGTAGCCGTCGTCGGCCCAGAAGTTGTAGTCGGCCCAGTTCATCAGGCCGGATCCGAGGAGATCGGGCGCGGTGCTGGGCACCCAGGAGTCGTACATCCAGGGCTCGTCGGGGTACGTGTGGTGATAGTTGTTCGGCGTGTCGTAGAACGGCCCGATGGCGATCTCGTCGTGGCCGGGGATGACGGGCTCGGTGCCGGTCCCTTCCCAGGTCAGGAACACCACGGACGCGTGGACCTGCTGCTGGGGTGCGGCGAGGTGCTCGGAGCCGTTGTAGATCGCGGTGCGCTTGCCGTGCTCGGCGACGACGTCGTCGAGGGTGTTGATGTAGCCGTTCAGCAGGTCACCGAGGGTGCTGGTGTCCGGGTCGGCGGCGAGATAATTCTTGACGCGGGGGCAGTTGGCGAGCTGACCGGGCAGCTCGTCGGCGCCGATGCTGAACAGCGGGGCGTCGAACCAGCCGGCGAACTCGCCGACGATCCGCCGGGTCGTCCCGACCGCCTTCTCGCTGGTGAGGTCGACCATCCAGTTCGGCGTCAGGTGGGAGTGGGTGTGTGCCTGGGTGCACGGGTCGGGGCCGTCGCCGAAGCCGATTTTGAAGGCGTCGGTGATCACGGTCGCGTGTCCGGGCACGTCGATACCGGGCATCACCTGCACGTGATAGCGGGCGGCGACGCGCTTCAGCCGCTCGATGTCGGCGCGGTCGTAGCTGTGTGCGGGATCCGCGAGTCCCGGGAACTCCGGGCTGAAGAGGCGGAAGCCCTCGGAGTCGGAGAACTGCAGGAACAGGGTGTTGAGCTTCTGGTCGGCCATCCGGCGGACCAGCTTCTCCAGGTACTCCGGCTGCCAGTACTTGCGGCCCGCGTCGAGCATGGTCATCCGGACCGGCTGGGCGGGACGGTCGGTGGAGCGGGCCTTCGGCACGGTCAGGTGATCGGGGGCGGCGCGCAGCAGCTGCAGGAGCGTGCGCGTCCCGTAGAACAGGCCGTGGGTGGAGGCGGCTTCGATGCGGACGGCGTCCGTGCTCTCGAACCGATAGCCCTCCGCGCCGAGTGCGCCGTGCTCGGTGAGCGTCAGCACGATGTCGCCGGTCCGCGCGTGCCGGATGTCGCTGCTGACGGTCGGGGTGACCCCGCTGACCTGGGCCACCTCCGTACGCAACTGCTTGGCCAGGTCCTGCACGGACTGCCTTGCGGGGCCCGGGAGTTCGGCCCGTCCGGCGGGGAGCGCGGTCCTGGTCCGGGACCGGGGGTCCACCAGGATGCGGGTCTTCGCCGACAGCTGTGTGTGGCCGCCGACATCGGTCCATCGGGTCGGTCTGGGAACAACGGGAGGCCCTGGGGCGGCCGTTGGGGCGCTTGCGTTCGACGCGGGTTCGTCCGGAGGCTCGTTTGCCACCGCGACGGGAGAGATAGATCCGATGACTAGAGCGATGAGGAGCGGCAGAACGGGCATGATTCGGCGCACTACGGTCTCCTGAAGTCCGGTTTCGCCAGGACCGTAGCGGTAGATGTGTTGCACGACAAGGGTGTTTTCGGGAGTGGTGTGGACCACTCCCGAAAACGGGAGGTGGGATGAGAGATCCGATCTGTAAGGAGTGTTGGGGGTTGGGATCGGCCTGACCGGGGCAGGATGCGCGAGGGCGGACTCAGGCCGCTTCGCGCAGCTCCGCCTCCAGGTGGCCGGGCCGGATGCCCAGATCACGGAGGATGGCGTGCGCCGCGCGGCGGCCCGAGAAAAGGGCGCCCTGCACCGTGCTCGTGTCCCGGTGGTCGCCGCACACGTACAGGCCGGCGAGCAGCCGGACCGGGCGGCGCAGATCGTGCGGGGGTGGCATGGCGGGGACCGCCTCCGAGTCGTGGTGGGC
The DNA here is from genome assembly GCF_042882185.1 of Streptomyces sp. NPDC058239. Classification (NCBI taxonomy): domain Bacteria; kingdom Bacillati; phylum Actinomycetota; class Actinomycetes; order Kitasatosporales; family Streptomycetaceae; genus Streptomyces; species Streptomyces sp. NPDC058239. The sequence goes on from NZ_JBHVWS010000086.1 coordinate 16,795, forward strand.
GCAGAGGAGTTCCCAGTCGTCCGTGGGGGCGCCGTACAGCCCGGCGAGATGGGTGCGGACCGAACGGTCGAGGTCGGGCGGCGGGGTGCCGAGCACCGTCGACGTGATCAGGGTCCGGCCGTGCGGGGCGCGCGAGGGGTCGACCTCGCTCATCACGCAGGTGTGGGCGACCGGGCCCGAACGGTCGGCGTCCAGCAGCAGTGAGGCGCCGGTCGGCGGGGGAGCGGGGGCGGTGTGGTGCAGGACCGTCACCGGATGGAAGGGCGGCACCCGCAGACCGGGGAGCAGCTCGGCCGCGGCGCTCGCGCCGGTGGCCAGCAGCAGTGAGCGGCAGCCCAGTTCACCGTGTTCCTTGGTGCGCACGGAGGTGATGTCGGCGGAGGTGACATGGACCCCCGTGCGCACGGTGCCGGGTGGCAGGGCCGCCGCCAGCAGGCCGGGCAGCGTGGCCGAGCCGCCGGACGGTACGCACAGCCGGCCGCGTGCGTAGCCGCGCAGGGCGAGATCGGCGCAGCGGCTCGATGTGGTGAGCCCGGGGTCGCTGAGCAGCGCGGTGAGCAGTGGGCGCAGAAAGCCGTTGACCGTACGGGACGGCAGGCCACGGCTGGACAGGGCGGCGAGCGCGGTCTGTTCCGGCCGGGCCAGGATGCGGGACGCCGGGGTGGTGGCGAGCCGGGCCAGGGCGGCGCCGAGCCGGGCCTGGTCGATCGGCCCGCCCATCGGCGGGCGGGGGGCGCTCGCCAGGGCGCGCGCCGCCTTGAGTGCGCCTCGTGCGCTCCGTGTGTGCCGCACGTCGCCGGTCCGGTACTGGCGGCCCTCGCTGTGGACGAGGACCCCCGGTGCGAAGTTCCGCAGCACGAGCCCTTCGAGACCTGGCGTCGTACGCAGTTCCGGATACGAGGTGCTGAGAAGCGGGCCGAGGTGGTCGAGCCGGAATCCGTCCACTTCCTCGGTGGTCATCCGGCCGCCGACGCGTGGGCCGGCCTCCAGGACACTGACGCTGACCCCTGCACTGGTCAATTGATGGGCTGCTGACAGGCCGGCGATCCCGGCACCGATGATGACGACGTCCGCGTGGTGTGCCGTGCTGAGCACGTGCCCCTCCCCGAGTCGGCGCAACTGCTGGGAGGCTCTTGCCCCCAACAGGCCCCCGGAATGCCCGAGTTCGCCACGAGGCTAGGAGGGGTCCGGTTCGGGCACAGTCGCGCGCGGCCCGGGGCACCGTTGCACGGGGTCGCACATCCGTGTGATTCGACCGTTCGTGGTCAGCGCAGCGCCGCGCGAATGGCGCCGTCGATGCCGGGGAAGGCGAAGGTGAACCCCGAGTCCAGCAGCCGTGCGGGCAGCACCCGTTGGCTGCCCAGCACGTCCTCCGCGAAGTCCCCGAGGGCGATCCGGAGCGCGGGTGCCGGGACGGTGAACAGCGTCGGACGGCGCAGCACACGCCCCATTGCGGCTGTCACCTCGCCGTTGGTAACGGGGTCGGGGCCGGTCAGGTTCACCGGTCCGGACAGCGACCGCGTGTCGAGGAGGTGCCGCAGGGCCGCGATGTGGTCGTGCAGCGCGATGAAGCTCCAGTACTGGCGCCCGTTGCCGAGCCGCCCGCCGAGCCCCGCCCGGAACAGTGGGAACAGCCGCCCCCAGGCCCCGCCCTCCCGGGCGACGATTAGACCCGTGCGCGCGTACACCGTCCGGATGCCTGCCGCTTCCGCCGGGGCCGCGGCAGCCTCCCAGTCCACGCAGACGGACGGCAGGAAGCCCGTGCCGTGCGGCGCGCTCTCGTCGACCGCGCGGTCCCCGGTGTCGCCGTAGTAGCCGATGGCCGACCCGCACAGCAGCACCTTCGGCGGTACGTCGAGGGAGGCCACCGCCTCGGCGATCGCGGCTGTGCCCAGCACCCGGCTGTCCCGGATCTCCCGCTTGTACTCCTGTGTCCAGCGGTGGTCGCCGACCCCGGCGCCGGCGAGATGGACGACGGCGTCGCAGCCGACCAGGCCCGCCCCGTCGACGTAACCCCGCTTCGGGTCCCACTCGACCTCGTCCCCGGCGCGCGCCGGGTGCCGGACCAGGCGCACGACCTCGTGCCCGTCGGCCCGCAGCGAGCGCACCAGCGCGGCTCCGATGAGTCCGGTGGATCCGGTGACAGCGATACGGGAGTACACCATGGCCCCATCCTGCCGCAGCGGCGCAGGGGGCGCCTCGTCCGTATCACTCGTCGCGCCCGAATCACTCGAACAGCAGTTGAAGGGCGACATCCCGGTAGTGGCGCACATGTCGCAGGGCGCAGACCGCCGCCGCCTCGCTGTCCGCCGCGGTGATGGCGGCGGAGAGCAGCCGGTGCTCCTCCCAGAGCGGCCCCGGGTCGTCGATCTGCTGGAACAGCCAGCGCAGCCGTCCCTCCAGCGACTCCAGGGTGGTGGCCAGCAGTTCATTGCCGGACAGCTCCACGATGTGGTGGTGGAAGGCGGTGTTGGCGCGCGAGATGCGTTCCGGTCTGCCGGACAGCGTGGCCCGGTGTGCCGCTTCCAACAGGGCTGCCAGCTCCTGTAGTTGGCTGTCGGTGGCTCGTTCGGCGGCGCGCCGGACCGCGAGCACCTCCAGCGCCTCGCGCATGTCGAAGAGGTTCTCCACGTCCTGGCGGGAGAGCTGCTTGACGACGATACGGCGCGGTGACAGCGCCTCCAGGAAACCCTCGCCGAGCAGGATGCGGATCGCCTCGCGCACCGGGACCCGGGAGACCCCGAACTCCTCGGCGACATCCCGCTCGACCAGCCGGTCGCCCGGTTTGAGCCGCCCGGTGATGATGCGGTCGCGCAGCCCCTCGCAGACCTGGTCGCGCAGCCACACCGTGCCGGTCGGTGAACTGGCCGTCTCGGTACCCGTGTTGGTCCGGCTCACATGTCCTCCGTGTATCGATTCGCTCACGGTATACCAAACCCTTGACGACCGCCCGGGAATGACCGCACTCTTTGGTATACCAAAATGCGGAACGGCTCGGCCGTGACCGCTGCTCACCCTGTCCGATCAGCGATTCGAGGGTTCGCCATGACCAGTACGTCCCGCACCTCAGCGACCGCGGGCAGAGCCGGCGCATCCGTCGCCCGCCCGGCGGGCGACGGTGCCCGCCCCACCCGGGTGCGCTGGAAGATGTTCGTCCTGCTGCTCGGCGTCGTCGCGCTCAACTACATCGACCGGGGCTCCGTCTCCGTCGCGCTGCCGCTGATCACCAAGGACCTCGGTCTCTCCAAGGAGACGACCGGCTTCCTGCTCAGCGCGTTCTTCTGGACGTACGCGCTGATGCAGATCCCCAGCGGCTGGCTCGCAGACCGGTTCGGCGCCCGCCGCATGGTCTCCGGTGCCTGCGTCGGCTGGGGGGTTGCCCAGGGGCTGACCGCGGCCGCCGGCGGCGCGGGCTCGCTGCTCGGCTTCCGGCTGCTGCTCGGCGCCGTCGAAGCCCCGGTCATGCCGGCCGGCGGCAAGCTCAACGCCCAGTGGCTGCCCGCCAAGGAGCGCGGCCGGGGTGCGGTTCTCCTCGACGGCGGCGCCCCGCTCGGAGCGGCGCTCGGCGGCATCGTGATCTCCACGCTGATCGGCTGGACGGGCAGCTGGCGGATCAGCTTTCTCGTCGCGGGCGTACTCACCGTCGCCGCCGGCCTGTACGCCGGCTGGTACATCCGTAACACGCCCGCCGAACACCCCGGCGTCAACGCCGCCGAAGCTGCCTACATCGAGCGCGCACACGCCGAGGAGGACGCCGCGGGACCCGCCGATGTGCGCACCGGTCTGCTGCCGTACCTCAAGCACCGCTCGTTCTGGGCCATGTGCCTGGGCTGGATGGGCTTCAACGGCGTCTTCTACGGACTGCTGACCTGGGGCCCGCTCTATCTCTCCGAGTCCAAGGGCTTCGACATCGCGACCATCGGCTGGTCGACCCTGGTCATCTTCGGCGCGGGCTTCGTCGGCGAGCTGATCGGCGGCTGGACCTCCGACCGCTGGAAGGCCAAGGGCGCCGGAGCCAACACGGTGATGCGCACGATGATGGGCGTCGCCGGGATCGCCGTCGTCGCCGGGCTGCTCGGGGTGGTGCTGGTGCCCGACGCCATGACGGCGGTCGCACTCCTCTCCGTCGTCCTCTTCTTCCTCCGCTGGGCCGGTCTGTACTGGTCGCTGCCGTCCGTGCTCGCCGGACGGGCCAACGCCGGAGTCGTCGGCGGAGCCATGAATCTCTCCGGCAACATCGCCGGGATGATCACACCGATCGCGGTCGGCTTCATCGTCGGTGCCACCGGCTCGTACACCTGGGCGCTGCTCTACTTCGTCGGCGCGGGTGTGCTGTTCACCGTTTCATCCCTGGTCATCGACTACAGCAGGAGGCTCGCCGTCCGATGACGACCACCACCCGTTTTTGCCGCATCCGCATCGGGATGCTCACCCCGTCCTCCAACACCTGTCTGGAGCCCGTCACGTACGGGCTGCTCCACGGTACGGACGTGGCCACCGCCCACTTCGCCCGCGTCCCGGTCACCCGGATCGCCCTGGACGAGGGATCCGACGCCCAGTTCGACCCGGAGCCGATGCTCGCCGCCGCCCGGGAGCTCGCCGACGCGCACGTCGACGTCATCGCGTGGAACGGCACCTCGGGCTCCTGGCTGGGCCCGGACCGGGACCGCGCCCTGTGCGCCCGGATCACCGAGGAGACCGGCATCCCCGCCACCACCTCCACCCTCGCACTGTTCGACGCCTGTGCCGCGTACGGCGTGACCAGGCTCGGGCTCGCCGTCCCGTACACCCGGGACGTCGCCGACCGGATCGTCCGCCGCTACGCGAAGGAGGGCCTGGACTGCACGCTCGCCGAACCCTTCGGTATCAGCGACAACGAGGCCTTCGCCCGCATCCCGGCCGCCGATGTGGCACGGCAGATCGAGGTGGCGGCGCCCGGTACGCACGCCGTCGCTGTCGTCTGCACCAATGTGCACGGCGCGGATGTCGCCCGGCAGCTCGAACCGGCCCTGGGGATACCGGTGTTCGACAGCGTCACCGCGACCCTGTGGCAGGCTCTGCGCCTTGCCTCCGCGGATACCGGCGTCCCCGCCCTGCCCGGCCATGGCGACCTGCTCCGCTCGGGCTCCCTGCGGGCACGCTTCCAGACCGTCCTGCGGACCCTGCTGGAGACGACCGGCGCCGATCGCACCACCCTCCGTCTCGACCTGCCCGCACACGGACTGGCCGTCGACCTGACCGCCGCCGAAGCCCTGCGCGAGGGCGTACGGTCCATCCGCCGCGACGCCTCCCTCGACCAGCGTCGGCTGAACACCGTCGAGTGGCTGGAGCGGCAGCGGATCCCGCTGGTCCAGCCGCACTTCGAGGCGATCCCGCATCCGCCGCAGGCACTCGTGGACGTGTACGGCGTGCACGCCCAGATGCTCTCGCCCCTCGTCCGCGACGACGCGATGACCGGATGGATCTCCGTGCACAGCCGGGACGAACGCGACTGGACCGAGCGGGACACCGCCGCGCTCCGGGCCGCCACGGACGACGTACAGCACCTCCTCGACACCGACCGGAAGGCATCCCTCGCATGACCAAGGACATCAAGATCGCGCTCGGTGTGGACGTGGACGCCGTGGCCGGCTGGCTCGGCTCCTACGGCGGCGAGGACTCACCCAACGACATCCAGCGGGGCGTCTTCGCCGGTGAGATCGGTACCCCACGACTGCTCAAGCTCTTCGAGCGGTACGGGATCCGGACCAGCTGGTTCATCCCCGGGCACTCCATCGAGACGTTCCCGGAGCAGACCCGCATGGTCGTCGAGGCGGGGCACGAGATCGGCGCGCACGGCTACTCGCACGAGAACCCCATCGCGATGAGCCGGCAGCAGGAGGAGGACGTACTCGCCCGCTGCGTCGAACTGATCGAGGAGTACACCGGGCGCAGGCCGCGCGGCTATGTGGCGCCCTGGTGGGAGATGTCCGCGTACACCGCCGAACTCCTCCACACCTATGGCTTCAGTTACGACCACAGCCAGAACTACCGCGACTTCACCCCCTTCTACGCCCGGGTCGGCGACAGCTGGACGAAGATCGACTTCGGCAAGGAGGCCAAGGAGTGGATGAAGCCCCTCGTCCACGGCCACGAGGTCGACCTCGTCGAGTTCTGCGGCAACTGGTACGTCGACGACCTGCCGCCCATGATGTTCAACAAACACGCGCACAACAGCCAGGGATACGTGAGCCCGCGCCAGCTGGAACAGGACTGGCGCGACCAGTTCGACTGGGTCCACCGTGAGCTCGACTACGCGGTCCTGCCCATCACCCTGCACCCGGACGTCAGCGGCCGCCCGCAGGTGCTCCTCATGCTGGAGCGCTTCATCGAGTACGTCTCCGGGCACGAGGGCGTCAGCTTCTGCACCCTGGAGGACGCGGCCGACGACTTCCGCCGCCGCTTCCCGTTCGGCTCCGCCGAGCGCCCGGCAGATATGCGATGACGCGACCGGGCGGGCCGTGGCACAGTGGCGCGCATGCCCGAGCTCCGCACCCGCCCCGTCCGCCCCGCCGTGCTCTTCGACGACACCGCTCTGGGGGAGCTCGACCGGGCCACGTGGTCGACGCTGCACGCCGTGACATCGAGGCCGCAGCCCCCGTACGCGCCGTTCTTCGACGACCGGCACAAGCCCGAGGACTTCCTCGTGGCCGAGGCGGAGAACGAGGCGGGGGAGGTGGGCCTCGCCGGGTACATCAGGCTGGTCCCGCCGACCCCGCTGGCCTGCAACACACATGTCCGGCAGATACAGGGCCTCGCCGTGGCCGACTGGGCGCGCGGCCGCGGAATCGCCAGGGCCCTGCTGCGGGCGGCGTTCGCGGCGGCGCGCAGTGACGGGGCGAACCGGATGACGCTGCGGGTGCTCGGGCACAACGCACCCGCGCGGGCCCTGTACGAGTCGGAGGGGTTCGTCGTCGAGGGTGTGCTGCCCGGTGAGTTCTTCCTGGGCGGGCGCTATGCCGACGACGTCATGATGGGCCGCTCGCTGGCACCGTGAATCCTGGTTTCCCGCTCAGCCCTTGAACAGTCGCATGCCACCCATGAGTTCATGGAGGCAGCGCACCGCCAGATCGGAAGGTGAGCCGGGCCCGCTCGTCGGCGCGTCCGTCTCCGCCCAGGCTTCCAGCGCGACGCGTACCGCGTCCGTGGCGGCGGCTGCGGCGAGCCGGACCTCCAGTGGGTCCGCCCCGTCGCCCGCCAGCCGGGTCAGCACCGGCAGCAGCTTTTCCTCCGAATCCTGATTGACCCGGTACCAGACGGCACGCAACGCCGGGTCCTCCACCGCCGCCCGCAGCAGCCCGCGCGTCCAGCCGAGCTGTTCGGCGGCGTCCGCGCCCGGCACCCGGAGCGCCTCGGTGACCGCCTGCTCCAGCACCCCGGCGAGCGCCTTCCCCGGCTCGGCCGCCTCCAACAGCGCCCGCCAGTGCTCGGCGCCGCCCGAGAGCAGTGGGCCCACCGCGTCCTGCTTGGAGCGGAAGTACCGGTAGAAGGTACGCAGCGCGACGCCCGCCCGATGGGCGATGTCCTGTGCCGTGGTGCCTTCGGGTCCGCGCTCGGCGAAGAGCGCGGCGGCGGCGCGCGCGATGTCCAGCTGGGTTGCGGCCTTACGGCGTTCGGTGAGGGACGGCTGACTCGGCTCGATGCTCATTCCCAGGAGATTACCCCGGCAGTGGAGAGGTGTGCATGAAATGACGTAATGGCAAAACGTGCCACTTGGGCGTACGGTGGGCATCGATCGAGGAAGTATCGAGACAGCTTCGGGACAGCAGTCACCGGGACCGGGAGAGAACAGACATGAACCGCTACGAAGGCCGCCGCGCACTCATCACCGGCGGGGGCTCCGGCATCGGCCAGGCCACCGTCCACCGTGTCCTCGCCGAGGGCGGCCGCGTCGTCGCGGCCGATGTCAGCGAGGCCGGGCTGAAGGCCACGTACGCGACAGCCGTGGCGAACGGCAGCGCCGACCGCCTCACCACCCTCGTCCTCGACATCTCGGACGAGGCGGCCGTCCAGGCGGGCGTCGCCTCCGCCGTGGCCACCCTCGGGGGCCTCGACGTACTGGTCAACGCGGCCGGAATTCTGCGCTCCGAGCACACGCACAAGACGTCGCTGGAGTTCTTCAACAAGATCCTCGCGGTCAACCTCACGGGGACGTTCCTGATGATCCGTGAGGCGATACCGGCCCTGCTGGCGGGCGACAAGCCGGTCGTCGTGAACTTCTCCTCCACCTCGGCGAGCTTCGCGCACCCCTACATGTCGGCGTACGCGGCGAGCAAGGGCGGTGTCCAGTCGATGACGCACGCGCTGGCGAGCGAGTACAGCAAGCAGGGGCTGCGGGTCGTCGCCGTCGCGCCCGGCTCGATCTCCTCCGACATGACCAGTGGCAACGGCCCGGGGCTGCCCGCCGATGCCGACATGTCGCTCTTCATGAAGCTGTCTCCGGCGCTCGGCGAGGGCTTCGCCAGCCCGGACACCGTCGCGGGCGTCGTCGCGATGCTCGGATCGCAGGACGGGGCGTTCATCACGGGTACGGAGATCCGGATCGACGGCGGAACCCACTTCTGACGGAGCGGCAGGGCCCCGGGCGCGTTCAGCCGGCTCCGAACCGCTCCCAGAGCGCGGGGAAGCGTTCCGCCAGCGCCGCGTCGTCCTCGAAACCGAAGGGGGTGCCCTCCGGCTCGGAGGCCTGGGGCGGCAGCCCGAGGTCCGGGGTGACCACGCCGGTGAGCTGCTCGTACGCCTCGTCGGCGGCATAGCCGAGATCCTCGGCGTCCCCGTCGATCTCCTCGTCGAAGTCGTCGAGAAGATCGGCGAGGCTGTCCGGATCGTGCAGAGCGCCCTCGAAGATCTCCCGGCCCTGCCCGATCAGCCAGCAGCGGAAGAAGTCGAAGGCGTCGTCGCTCGCGCCGCCGAGCAGTACGGCGGCGGCGCCCCACAGTTCCCAGCGGTAGGCGCGGTTGTAACGGGCCTCGAAGTGCCTGGCGAAATCCAGCACGGCTTCGGGATCGAGCCGCACCAGCCGCTCGACGAGCAGATCGGCCTGGTCCTCGGGGTCGCCCTCGGCGGCCTCGCGGGTGCTGTCGATGATCTCCCAGAACTCCGTCTCGTCCATCACGGGACAAGCATCGGCCTTGACGGCGGGCGACGCACGCGGACGCGGCGAAAAGAAGCCTTCAGCGATAGAGGTCGCGCAGGCGTTCGGCGGCTGCGATGAAACGAGTCCGCAGAGCGGCCGGTTCGAGGACCTCCAACTCCGGCCCCATGGCCATCAGTTGGCTGTACGCGACATCGAGGGACTCGACCGGCAGGGTGACGGTGAGCTGTCCCTGTGCGTCGGGCGGGCCGGCCGCGTCCAGCGCGTCGTGGACCGCCGAACGGTCCATGGTGTACGGCAGTCGGCGTACACCCTCCTCCGTCACCCGTACCGTCACCTCGGTACGCAGGAGCGAGCGGGCGAACTGGGCGGCCCGCTCGTCCCAGAAGGCCGGAAGATCGAACTGCTCGTCGCGTTCGAACCGTTCGTCCGACACCGCGACGGCCGAGAACCGGTCGATCCGGTACACCCGGCAGTCGTCCGCCACGCGGGCGCAGAGATACCAGACCCCGGCCTTCAGGACGAGTCCGTACGGGGCCAGCTCCCGCTCCACCTCGTCGTCCCGGCCGTTGCGGCGGTAGCGGGCGTGGACGATCCGGTCGTCCCAGACCGCCTCGGCGACGGCGGGCAGCAGTTCGGGGGTGACCGGCTCCTGGTACCAGCCGGGAGCGTCCAGGTGGAAGCGTTGGGCGGCGCTGTCCGAGGCGCCCTGCAGGGACGGCAGCAGGGCCGCAGACACCTTGAGCCTGGCGGCGGACGCGGCGTCCTCCAGACCCATCTCGCGCAGGGCGGACGGCAGCCCGGAGAGGAAGAGCGCCTCGGCCTCGTTACGGGCGAGTCCGGTGAGGCGCGTGCGGTACCCGCCGACCAGCCGGTAGCCCCCGGCCCGGCCCCGGTCCGCGTACACCGGGACGCCCGCTTCGGAGAGTGCCTGCGCGTCCCGGGTGACGGTCCGTTCGGACACCTCGAGTTCCTGGGCGAGCTCGGCGGCGGTCATGGCGGGGCGGGACTGCAGGAGCAGCACCATTTTGATGAGACGGGCAGCACGCATGCGGCCATTGTGGCCCGCAGGCCCGGGGGCGGCCTCGGTCGCCGGCCGGGCTCAAAGATGTCCTCGATCGCCGGACGGGCTTGAAGATCAAGCCCGTCCGGCGATCGAGGACGGAGCCTTTGCCGGACCGGGGCGAGGAGGCAGCCGGGCGTACCCGGCCGCCTTCACGCGTCAGAGCCCGTACCGCTCCCGGGCCTCCTTGACCGCGGACGCGGTCACCTCGCCGCGGCGGGCCAGCTGGGCCAGGGCCGCGACCGTGATCGACTGGGCGTCGACGCCGAAGTGGCGGCGGGCCGCATCACGGGTGTCGGAGAGCCCGAAGCCGTCCGTGCCGAGCGAGGACCAGTCCTGCTCCACCCACTGGCTGATCTGGTCCGGGACCTGCCGCATCCAGTCGCTGACCGCGAGGACCGGACCCGGTGCGCCCTCCAGCGCCTGGGTCACGTACGGCACTCGCTGTTCGCCGTGGAGCAGCGCCTCGTCGCACTCCAGCGCCTCGCGGCGCAGCTCGCCCCAGGAGGTGGCGGACCAGACGTCGGCCGTCACACCCCAGTCCGCGGCGAGCAGTTCCTGGGCCTCCAGGGCCCAGTGGATCGCCGTGCCGGAGGCCAGCAGCTGCAGGCGCGGCGCGTCCGCCGTGGCGGGCGTGCCCTCCTTGAAGCGGTAGAGGCCCTTGACGATGCCCTCCTCGACGCCTTCCGGCATCGCGGGCTGCGGCTTCGGCTCGTTGTAGACCGTCACGTAGTAGAAGACGTTCTCGGCCTCGGGGCCGTACATCCGGCGCAGACCGTCCTTGACGATCACTGCGATCTCGTACGCGAATGCCGGGTCGTAGTTGAGCGACGCGGGGTTCGTGGACGCGATCAGGTGAGAATGGCCGTCCGCGTGCTGGAGGCCCTCGCCGGTCAGCGTCGTCCGGCCGGCCGTGGCGCCGACGATGAAGCCCTTGCCGAGCTGGTCGGCGAGCTGCCACATCTGGTCGCCGGTCCGCTGCCAGCCGAACATCGAGTAGAAGATGTAGAACGGAATCATCGTCTCGCCGTGCGTCGCGTACGACGTCGACGCGGCGATGAAGTCGGCCATGGCCCCGGCCTCGGTGATCCCCTCGTTGAGGATCTGGCCGTCCTTGGCTTCCTTGTAGTACATCAGCTGGTCGCGGTCGACCGGCTCGTACGTCTGCCCCAGCGGCGAGTAGATACCGGCCGACGGGAACAGCGACTCCATGCCGAAGGTGCGAGCCTCGTCCGGGACGATCGGCACCCAGCGCCTACCGGTCTCCTTGTCCCGCATCAGGTCCTTGGCCAGGCGCACGAACGCCATGGTGGTGGCCATCTCCTGTTTGCCGGACCCCTTGTACAGGGCCTTGAACGCGCGCTCCTCGGGCTCGGGCAGCGCCACCGCGTGCACCCGGCGGGCCGGCGCGGGGCCGCCGAGAGCGGCACGGCGTTCCTGGAGGTAGCGGACCTCGGGGGAGTCGGTGCCCGGGTGGCCGTAAGGCACCACACCGTCGGCGAAGGCGCTGTCCGGGATCGGGAGTCCGAGCAGCTCGCGCATGCCCTTGAACTCGTCGATCGTCAGCTTCTTCATCTGGTGATTGGCGTTCTTGGACTCGAAGCCCTTGCCGAGCGTGTAGCCCTTCACCGTCTGCGCGAGGATCACGGTCGGGGCGCCCTTGTGCTCGACGGCCGCCTTGTACGCCGCGTACACCTTGCGGGCCTCGTGGCCGCCGCGCGAGGTGTAGAAGCACTCGGCGATCTTCGCGTCGGTGAGCAGCTTCGCCAGCTCGGCGAGCGCGGGCTCGGCGCCGAAGAAGTGCTCACGGATGTACGCGACGTCGCGGGTGGCGTACGTCTGGAACTGCGCGTCCGGGACCTCCCGGAGCCGGCGGACCAGCGCACCGGTGGTGTCCAGCTGGAACAGCTCGTCCCAGGCGTTGCCCCAGAGCGTCTTGATGACGTTCCAGCCGGCGCCGCGGAACGCGCCCTCCAGCTCCTGGACCACGCGGAAGTTGGCGCGGACCGGGCCGTCGAGGCGCTGCAGGTTGCAGTTGATGACGAAGGTCAGGTTGTCGAGCCGCTCACGGGCCGCGAGGGCGAGGGCGGCGGTCGACTCGGGCTCGTCCATCTCGCCGTCGCCGAGGAAGGCCCAGACGTGCGAGTTCGACGTGTCCTTGATGTTGCGGTTGGCCAGGTAGCGGTTGAAGCGCGCCTGGTAGATCGCCGAGAGCGGGCCGAGGCCCATCGACACGGTGGGGAACTCCCACAGCCAGGGCAGCCGCCGCGGGTGCGGGTAGGACGGCAGACCGTCGCCGCCCGCCTCCTGGCGGAAGTTGTCGAGCTGCTGCTCGCTGAGCCGGCCGTCGAGGAAGGCGCGGGCGTAGATGCCGGGGGAGGCGTGGCCCTGGATGTAGAGCTGGTCGCCGGAGCCGTCCCCCTCCTTGCCACGGAAGAAGTGGTTGAAGCCGGTCTCGTACAGCCAGGCCGCCGAGGCGAAGGTGGCGATGTGGCCGCCGACGCCGAGCCGGGCGCCACGGGTGACCATCGCGGCCGCGTTCCAGCGGTTCCAGGCGGTGATCTTGGACTCCATCTCCAGGTCGCCGTCGAACGCGGGCTCGGCGGCGGTCGGGATGGAGTTGACGTAATCGGTCTCCAGCAGCTTGGGCAGCGCGAGACCGGCGCCCTCGGCGTGCTGGAGCGAGCGGCGCATCAGGTACGCGGCGCGGTGCGGGCCCGCGGCCTTGGTGACGGCATCCAGGGAGGCCGCCCATTCGGCGGTCTCCTCGGGGTCACGGTCCGGGAGCTGGTCGAGCTCGCTCGGAAGCTTTCCTACGGGGTCGGTCATGATCGCCGCCTTCCGGAGTGGAGGGGGGTGGAGAAAGGCCCTGACTGGCAGGACAGGGCGATGGGGCCGGTGGGCCCGCGGAGTGAACTGTAAGTCGCCGATCGATGATCGATCAAAGGATGAAGGGCAAAACTTCTCGATATGAAGAAATTGGCATTCGGTGCCGTGAAACGGGGCACGGAGTGACGGGATCTAATGCGCAAAAGGGGCGCCCGCCTGCACAGGCGAGCGCCCCTCACGTCAGATGCGTACGCCTCTCAGGCGCGCGGTGCGCAGCCGAGCACATGCGCCTTGACCAGCACACCGATGTCCGGGTCCTTCCGCAGGAACGCCTCGATGAGCGCCTCGTGCTCCTCCGCGTACGACTTCTGGACCGTGCCCAGCCACCGGATCGACAGGGCGGTGAACACCTCGATGCCCAGCCCCTCCCAGGTGTGCAGCAGCACGGCGTTCCCGGCGGCCCGCACCATCTCGCGGTGGAACCCGACGGTGTGCCGCACCTGCGCCTCACCGTCGGCCAGCCGGTCCGCCTCGTAGAGCGCCGTCACATGCGGCGCGAGGCGCGAGCAGTCCTCGCCGAGGACCGGAGCCGCCAGCTCTGCCGCGATCTGCTCCAGACCGGCCCGGACCGGATAGCTCTCCTCCAGATCGGCCGCGGTGAGATTGCGGACCCGTACACCCTTGTTGGGGGCCGACTCGATCAGCCGGAGCGTCTCCAGCTCCCGCAGCGCCTCGCGCACGGGCGTCTGGCTGACCTCCAGCTCGGTGGCGATCCGGCGCTCCACGATCCGCTCACCCGGTTTCCAGCGCCCGCTGACGATCCCGTCCACGATGTGCTCGCGGATCTGTTCGCGCAGCGAGTGGACGACGGGCGGGGTCATGAGGGGCTCCTTCGGGGCAAACCGTTGCTGTCTGCGCCATCACGGCTGCCGGGGCGACCGGTGGTGTCTAGACAATACGGCGGCGCCCCCCGCCGCGAGTGTTAACGGGCGGGGGGGCCCGGGGGGGGGGGGTGTGGAAAAGGGAAATTT
>NZ_JBHVWS010000087.1:0-30457 GCF_042882185.1 Streptomyces sp. NPDC058239
CGCAATCGGGGCTCGCCCCTCGCCCGAACAGGTGGTCGCCCACCTCGACCCCTTCGCCCCCCTCCCCGACCTTGCCCCCCCCCCGGGAGGCGTCCTGCCCGACTCCGGCGGGCAGGACGACCGGGCGGACCTTCTGGAACTGGCCTTCACGGATTCTCCAGTCGACGGGGTTCACGCCCGCCGCCCGCACGGCGATGCGTATCTGGCCGGGGCCCGCGTGGGGCTCCTCGGCGCCTTCGAGGTGGAGAACGTCGGGACCGCCGAACTCGGCGAAGCTCACTCTCTTCATGCAGCCGACCGTAACACTAACGGTTGTTGTTTAGGAACAGTTACTCCTTTGGATTTGATAGTGTCAGTGACATGACCGAGCCGCCCGGACGCCGTGAGCGCAAGAAGGCCGCGACCCGACAGAAGATCGCCGACACCGCCCTGCAGCTCTTCCTGGATCGCGGGTACGACGCGGTGGGCATCCGCGATGTGGCCGCCGAGGCCGACGTGGCCGTCACCACGCTCTTCTCCCACTTCGCCTCGAAAGAGGCCCTGGTGTTCGAGCAGGACGACAACTTCGAGCAACGCCTCACGCAGGCGGTCACCAACCGCGCACCGCACGAACCGCTCATCCCCGCACTGCGCCGCGAGATCCAGGAGATGGTCCGGCACTGCACGGCAGACGGCACCGTCCCGATCTACCGCATGATCGACGAGTCACGTGCCCTGCGGGAGTACGAGGAGTCGATGCGGCTGCGTCATGCAGAGTCGCTGGCAACGGCCATCGCTGCCGATCCCGGCCTGTCACAGACCACAACGGCCTGCCGGACGATCGCAAGGTTCGTGATCGACGCCTATTCGCTGGCCCGTGAGACGGACGATCCGCAGGCTGCGGTGGACGAGATCTTCCAGATGATCGAGGCGGCCTGGGAAGTCACCTGACGTACCACTCTGCGAGCATCGCCCGCGAGGTCGGGCCCACCCTGGCGGCAGGCTCAAGGACGTCAGGATCTCCTGCAGAGCAACTACTTCGGCGGGGCTGGCGCAGGGTGCCCGGACAGCTGCCTGGGGAACGGCACAGCCAAGGACCGTTGTGCCTCTACCGAGAGCGCGACTTCCGCCAAAGCCAGGTCGACTGAGAACCCCGGGCCTCCGTCTTCTCAAACGACCCGGCATCCCGGCAGATCAACAGCTCGCTACCTGACACATTCACTTCGACAGGACAATGCACCTCGCTGACCTGCTGTTTATCCGGTTCTCGCGCACACCAGCGGAGGAAACCAGCTGTTGCGACTGAGCGCTGTACCCGGCCCGTGTGGCCGAGTGCGGCACTCGGTGTCCGGGCCCTGATGTGCCTTGCCGGATCCGGGTCAGTTACTACTCGGATGCACGAGGCATGTGCGCTGGCTGGGCGGAAGCCACCTGCCCCAAGGGCGTGGCCGTAGCGGCTCCGACCGAGCTGAAGTGCGCCACCGCGCCTGGGCTGGTGGGCTACGCCGGCCCCGGGCCACTCGCTGATCACGTTGGTCTCGGAACCGAGGCTCGGCGGATTTCCGGTGATACGTACGTCAGCTCATGTTCCGGGCCGGCCCTTCAACCCGGGTCGGCGGCTCCGGGACCGCTGGGGTGGTATGCCGGTGAACTCTGGGCTCGTAGGGCCGTGACTTCGTTTCGTAGTTCGGTCAGTTCCCGGTGCAGTGCCTGGATAGCGACGATGGCCACTCCGTTGGCATCGGTGCAGCAGATCGTTCGGTCGTTCTCGCCGACCCCGAACGCTTTCCACCAGTCCTGCGCCATGGGGCCCAGGTGGCGTACGTGTGGCGGGTCCCAGTGGTACCGCCACGTGCTGACCGGCAGCTGTACCACCTGCTCCAGCACCTGGTAACCGTTGACCGGATCGCTACCGCGCACCGCACCCGACACGGCATCGGACGTCAGACCGGCCGCAGAAGCACCCTGCCGCAGGCGCATCCTGACCAGGGCCGGCATCCATATCCTGGCCAAGGACCCTTTCAACCGCCGGTAGCTCATCGCTCCCAGACCACCGCGGTAACCTCAGTCTTCAGCCCACGATCCGAAAAGAGCAGGCTGCCCCCACCACCGCGGTTCTCAGGGCTGTTCACCGGCAGCTGGACCAGACCGCTGCCCACCCCGCTGCTGTAAGCCGTCACGCCAACCGCCGTGACCTCACGGTCCTTGTTGATCATCGTGGTGTCGTAAGCGGCATTGCCGGCCGCCAGAATGTTCGTGCTCGCGACGGCTGGAACGCTCAATGCACCTGTACCGGTAGCCGCCATGGCTGTCAGCACCAGCAGACGGCGGGCAACGCGCTTCGTGGACATTAAGCATCCTTCCGGCCGGGACGCCGAGTGCGTCCGTGACACCCCTAACGGCCTAATGCCCCAAAAGGCACGCAGGTTTCCGCGCCTCTTCCGGCCCCACGCTCGTAGCAGCGATCGCGTCCGCAGTTTCCTACATTCGGAGTTGGCGAGCGGTCTCGGCATGTCACGCCATGCTGCCGTCGGACGCGGCCCGGAAGAGGTATCGAGGGCCGAGCGCCGCTGTACGCCGCACCGCGTCACCTTATGCTCCAGGACGTCCTCGGCGAACCGGAGTGGGCCGACATTCTCATGCCCGCCGACCGGCGCGGCCCGACCCCGCTGTTCTGGTCCCACGTGCGCCCGTACGGCGAGGTCAACCTCGACATGGACGCCCGCCTGAACCTCACTGCCGTTGCGGTGCCTGGCCCCCCCCCCGCACATCGGAAGATGAGGGGCTCGGCCAAAGCGCTCCCGTCGCGACTCGGCCTGAGCGACGATGACGGGATGACGTTGAAGCGCGTGGTGTTGGTCGTGACGTGCGTGGTGGTTGCTGTCCTGGGGTGGGTGTTCGCCGTCTCGCAGTGGGAGACAGCGAGCCGGATCGCGACGGTGGCCTCCGCTCTCGCAGGTGTGGCAGCGGTAGGTATCGGAATCTGGGCAGCGCTCCCTGGTGCCAGCCAATCAGCCATCGTCGTTCGCGAAACCAGCACCGCCAAGACAGCAGGCAAGGGCACCGCAGTCACGGGTTATCACGGGAGCGGATCTGCGCGCCCCGTCACTGTCGAGCGGACAGGCGATGCCGAAGCGACCGGAGACGGCGACGCCATCAGCGGATACAGCGAGAAGTAGCCCAGGGCAGCAGGAGGGGGAGCGGTATGGCGGGACGGCGGGGTATCGAGGTTCGGGACACAGGTCAAGCGACTTCCGGGCCGGCAGGAGTATCGATCAGCGGATACCACAGCGGCGACATCACGACCGTGCACGTGCATGGGCGGGAGCCGGACCCGTGGCCGCACCAGGTCGGTGTCATGCCCCGCGAAGCAGCGGCCTTCCAGGGACGAGACGAGACCGACCAGCTGCGGGCCGCGCTGACCAACAGCGGCACCGCGGTGCTGTGCCAGGTGCTGCGCGGCACCGGCGGCGTCGGCAAGACCCAGCTCGCCGCCCGCTACGCGCGGCAGGCGTGGACTGGGGACGAATTGGATGTGCTGGTCTGGGTCAGCGCCAGCAGCCGCCCCGCCATCGTCTCCGCCTTCGCCCAGGCTGCCGAAGAACTCCTCGCCCTCGAACCTGGCGACCCCGAGCGATCCGCACAGGCATTCCTGAGATGGCTTGAACCTAAGCCGCCAGTGTCCGAGCCCGTGTGCCGGTGGCTGGTCGTACTGGACGATGTCGCCGACCCCGCTGACGTGACCGGGCTGTGGCCGGCGAAGAGCCCGTACGGCCGCACGGTGGTCACCACGCGGCGCCGCGATGCCGCTCTACCCGGACATCGGATCGACCTTGGGGTATTTACTCCGGCTCAGGCAGTCGCCTATCTGGTTGACTTCCTTGCCGAGCACGGACGGCACGATGACCCGGACGAGATCCGTGCGCTGGCGCAGGACCTTGGCTACCTGCCGCTAGCCCTTTCGCAGGCTGCTGCCTACATCGTCGATGCCGGCATTTCCGTCGGCTGCTCACCGTGTACCCACCGACAGTGCCACAGCTACCGCCGCCGACTCGCCGACCGCGCAACCAACCTCGCCAGCGTGCTGCCCGAGCCAAGCACGCTGCCAGACGACCAGAACACCACCGTGGCCGTCACCTGGTCGCTGTCGATCGAACGCGCTAACAACCTCAACCCCGCCGGTCTCGCCTGTCCCGCGCTTCAGCTCACGGCCATGCTGGATCCGAACGGCATTCCCCAGAGCGTCCTGACCAGTGGGCCCGCCCGGACCTACCTCGCTCAGCACCGTGCCCAGACCGGAGTCGAGCAGACCACCGCGGATGAAGTGACGGAGCTGGACGTGTGGGGCGCACTCCGTGCTCTGCACCGTCTGAGCCTCATCGACCACGATCCCGACTCTCCACAGCAGTCAGTGCGCATTCACCAGCTCATCCAGCGTGCTACCCGCGACACTCTGAGTCCTCAGGGGCGTAGCCAGACAGCCCGCGCCGCTGGTGACGCCTTACTCGAGGACTGTGAGAGTTGGCCCGACCCCCACCTCCCGTTGGCTCAGACGCTGAGAGCCAACGGACAAGCCGTCATCCACTGCGCTGGAGACGCCCTATTCAGCGGGAGTATGCACCATCACCTGTTTATGCATGTTGGCGTCAGTTTGAGCGAGGCGGGTCAGTTCACTGCTGCCGTGGAGCACTTCCAGGATCTGGTGAACAGGGCTCGGGCCTCCCTCGGTTCGGACCACCCCGAGACAATGCTGGCTCGGGACAACCTTGCCTCGAATCGAGGACAGGCTGGCGATGCACGCGGTGCGGTGGATGCTCTAACTGAGCTTCTAACCGACCGGCTCCGGATCCTAGGACCCGACGACCCCAGGACTCTGAACACTCGCTTCGGTCTTGCTCGATGGCGGGGAGAGACGGGAGACGCGGCCGGAGCTGCGGAGGCTTACGCCGAACTCCTGACCGACCAGCTACGGATCCAAGGACCCGACCACCCCAGGACTCTGAACACTCGCTTCGGTCTTGCCCGATGGCGTGGAAGTGCTGGAGACGCGGCCGGAGCTGCGGAGGCTTACGCCGAGCTCCTGACCGACCACCTGCGGATCCAAGGACCCGACCACCCCGACACTCTGGAAACTCGCCACCTCAGCGCGGAGTGGCGCGGGCGCGCGGGGGATGCCGCTGGAGCTGCGGAGGCCTTGGCCGAGCTTCTGACAGACCGGGTTCGGGATCTCGGCCCTGACCACCCCCAGACCCTGCACGATCGGTGCTGCCTGGCAACGTGGCGCGGCAATGCTGGAGACGCGGCCGGAGCCGCCGAGGCTCTGGCCGCACTGCTCACCGACCATCTGCGGATCCAGGGACCCGACCACCCCGAGACTCTGAACACTCGCTTCGGTCTTGCTCGATGGCGGGGAGAGGCGGGAGACGCGGCTGGAGCCGCCGAGGCATACGCCGAGCTGCTCACCGACCACCTGCGGATCCAGGGACCCGACCACCCAAACACCTTGCGGGCCCGCCTTGGGTTTGCCATCTGGCGGAGCGATTCTGACGCGGCCGGAGCTGCCGAGGCTCTGGCCGCACTGCTCACCGACTACCTGCGGATCCAGGGACCCGACCACCCGGACACCTTGGAGGCCCGCTTTTGGCTGGCCCGATGCCGGGGCGAGGCTGGAGACGCGGCCGGAGCTGCGGAGGCCCTGGCCGAACTGCTCACCGACCAATCACGAATCTGGGATCCCAACCACGCCGACATCCTGAGTACGCAGAACGAGCTTGCCTACTGGATGGCCATTCGGCGCGGAGAGGCGGGGGACGCAACCGGAGCTGTGGAGGCCCTGGCCGCACTACTGGTCGACCGGCTGCAA
Organism: Streptomyces sp. NPDC058239; assembly: GCF_042882185.1. Classification (NCBI taxonomy): domain Bacteria; kingdom Bacillati; phylum Actinomycetota; class Actinomycetes; order Kitasatosporales; family Streptomycetaceae; genus Streptomyces; species Streptomyces sp. NPDC058239. The sequence continues at coordinate 5,843 of NZ_JBHVWS010000087.1, forward strand.
ATGTATGGACCCGACCATCCCAGCACCATGAGAATGAAAGACCAGCTCGAACACTGGCGAAAGCGGGCTTGATAGAGGCAGTCACGACGACACTGCCGATCTCCTCACCCCTGTCCCCGCCGTGCGGACAGGCGCCGTCGTGGCGGCCCTCGAGCAAGCTCGGTTCGACGCGCGGCAGGACTCGCGGCACGAGCACCTGGCCGACGACGACCGCGGCCGCGCAGAGCTCGCGGAGTGGGGACCGACCAGTTGCTTGCCGCCGCGGCCCCGGGCACCGTCTACGACCCGGACACCGACGTCGTCGTCCAGGCCGAGCTCGCCGCCGAAGCCGCGGCCGTCGCCGCCCGGGAAGCCGAGTTGCGCGAAGCAGCCCGGATCGCGGGCCGCGCCGATGAGCTCCGGGCGCTGCGCGAGCTGGGCACGCTGGAGCAGGCCGAGCCGCGCGAGGGCGACGAAGCGGCCCGCGACGAACTCACGCGCCACGCGGGCGGACGCTAGGGTCGTGAACGTGTTGAGCTCATCGGTGAGTGGGGACTTGGTCGTCGTCGGCGCCGGCATTGTCGGCGCATCGGTGGCCTATCACGCCGCCCGGGCGGGCGCCGCGGTGACGTTGGTCGACGCCGGGCGGCCAGGCGCCGGCGTGACGGCGGACTCGTTCGCCTGGGTCGGAGCGTCTGGCGTGCGTAGAGGTCCGGCCGCCGGGCTGCGGGCCACCGCAACGGCGGAGTACCACCGACTCGGGGCAGAGTTGCCGGGACTCCCGGTTACCTGGTCCGGCTCGCTGAGCTGGACCAGGGAGGACAGTGCGCCGGACGCCGGGCCCGGGCAGACGATCGTGGACGCGGCCACCGTGGCGACGCTCGAGCCCACCCTTCGGCAGCCTCCGGAGTGGGCTGTCTGGGCGCCGGGCGACGGCGCTGTTGACTCGGTGGGCGTGACCGAGCGGCTGGTCGCGGCCGCTCGCACCCACGGAGCTCGGGTACATCTGGACACGCCGGTTACCGCGGTCCGCCGGGATACAGCGGGCCAGATTACCGGGGTTGAGACGGCAGCAGGACCCCTCTCCGGTGCGACGGTGGTGCTGGCGGCCGGAGTTGCCACGGCCGCGCTGAGCGCGCCGCTCGGCGTGCGCGTCCCGGTCGAACCGTCGCCGTCGCCGTTGTTCCGGCTCCGCGCCCCGGCCGGTCTGGTCCGCACCGTGGTCAACACTGAGGACTTCGATCTTCGGCAGGTCGCCGCGGACCGGCTGATCGCCGCCGCGGACTCGCCCGAACGGACCCTTGCCGCCGTTCGGTCCACTTTCCATGGCGCCGGGAGCGTCGAGCTGCTCAGCACCCGACTCGGAGCGCGCCCAATGCCGGCCGACGGTGAGCCGATCGTCGGCCCGGTCGCCGAGGTCCCCGGCCTCTACTTGGCAGTGATGCACTCGGCGGTCACGCTCGCCGCGGCCGTGGGCCGCCTGGTCGCGCGGGAGTTGGCCGACGGAACCGTTGAGTCGGCTCTGTCAGGTTGCCGCCCGGATCGCTTCTAATGGCACGGCCCCGGTGCAGCCTGCCCCGCTGCTGCTCTCGGAGCAGGACACGCTGACGGCCGCCACGATCCAGGCGGCGGTGGCGGGCGAGGTGCTCTCCGCCGACCCGGTGGCGGCGCGGGCCGCCCTGCGCAGCATCGAGGAGTCGACCCGGGCCGCCCTTGAGGACCTGGACTATGTGCTGGGCATGCTGCGTGAGGAACAGGCGGGGACGGCGCCGGCCCGGACCCTGGCCGACCTGCCCGAGCTGCTCGACCGGTTGCGGCACGCGGGCGCGGTGGTGGAGCCGGAGCTGTCGGGCGATTTCACGCAGGTGCAGGGGACGCTCTCCCGGGCGGCGTACCGGATCCTGCAGGAGGGGCTGACGAACGCGCTGCGGCACGGAACGGGCGGACCGATCGAGGTCAAGGCAGTGGCCACGCCGGACACGCTGGGGCTCAGTGTGGTCAACCGGAGCGGGACGGGGACGAGTTCGGTTGCGAGTGTCTTCCCGACGTCCGGGCACGGCCTGCCGGGGCTTGCTGAGCGCGTGCGGCTGCTGCACGGCGAGATCGAGGCCGGCCCGGACGGGCCGGAGCGCCTCCAGCAGCACCCCTGTCACCCTCGTGATCGCGGACGACGACGAGATGACCCGCAGCGGTCTGTGCACGCTGCTCGGGATGCAGCCGGGGATCGCAGTGGTCGGGGAGGCTGCCGACGGCTTCGAGGCCGTCGAGCGGGCGCGGCAGTTGCGGCCGGACGTGGTCCTGATGGACGTGCGGATGCCGCGCCTCAACGGCATCGAGTCCACCCGGCAGCTCCTCGAGGAGTCGGCCGAACCGCCGAAAGTCGTGGTGATCACTACCCTCGAGAACGACGGCTACGTCACCGCCGCACTCAGCGCCGGGGCCGGCGGCTTCGTGCTCAAGCGGCTCCCGGTCCCGCAGATCGCGGAAGCAGTGCGGGTGGTCGCGGCGGGCGAGGCGATCCTCTTCCCGGCGGCCCTGCGCCAGATGGTCACCGCCCGCCCGCTGGGCTCCGGCGAGGCGCTGCCGCAGGCGGCGCTGACGGGCCGGGAGGAGGGGTGCTGCGCTTGATGGCCACCGGCCTGTCCAACCCGCAGATCGCGGAGTCGCTCACGGTGAGCCTGGAGACGGTGAAGACCCACGTCGGGAACGTGCTGACCAAGCTCGGTGCGCAGAACCGGACCCACGCGGTGGTGATCGCGTACGATACCGACCTGGTCGTGCCCGGGGTCGCGGGCTGACGCGACATCAGGTGGACTGACCCGGCCTGCCTGTGCCGCTGAACCAGCGTCCGGGGCAGTCCACGCTCTGGACGCCTCCCCACCCCGGGGCAGGCCCGGCTATGGGAACTTGGGGAGTTACCCGCCCTCGCGTCAGGAGAAGTCGGCCGCGTAGGAGTTTCGGGAGGCCCTGCCGATGGCCCGGCCCTCCTCGACACCACCCTGTGCAAGCAGTGAGCGCACCGGTCGGCCCGGCTATGCGGTGTTTCCGTCGCCGCGCGGGTTGCCGGTTGCCGTGCGGGCGGTGACCAGCCCCGATTCGTAGGCCGCGATGACCGCCTGGGCGCGGTCACGGACGTCGAGCTTGCCGAAGATGCTGGTGATGTAGTTCTTGACCGTGGAGACGCTGATGTGCAGTTCGTGGGCGATCTCGGCGTTGTCGAGACCGGTGGCCATCAGACGCCACACCTCGACCTCCCGGGGTGTGAGTTCGCCCAGGTCGGTGGGGAGTGGCTGCGACGCGCCGTGAGAGGCCCGTACGTAGGTGGAGATCAGCCGGGTGAGCAGACGCGGCGCGACGACGGCCTCGCCTGCGTGGACGGTGCGGATCGCCGCGCTCAGGTCCTCCGGCGAGCTGTCCTTGGGCAGGAACCCGCAGGCTCCGGCGCGCAGGGCACCCACGACGTACTCGTCCATGTCGAAGGTGCTGAGGGCCAGGACCCGGCAGCCGGGCACGGTGGCGGCGAGTTCCCCGGTCGCGCCGATACCGTCGAGGACGGGCATCCGGATGTCCATCACCACGACGTCGGGGCGCAGTCGGCGGGCGAGGGCGACAGCCTGCGCGCCGTCCTCGGCCTCTCCCACGACCTCGAAGGACGGGTCGGGGGAGAGGATCAGCGACAGGCCGCGCCGGACCAGCGGCTGGTCGTCCGCGATCAGCACTCTGATCCTCGGTGTGTTCGGCCGGGTCCCGGTCATCGGTGTGCCCCCTCGTGCTGGACGGCTGCTTCGGCCGCCTCGTCCGTGGTCAGCGGCAGGTCGGCCACCACTGCGAACCCGCCGTCGGCCTGCGGGCCGACGGCGAGGGTGCCGCCGTGCAGGGCGACGCGCTCGCGCATGCCGATCAGGCCGTAACCGCCCGAGCCCACCGACGACGCCCCCTCCTGCGGCGGTGTGCTCCCACCGTCGTCCCGCACTTCGACGGTGACCCGATCCTGGCGATACGTCAGCCGTACGGACGCGCGGGCGGGCCCCGCGTACTTGCGGGCGTTGGTGAGGGCTTCCTGGGTGATTCTGAACACCGTGAGGCCGACGGTCGGCGGCAGCGGGCGCTGCGGCCCGTGGACGCTGAACTCCGTCGGCAGTCCGGCAAGGCGGGATTCGGCCACCAGACGGTCGAGGTCGTCGACGCCCGGCTGGGGCTGCGACGGCGCGGACTCCGGTTCGTCACCGGCCCGCAGCACATCGAGGAGCTGGCGCATCTCGCGCAGGGCGAGCCGCCCGGAGGATTCCAGGGTGACCAGGGCGTCCCGGACCACCTCCGGTCGGGCGAGGTTGGCCCGGGCTCCGCCGGCCATCAGCTGCATGGTGGTGATGTGGTGGGCCACGATGTCGTGCAGCTCCCGTGCGATGCGGCGGCGTTCGTCGGCCACCGCACGGTCGGCGAGAAGTCTGCGGTTCGCCGCTACCTCCCGCTGCCAGCGGTTGACCGCCATGGCGGTGCCGACGACGATCAGGGCGGAGAGGGGCGTGACAGCGGCGTCCTGCCAGGGCGGAATCCGGCCGTGGCTCTGGCTCAGCAACGTCAGCGACACCGTCGCGACGGCCGCGACCGCTGTCACCCGGCCGGTGCAGGCCCTGGCGACTGAGTACAGGGCGACCAGCAGGACGGCACCGAAGTGTCTGGGCAGCGGCGCGGTCAGGGTGGCTGTCGTATCGAGTGCCAGTACGGCAGTGAGCGCCACCACCGGGTGGCTGCGCCGGACGAGCAACGGCAGGGCTGCCAGCGCGACGAGGAGGAACCCGGCCACGCTCACGGCGTATCGGCCGTCGGGGTCGTCGAAGAACACGTAGCTGAGCAGGTTCATCGCGCAGGCCCCGCCGGTCACGAGTGCGTCATTGCGGGACCACGGCGGCCCGGCGCTGTCGATGTGCAGCGGCTCCCGGGCATCGCCGGGCCCGATGTGTCGGCGCCTGCGCATGTCTGTTCTCCCTGTGTCCGGCCTTACGGCCTCCGGTACAGAGTTGCACAGCAGTTGCAGCGGCAGCACCGTCGGTGGCAGCTCGCGGCCCGCGACCAGGATGGGGACCAGGACCTGGGTCCTGGTCCCTGGCCGGGGCAGGACCCAGGGCCCCGGCCCGGATCATCCGCTGCCAGGACGCTACCCGGCCCCTCGGGGTGATGGTCTGGATACCGGCCGGGAGCCCCCGGCAGACGTCCGCATGCAAGTCCGTCCGCCGGAGGACATCGTGATCCGCGCCCTGACCGGATACTCCACCAGACACCCGTGGAAAGTCATCGCCCTCTGGGCGGTGCTGGGTGTCGTGCTGAGCGCCCTGGCCCCGACACTGATCGGCCGCGTCACCCAGAACCAGACCGGGGATTTCCTGCCCAAGAGCTACGACTCGGCCGCCGCCCTGGAGATTGCCGAGGAACAGTTCGGGGTGAACCCCGACGCAACCACCGTGACGATGCTGGTCGCCCGGTCCGACGGAAAGGCTCTCGGCGCCGCCGACCAGAAGCGGGTCGAGGCCGAGGCGGCGAAGCTGGCGCAGCGCCGGGTGATCATGCCCAGGGAGGACGACAGACCGAAATTCCTGGTCCCGGACCGCTCCCAGACACCCCGGATCGCCCCGGCGATGGTGGCACCCGACCGGAGTTTCGAACTGCTCTCCGTCGAGCTGATCGGGAACCGTACGGACAAGGGGGTCCAGGGCGTCTACCGGGCCTTCAGGGACGCCGCCCGGACGCAGTTCTCCGAGGCGGGGATGCGCACCGGCTTCACCGGAAGTCTCGCCGACACCGTCGACACCACCGATTCCCACGAGACCGCCGCGAAGGTCGGGGGCGCCCTCCTCATGGGGCTCATCCTGCTGATCAACGTGCTGGTGTTCCGCAGCGTGCTGGCGGCCCTGCTGCCGCTGGTCGCGGTCGCCATGATCATCGGCGTGGCGGGGGGAGCCGTCGCGGGTGCCGCGATACTCACCGGGCGCAAGCTCGACGCGGGCACCCCTGATCTGATCAGCGTGGTCCTGCTCGGCATCGGCATCGACTACCTGCTGTTCCTGCTGTTCCGCTTCCGCGAGCAACTGCGCGCCCGGCCGGAGCAGTCCGCCCGCGAGGCGGCCGGGCAGGTCTCGGGACGGGTGGGCACCGCGATCACCTCGGCGGCGCTGACCATCGTGGCCGGGTTCGCCACGCTGGGCGTGGCGACCTTCGGCCAGTTCCGCTCGCTGGGCCCCGCCATCGCCGTCGCGGTCCTGGTGATGCTGCTCGGCAGCCTCACCCTGCTGCCGGCGCTGCTCGCGGCCGCCGGGCGCAAGATGTTCTGGCCCTCCAAGGCCCTCGGCCACGAGCCCGACGAGGGCCGTGCCGCCCGCTTCGGGGCGCGGGTCGCACGACGACCGATGACGATGACGTTCGCCTCCGTCGCCCTGCTTGCCGCGCTGGCCGCCGGGCTGATCGGGATCCGCATGGACTACGGCCAGGGCAACGCCGCTGCCGAGACCCCTGCGGCGGCCACCGCGACCGAGATATCCCGTGCGCTGCCGGCCGGAGTGTCGGACCCGACGAGCGTCTTCGTCACCGCCACTGACGGCGGCACCCTCACCGCAGGCCGGCTCGACGGCCTCTCCCGTGCTCTCACCCAGGTCAAGGGCGTGGGCCAGGTCGCACGGACCGTCCTGAACAAGGACCACCGCGCCGCCCGGATCGACCTCTACCCGACCGCGGACCCGCAGAGCCAGCAGGCCCGCGACCTGGCCTCCGGACCCGTGCGGGCAGCGGTCGCCCAGTACACACCCGCCGGAACGACGGCACACGTGGGCGGAACGGCGGCGATCTACGCCGACATCTCCACCGCCGTCGACCACGACCTGAAGATCGTGTTTCCGGTCGCGGCCGCACTGATTGCGCTGATCCTCCTGCTGCTCCTGCGCAGCCTGCTCGCACCGGTGATCCTGATGCTCTCCGTCGGGCTCGGCTTCGCCGCCACCCTCGGCGCCGCCACCCTGCTCTTCCAGCACGTCCTCGGCAAGCCGGGCGTCAACTTCTCCCTCCCGCTCGTGCTGTTTCTGTTCGTCGTGGCACTGGGCACCGACTACAACATCCTGATCAGCGACCGGATCCGGGAGGAAATGCAGCGACCGGGCCCGGCCCGCGCCGCCGTGGCCCGCGCGGTGCAGCACACGACACCGGCCATCGCGACCGCAGGCCTGGTCCTTGCCGGCTCCTTCGCCACCCTCGCCACGACCCCGGGCAACGAGCAGATCGCCTTCGCAATGACGCTCGGAATCCTGCTCTCCGCGCTCGTCCTCTCGCTGGTGCTGGTCCCCGCCCTTACCGCACTCCTCGGACGGAGCACCTGGTGGCCGGTCCGCCCACGGCCCACCAAGGGCGGCCACTCGCAGCACCGTGCGAACTCACCTGCCCCGGAACCCGACCGGGTCATGATGGCGGACTGACCGAACGGCTCAGGTGACCCGTGAGCACCTCATCTGTCCGGCGTGGCCTCGAATGGTTGAGCGTGCGCACCCGTGACAGCCACCAGATGTTTCAAGAGCCGTCAGAAACACCCTAGAAGCCCACTGGAAATCTTGAAATCGCGCCCGGCCCAGGCAGGTTTGCCCCGATCGATTTTTAGGGGCGAAGCGGTTGAGTCAGGCAGTCGAAACAAGATCTTCATCGGACTTCTAGGTCCACAGCAACGAGGTGCCTGGTACCGAGCCGAAGCCGACTTCCGCGCCGCCCTGGACACCGCGTTCCGCGCCACCGACCGTACCCACCAACCCAAGGAGACCTGTGACCATCCTCAGCCCCACCGCGCGGCGCGCCTCCGCCGCGAGCCTCACCCTCGCGGCCTGCTTCATCACTTCCCCCGCCCTGGCCTCAGCTTCAGAGGCCCCCGCCAAGAACGGCACCCGAGCCGGGCTCGACCAGTACTACCGGCAACACCTCGGCTGGGGCAGCTGCGTCACGGGCCCCGTCGACACGACGGGCCGCGATCTGGACAAGGCCGGTGTGCAGTGCGCGGACGTCACCGTGCCGCTCGACTACGCCCACCCCGCAGGGCGCACGATCACCCTCGCGATATCCCGGCTCAAGGCCACTGACACCCACCACCGCATCGGATCGATCCTGCTGAACAACGGCGGGCCAGGCGGACCTTCAGTCCAGTCGCCGCCGGACGTCCGCAAGGCGATGAAGGACGTCGGCGCGCGCTACGACATCGTCGGCTTCGACCCACGCTTCGTCGGCCGCAGCACCCCACTGGACTGCGGCTGGCCCGTCGGCACGTCCTGGTTCTCGGCCGGCACCAGTCGGGCAGGCTTCGACCGCCAGGTCGCCCTGCAGAAGAGCCTTGCCAAGAAGTGCCGCACCCATGACGCCTCAGTGCTGCCGTACATCAGTACCCGCAACACGGCCCGTGACATGGATGTCGTCCGCGGCGCGCTCGGCGAGCGGAAGATCTCCTACCTCGGCTACTCGTACGGCACCTACTTGGGCACGGTTTACACCCAGATGTTCCCCGGCCGCTACGACCGCGTCGTGCTCGACGGCGCGGTCGCCCCCGCCGACTACGGCCCCCGCCTGACGAAGGGCACCGAGCGCGCGAGCGAGAAGGCGCTGTCCGCCTGGGCCGCGTGGGCGGCGGACCGCGACGCCGAATACGGCCTCGGCCGCACCCGCGCCCAGGTTCTCGCCACCATCGACCGCGTCATCAGGGCATCCGCCAGCGGCCCGCTGACCGTCGGCACCGGCTCGGACACCTTCCGGATCGACGACACCCAGGTGCCGGTCCTCCTCTACTCCAGCATCGGGGACGACACCGACCCGACCCGGGCGTTCCTCGCCGAGCAACTGGCCGTGCTGAGCAGGGCCGCACGGGGCACGGCGCCGACGCCGCTCTCGCCGGAGTTCGCCGCGACGCTCCGGTACCTACTGCACGGCGCGGCCGAACCGTCGGGAGTCCAGGCCGCGGTCCTCTGCGGGGACGTGGCCGCCCCGCGCGACCCCGAGGTCTACTGGCGCGACATCGAACGCAGCCGGGCCGCACACCCGGTGTTCGGACCAATGACCAACAACATCGGCCCCTGCGCCTTCTGGGACCGCCCCCGCGAGGAACCCACCGAGGTCCGCCGCGACGCCCCGGTACTGATCGTGGCAGCCACCGGCGACCCCCGCACCACCTACAAGAGCAGCGTGACCCTGCACGAGCAACTGCCCGGCTCCAAGCTGCTCACCCTCAAGGGCGCCAACCGGCACGCCCTCTTCGGCCGCTACGGCAACGCCTGCGTGGACGACGAGGTCAACAGGTACCTGGCTACCGGCAAACTGCCGACGAAGAATCAGACTTGCGTCAAGCGCGCCGGTGAGGCGTCTTCGTCGGATTTGATGACGACGAAGACGTTGTCCGCGTCGATGGGGGCGTCGATCAGCAGCAACACCGCGGCGATCACTGGTGCAGCCGCCGCGCTGATCGTCGCTGGTGGCGGCACCGCCGTCGCAGTGCGCCGCCGCAAGACCCGCCGCGCCGCCTGAGCGGAACCGGCGCAACCCAAGGGCGGCATCCCCTCGGCGGGGTGCCGCCCTTCGCCAGCGTCTGGCCCACCGTCATTCGCCCCAAGCCCCGAACCGCTCCCGCAGCATCCGGACCTCGGTACTCCCGAACCAGCCAGGGAGCACTGCGACCACTGAACCGTTCCGGGTTTGATCGAGGCTCGGTGTCCTGCGACGCGCCGGCGGCGACTGGACGACCACCGGCATCACGCACCCAGGTCCGCAGCGTCTCGGGTTGACGTTCAGATCAGCCGCGACGTCCTTGGACGTCCGCCTGCCGGCCGAAGCCCGCCACAACGCGATCGCGTCGGACCGGAACTCCGCACTGTACTGCCGCGGGGCCCCCGAACCCGGACACCGGGTCGGAACGTCACTCGCGGGCCCGCCCCGCGCGTACAGCCGGTGTGCGGGGCGGGCCGTTCCTGTCGAACCTCCCCCTCAAGATGGGTGTGGCTCCTCCTGAGGGAAGATCCTGATCAAGGAATGTGCGCTCACCTGGGCTGAAGCCCGGCTTGCTTGGAGCAGGTCCGGTCGTTGGCGGGTAGCCGGCCGGTGGCCAGGTACTGGTTGACCTTGTTGTCGACGCAGGTGTTCTCGTACAGTCCGTAGATCGCGTGCCGGTTCGCACCCTTGAGGGTGATCAGCTTGGAGCTCGGCAGCAGGCCGTGCAGGGCAACGGCACCCTTGTGGGGGGTGCGCGTGTCGCCGGTGGCGGACACGATCAGCGCCTTGGTGTCGTGCTTCACCTGGGTGGGTTCCTCGCGGGGCCGGTCCCAAAAGGCGCACGGGCCGATGTTGTTGGCCAGCGCGCCGAAGCGCGGGTACGCGGCGCGGCTGCGCTCGATGGCCCGCCAGTAGACCTCGGGGTCGCGCGGGGCCGCCACGTCCCCGCAGATGACCGCGGACTGCACACTGCCGTGGTGTGACTGCTCGCCGGTCAGCGCGAACCGCAGCAGCCCGGCGAACTGCGGTGACAGCCGGGTCGGCTGCCCGGCCGCGGCCTCGTTCAGCACGGACACCTGCTCGCCGAGGGCCGCGCGGGACGCGTCGGTGTCGCTGTCGAGGCCGGCGAGCAGGAGGAACGGGGTCTGGGTGTCGTCAAGTCGGAAGGCATCCGGGGCGCTGCCGACGGTCAGCGGTGCGCGCGCGGATGCCCTGATGACGCGGTCGATGGTGGCGAGAACCTGGGCGCGGGTGCGGCCGAGGCCGTAGGTGTCATTGCGGGCGGCAGCCCAAGAGGCCCAGTCGGCGAGCGCCTGCTCGTTCTCACCGACGGCCTCCCGGAGCAGCCGGGGGCCGAACTTGCGTGGGTCGATGGCGCCGTCCAGGACCATGCGGTCGGTGCGGCCGGGGAACATCTGGGTGTAGACGGTGCCCAGGTAGGTGCCGTACGAGTAGCCGAAGTAGGAGATCTTCTTCTCGTCGAGCGCGCCGCGGATGACGTCCATGTCGCGGGCCGTGTTGCGGGTGGTGACGTGCGGCAGCACGGAGGCGTTGGTGGCCCGGCACTTGTCGGCCAGGTCCTTCTGGAGGGCGACCTGGCGCTCGAAGCTCGCCCGGCTGTGACCGGCCGAGAAGAGGTTGGTGCCGACGGGCAAACCGCAGTCCAGCGGGGTGCTGCGGCCGACGAAGCGCGGGTCGAAGCCGACGATGTCGTAACGCGGGCCAACCTTCTTCATCCACGCGTGGAATTCCGGCGGGGATTCGAGGGCGGTGCCGCCGGGGCCGCCGTTGTTGAGCAGGATCGAGCCGATGCGGTGGCGGGTGTCAGTGGCCTTGAGCCGGGATATCGCGACGGTGATCGTACGGCCCCGGGGGGCGGCGTAGTCGAGCGGCACAGTGACGTCCGCGCACTGCACGCCGGCCTTGTCCAGATCACGGCCCATGGTGTCGCCCGAGCTCTTGGCGCAGCTGCCCCAGCCCAGGCGCTGATCATAATAACGGTCGAGCCGGGCTTCGGACTTCGACATGGTGGGGGCCGGCGCGGCCGTGGCGGTGGGGGCCGCGCCGACGCAGGCGACGAGGGCGAGGCCCACCGCAGTGGTGCGGCGCACGGCAGGGCTGGAGGTGATCACGAAGCCTCCTTGGGGGGCTGGGTGTTGTGGTCGGAAGTGCCAGTCGTATGTGCCGCGTCGGCCGTGGGTACGGCAACCGCCACCACGTCCGACGGGACAGCCGACACCGCTGCAGACCGGGCCGGTCGGTGCCTGTCGAAGGGGGATCTCTTCGCCCCGTTCCGTATATGTCTCACACCGTAGACGCTATGGGCAGCAGTAGCCCCCACTCACTACGGCTGTCCCCCCAGTCCCGGTGCGGCCATCCCCAGCAACGGATCGTCCACGGCCCTGCACTGAGACCATGACAACAGCTCAACATCCCGGACGGCACTGTCACGTTGACTGACCGGGTGGGATGATCTTCTGATTGGTCATGTTGGGAGGGGTCGTCCGTGGACAGCGCGCCGCCGTCGTACAAGGGGCACCGGTACCCGGTGGAGATCACCGCGCACTGTGTGAATTCCCGCTGCATCGCCTCCACAGGAAGACCCCTCAGCTGACCAGAGCACCGAAATCCGGCACTGCGGGCCCGGGCCGGCCGGTCGGCTCGAAGAACAAGAACCGGGCCCGCGAACACCCCGTCGAAAAACACAGCAAAAACCGACACGATGAAGGCCGGCGCAGACAGGCAGGCACCATAAACGCCAAGCTTGGAGGGCTGGGACTGGTCGAAATAGATGTCACGTGGTTGCGGTGTCTGTCATCAATGCCCAGTTCGGCGAACTTCCATATGCGGAGATGGCCCACGACATAACGGGCTCATCGCAGAAGAGGGTGTAGTCGGGGGCTGTCGGTTTTCGAGGTCGCCTGCACGGATCTCCACGCTCGGCTGCACTCCTGTCCGGGCGCGACGAGACGTGCGCCGGGGAACGAGCTATGCACCGGCGTTGCCATCGTGCAGGGAATGGATCATGCTCTGCAGGATCCGGAACGCACCTGACAGCTCGGTCTCGGTCATGCCGGCCAGCATTCTGACCTCGACGGACCGGACCGCTACGGTCGCCTTCTTCAGGCTCCGTCGGCCGCGAGGCGTGAGCCGCGCGGGAAGAACCTTCCCGACGGGCGCCTCCGCAGGCCTGGTCACGTAGCCCTCTCGTTCCAGGGCCTGGAGCAGCACGTTCATCGACTGCCGTGTCACGAACGCGCCACGCGCGAGCTCGGAGTTCGACAAGCCCGGCCGTTGAGCCAGCAGCTCGAGGCAGGAGTAGTGCGTCACGCTCATCCCGAGTGGCCGCAGCACCTCCTCCATGGCTGCGCGCAGGGCGCTGGAAGCCTCTTTCAGCAGGTAGCCCAGTGATTTATCGAGGTCGACGCCGACACCGTTTTGACTCATGTCAGAATTCTGACATACGTTGGCCTGTGTCAGGAATCTGACACGAAGGGAAGGAGCATCATCATGCCTGCCACCGGCCCCGACTTCATCTCGCTCCAGGTGCGCGACCTCGACGCTTCGCAGGCGTTCTACGAGCAGTACCTCGGCCTCGTCCGCTCCCAGGCCGGACCTCCGCACGCCGTCGTCTTCGAGACGAAGCCGATCGCGTTCGCACTCCGCGACGTCGTTCCCGGCACCGATCTCACATCCGTTGCTCAGCCCGGCATTGGTGCCGCGATCTGGCTCCACGCCACCGACGTCCAGGCCATCCACGATGCTCTCGTCGCCGACGGTCACACCATCGTCTCCGCACCGATTGACGGCCCCTTCGGCCGGACATTCACCTTCGCCGACCCCGACGGCTACCAAGTCACTCTCCACGACCGCGCCTGATAAGCCAAACGCCCCCGAAGACCGCCGGTTGCGCCCGAGGCGCGAGAATCCGGGCGACATTTCCCCCTGACCGCTCGGCCTACTCCCGCAGCAGCCCCGTCTCCGGAACACAGATCTGGCAGGCCTCGATGTCCGGCTCCCCGCGACTGCCAGCCTGGACGCCCTTCTGGCGGCACTGCATGTGTTCGTCGATGACCATGTGGCCCTATGTCGCCGGGTCGGGTGACCTCGCTGACGGACAGGTCAGTCCCACTGCTCGTCCGCGAGGGAGCTGACCGGCTGCGGCTTGCCGATGACGGCGAGGGCGATGAAGAAGTTGATCTGGCCGATCGCGATGGTCAGGGTGGCCAGCGCCTTCTCGTCGTAGTGCTTCGCCACCTCGGTGTACAGCTCGTCGGAGACGCGCTCCTTGCCGTGTGGGGCGGGCTGGAGGGTGGCCTCCACCAAGGCGAGGGCGGCGCGCTCGGCGTCGGTGAAGTACGGGGCGTCCTGCCAGGAGGAGACGGCGGTGATGCGCTCCTCGGACTCCCCGGCCTTGCGCAGGAAGCCGGTGTTCAGGATTGTCAGGTAGGTGTTGCCGACGATCTGCCCGGCGCGCAGGTGGACGAGGTTCATCGTGGTGCGCGGCACCGAGTGGTTGCCCGTGGCCCGGAAGAGGGCGGCGCTGATGTCGTTCAGCTCGGGAACGAACTCGGCCGGGTTGGGCATCCGGGAGATGGAGGTGTTCGACATGGCTGCTCTCCTTCGCTTCGGCCTCTTTGGCCTCTTCACAGCACTGACGGATCGGCACACGCAGATGTGACAGAAATCCGGAAAAGTTCTCTGGCGTGCTCCCCGACCTGGTGACAACCCTGTTTTTCCAGGGCCGCGGCCCTCCCGCTCACCGCCGGGCAGACCTCGCCGGCACTGGTGTGGGACGAGCGATACGGATGGCGCACCGCCAACAGCCGACGCCACCCGATCGGCAAGGACACCGGTACTGCTCCAGAAGGCGAGGGGGCACTGTGATGGTGGTCAAAGGCCTGCACCCGGAGAGGACGGCCCGGCTTGAGTCGCTCGTGGATGAGTGCCGACCCGTGCGCAGGCGGCGAAGAAAGGTATTGCCGCTGCCGCGCGGCTCGCTGCGGGCCGCGTACCCGGGCACCTGCCCGGCCTGCTTCAAGAACTACGACAAGGGCGAGGCCATCGTGACCGACGGCTGGGGACACCCCGGCTGCGAGCCCGGCAGATGTCGGCAGCCGAGCGGGAGTTCGCCAGGAACAAGGCCAGGATCGAGAGCGGCGAGACGTTCCGCGCTCAGAAGCCCTCCGACTGGCGGCGCGGGTCCTCGCGGTCCAGCGCCCGTCCCGCCCGCTGAGCCTCCGCCGGGCGATGTGGCATCGGCCACGGACGAACCGTCCGGCCAAAGGGGTGGTCAAGGGGTAGAACGGACAACACGGGCCGGGATGAGCAGACTGCGGACAAGGGGTGATCCCGCAGGGTGGCGCCCGTCCCGCGCGCGACAGGTGCGCGCGGGACGGACGGGAGGAACGAGCATCCCGTGCCCACATCCGCGCCCGCACCGACCTCCGCTGCCCCTTCCCGCCGCCGCGCCCGTCCAGCACGATGGAGCCCGGCACACCGTGACGCCGCCGCCCGGCCCGTGCCGTCCGCGCCGTGCTCGCAGCGGTGGGCAAGCCCCGGTGAGCTCCTGCCGTCGGCGCTTGCGTTCCCACTGCCGAAGCCACTTCCGTGCCAGACGCCCGCGCACCCTGCATTTCCCCTGGTCACCACGGCCTTCCGAAGCTGCGCCGGATCGTCACAACCCTCTTCTCTCCCCTTGTACTTGAGTTGGTTGTCGGTGGTGGAGGAGATCATCGGGTCCGGGGGGCCAGTGCTCTCCGCGGCCGGGGGTCGGACGCGATTGACGGGAGGGCGGGCCTGATGGCGGGCAAGCGCAAGGCGAACGAGGCGGGATCGTCGAACGGCCTGCGCGGCGACGTGCTGTGCGTGCTCGGGGTGCTCAAGGTCGCGACCGCCGACCAGATACAGCGGCTGGCCGCGCCGTACCTGACCTACCGGCACACCCTGAAGAAGACAGCGGCCCTGCGGAAGGAGGCGCGCACCGCCTCCCACCGTGGTGCGGCGAACGACCTGCGCAGGCACGGCCTGTCCGTCGACGGCGGCCGCACACGGGGCGGGGAAGAGGTCCGGATCAGCCGGAAACCGCAGGTAACGGCTATGACTTGAGACCGTTCCCTATGTGGAGACGACTCGTTGATCTTGACATGGGGCAAAGTGCGTGGAGCTGGATTGCTCCGGACGGGCTGTGGGAGATCCCGGCGCCATTGATTCCGCCGTCGAAGGTGCGGCCTCAAGACTGCGGGACGCAGGACACGCCTGATGAGACGTTGTTTGCCGCGATCATCTACGTGCTGGTCAGCGGCTGGAAATTCGTCTTGCCGGCCTGCCCTCGCGGTCAACAGGCGAGTCCCAGGCCGGATCGCACCAGGCCCCATGTACGACGCCGTGTGTCCGGTAACGGTGCGCAGGCGATCAAGGCTCAGGCACGACACGGGAGAGGTACATGAGCGACAACGCCACGTTCTACACCCAGCTCGCCTACGCGGGCGACGCGCATTCCTACAAGCTCGGCTCGGACGAGTCGCTGTATCCCGGCGATCTCAACGACAAGTTCAAGTCCCTGCGGGTGGGCAAGCTGGTAAAGGTGCTCGCCTGGCAGCACAACGAGTCCGGGCAGTACCGGGAGTGGGACACCGACCAGGAGAACATCACCGACATCGGAGGGCTGTCCCGGTTCAAGGTGGCGGCTTCCACCACACTGCCCATTGCCGCCCGGCTCCAGGACCTCACTGGCGCTCCTGAGGGCAGTTACAGCCTGAAGGTGTCTTCGTACGAAGTCGGCGAGGCCACCATCTCCTCCGGCGATCCAGAGTTCCGTCTGGTGGGCATCATGCCGGAGTCCGGCCCGCCGGTCACCACAGCCATCTACGTCCGCAACGGAGACGGCCATTACGTCGCCACAGGAGCGGTCCACTTCACCTGGAACAGCAACACCAAATCGGTCGACATCGCCGACGCGACGAACTTTCCCGAGAACATGGAAAACGAACGCACCGGCCGCAACGAGTTCACCTTCAGGCTCGTGAGCGTGTAGCAGCCGTCAGCACTGTAATAGCCCCGGAGCGACAAGGTCGGAGGGGCAGAGGACCCCTCCGACCCCGGTGCGTCTATGCCCTGCCCTCGGTCAGCCCGTCGGCGATGTTTTCGATGTAGAGCAGGCTCCACTCCACTCCACTCTGGCCTGCCACCCGGCCCCCTCACCGGTGTACCGGCCCTCCGCGTCGGCCCGGATCCGACCGGCCGGGGTATCGCACGGCGGTTCGCTGCTCACCGACTGTTCGACTGGTGCATCGTCAGGAGCATTGTTGTATCTGGGGGAGAGGACAACCGCGTTCATGGAGAACTTCTTCGAGCGGGTGGGGCGCTTCTGGCCGACGGGGCGCCGCGATCTGCACTGGCACATCCTGCCGACTCCGGATGAGGCCGGCGCCCTCGCCGCACCGTAAAAGTGCAGGTTCGCATTTCTGATGTCCCTTTCTCATTGACGGTGGCCTTTATCTGGCCCAAGGGACAGGGCAGTGAGACGAACTTCTGTCCTGTCGCATTGAAGCTGTCGGATTCTCACTCGTTCCGCATGCAATTCGACAGGACACCATTCGCTCGTAGTAGTGCTGTTCTGTCCGCGATCTTGGCGGCGGCCTCTCAAGCGTGACCGAGGGGTCAACTCAACTTGTAGCGGTCAGAGTCCGTCATCGGTCCTTCGGACTCACCGTGGGGGTCGGACGTCAGGTCAACGTGGCGACCCCCAGGGCGATGAGACTGCAGAGCAGGGTGAGGGCGGCGCCGAAGACTGTGCCTGCGTGGAGCAGGGCGCCGGGGAGGGACGCGCCGTCCCAGTAAGCGAGGAACCCGGCGGAGATCGCTGCCAGGAGTGCGAGAAGGGCCGCGGTGAGGACCGCGACAAGGAGAGCGAGGGCGTGCACGGGCGGCGAGGCCAGCGAGACAGACATGGGTCATTCTCCGTTCCCTGAAGGGCTGTTGTCCGAGAACGAAGATGCCGAAGTCACCGTACGCTGGCGTTCGGGCGAACGAACATGTACGGGATCGCTCATCGATATGGCTGATCGCAAAGGAGGCCCGGTGCGGTCCTTGGAGGACATGTCCGATGGCGACGCTGTGCTGGCCGATCTCCAACAGCGCTTACGGGATCGGCGGGATGCGCGCGGCGTCAAGATGATCGCCTTGGAGAGGTTGACGGGCCTGGGGCACACCACCGTCAGCAAGGCGCTCAACGGACCGAACATTCCGACCAGGGCAACAGTGATTGCGCTGGCGAATGCCCTGAAGATGGATCTGGACCCGCTGCTGCAGCTGTGGGAGCAGGCGGTGGACGCCGGCCGCCAGGGGGCAGCGCAGGAGCCCCCGACGCGGGACTTCTTCCGCGATCTCATCGAGACGCACACGCGGTTGTTCGCAGGGCGTCACGCTGAGAGCGCACGGATCATGGAGTTCATCCGGGATCGCGCCTCCGGCTACGTCTTCGTGGAGGCGCTCTCGGGATACGGGAAGACCTCCCTCCTCGCGGATCTGGTCAGGCAGAATCCCGAGTTCCGCTACCACTTCATCAGCCAGGCATACCGGCGCAGGGGCGGCGGGTTCGACCCCACCAGCCCCGAGGACATATTGGAGTGCCTCTGTGAGCAGTTGGACCCCGCCCATACGCGCGGCGGCGGGCTGAAGAGCCTGGAGCGGCAGTTCCGCGGTCTCATCGCCCGTCCGCCGAAAGAGCCGACGGTCGTCGTGCTGGACGCTGTCGATGAACTGGAGCCGTCGGACCAACTCCGCACCCTGCTGCCGCGGCGGCTACCGCACGGCCTGGTGCTCGTGCTCTCGGGCCGCGCCCAGGGCGACCGGTCCTGCCTCAGCGACATCGCGCTGTCCCCGGCGGACATGGGCCTGCACCTGCGGCTAGAGGGCCTGGACGAGGTGGCGCTCGTGAAACTGCTCCAGATGGCGGGCGGTGCGGCGGCAGGACTGGCAGAGGACGCGGACTTCGTCGCACAGATGCACCGCGTCTCTGCGGGCGATCCGTTCTATGTGCGGTTCCTGGTGGAGGACGCGGCCGTCGGCGTGCTCACGCGCGACAACGTCGAGCGCACCCCCACTGGCCTCGAAGGCTACCTGGACCAGCAGTTGGAGCAGCTCAACCGCAGCGCCCACCGCACCGAGCACGTCGAGATCCTGGGGTTCCTGCTGGAAGCCGGCACGCTCTCCGCGTTCGATCTGTACAACCTGGTCGAGGGGCTGACCTGGCTGAACTTCGACACCATTCTGCGGGAGATCCACCGCTTCCTGCTGGTGCACCGGCGGGCCCTGCCAGGCGTGCAAGTACAGAGGGGCAGCGAGGAGTACAGCTTCTGCCACGACCGGTTCCGGCAGTACTTCCGGGGCCGCGCCGGGATCGGATAGCGGATGCGGTCCATTCGCGACGACGTCAGCGCACTGGTGTCCAGCGGGCGCACCCGTGCCGATCTCTCGGCGCATGTGCGGAACTGGCGTCAGTACCCCACGCTCTACACTATCGAGAACGCCATCCGGCTGGCGGCCGACGAGGGGCGTGGCGACGACCTCCACGACACGATCCTCGACGAGGAGTTCCGGCGCCTGCGACAGCGCGTGTTCGGTGTCAACGCGCTGCGGGCCGATTTGCACATCGCGCGCACATACTCCCTGATGCGCCGACCTGATCTGGTCAGGTACGTACAGGTACTCCTCCTGGAGCAGCGCCCCTTCGGCACCCCCGAGAGCACGCATGTCCAGCAGCAGCACTGCCGGGAGCTCGCCGAGTTCCTCCAGATCGACCGGCTCCCGCACGAGCGGCTCGACACCGGCCTGCACAAGGTTCTGGGGCGTTTCTTCACCGCCACCTCCGCCACTGCTCTGCGGCTGGCCGGGTACGAGCTCGGTGAATGGAACTGTTCCTGCGGCCAGTTGACCGGCCTCGCTCGGCGCTACGACCACACCTGCCCCTGTACGGCGGTCTCGGGGCACGGCAGGATCACCGAAGCGACACCCGGCTGCCCGGACCCCACCTGCGCCGGGTCTCTCGACTACGTCGTCTGCCCCAGCTGCCGAACCAGGGTGACCCTGGCGAACCTCTGGCAGGTGCGACGCGGCGGAGCCGGCCCCAACGACTTCCTGCTTCCCCTCACCCTGGACCTCGTCGTCGAGGACGAGCAGGGTCCGACCAAGCGGGCGAGCCACCTGCTGATGCACCTGCCGCTCCCTATCGGCCTGCGGGAACGGAACGGCGAGATCGTCTTCAACGCACCCACCGTCTTCTGGACGAGCCCGAGCGCGGAGCTGTGGTACCAGCGGCCCCCGGGGGACCGTTTCCTCGGCCTGAAGGACGCACTTCGCTACGACGGCCGGACCGAACTCCGGCCCATCCTCGAAGCCCTGCTGCGCCGCACCCTGCTGGGATACCGCCAGGGATACGCCCAGTTCGCCGATGAACTACGGCAGGACGTGATCGCAGGGCGGCCCGGGCAGACCCGTCCCCTCAGACGGCGACCCTGGACCGGGTCCGAGTACCGGAGCAGTTCCGCGTACACGCGCGGGTTCTGGAGCCGGCTGCAACGCGTGACCGTGCGGGATCTCGCACTCGGCGATCTGGTGAGCCGCGGCGCGGTGTCCGCGCAGTGCACCGTCGTCGTCTCACCGAGCCTGCGGGGCAGGGCGGCCCTGGTCAACGAGCGGCTGGCGGACCCGGACGGGCTGTCGATCCCGACACTGGTTCAGGTGAGCACGACGCTGCCCGACGGCGCCGTCCTCACCTCAAGACCGCCGATCGTGGCCCCCGAGCGGGCATCGAGCCTTGGCAAGGAGGGCCTGATCACCCCGGGCAGTCCGGTGCGACCTGGACAGCTCCTGGTGGGTGCCGCCTCGCCGGTGACGGATGACGAATCGCTGCGCACCCCAGAGGAGCGCCTGCTGTACGCCGTCTTCGGTGACGAGGCGCTGCGGAAGGCGCTGCTGAACAGGTCCTTGGAGATGCCCGGACGGCGGCCCGGGCACGTCTTGGCGCAGCGGATCAGCGGCGCTCTGGCGACCGATGCGATCCCGGCGGTGCCCGGTCGGCACCTGCGGGGTGGCGGGTCCGGGACACGCATCACCGTCACCGTCGCCGTCGACCAGCCGGTGCAGCAGGGGGACACGCTGGACGACGAGTCCGGCGCCTCCGCAGTCGTGTGCGGTCTCGCGGGCGGGCCCTCGCTCCGGCGGCTCGCGGGCAGCCCTGACGAACCGGACCTGGTCGTGGCGCCCGACCACCCCTGGGCCCCGCCACCGGGCGAGACCGGCCACACCATCCGGATCCGCCTCGCCGCTCACGGTCTTGCAGGACCGGACACCGGCGCCCGGTCCGCGGGCGACTACTCCCTGGTCCTCGACCAGCCGCTGTCGAGCGGAGCCGGCGACAGCGCCCAGATGATCGAGCCCAGGGAGTTCCAATGGCTCCTCGCGCACGGAGCCCGGCACCTGGCGATGGAGATCTACGGACCGCGCGGCGACTGTCCGGACTGGCGGAACGACCTGCGCACAGCACTGGAGGAAGGCGGCAGAGCGCTCGGGCCACCCCACCACCGGCCCGTCACTCTGCTCGACTCGCCGGCCCACGCCATCCGTCGGCTCGACGCAACGCTGCGCGCCGGCCGCGTCGTGCCGCGGCTCGAAGCCGATCGGATCGGCCTGCGTCTGATGACCGACGCCGACGTGGCGCGGCTCTCGCACGGCGAGGTGGTGAGCGAGGTTTTCTACAACATGCGGACCAGACGCCCCTGGCCGGGCGGGCTCTTCTGCCAGCAGATCTTCGGCCAGGACCGCGAGGACGAGTGCGTCTGCGGGGAGCGCCGCCGCAACTGGGACGCCGACGCGACATGCGACGCTTGCGGACGTACGCCGACCATGCCCCACGAGCGGGGCCGTCGCCTCGGCCACATCGAACTCCCCGTGCCGGTGGTCCACAGCTGGTGCCTCGGCGGCCCGGCCGGCGCCAGGCTCGCGCGCTCGCTACGGCTGACCGAGCAGGAGGTCCAACAGCTCGCCGACTGCGAGCTGGTCCTGGTCACCGACCCTGGCCCCACGGCGCTAACCACCGGGCAACTGCTGAGCGTCAAGAAGTGGGGCGCCACCGCCGCCCAGGACCAGGCCACAGCCGTGACGGGCGGACAGGCGGTGAACATCCTTCTACGTCGAGCCGGCGGTGCCATCCCGTCCGGCCTGTCCCCGGACACCGTCACCTTTCAGATGCTGCCGGTCCTGCCTCCGGATCTGCGACCCCACGTCATCGAGGACCACCGGACGATAGAGAGCGACCTCAACAGCCTCTACAGCGCGGTGCTCTCCAAGTCCGCCCAGCTCCGCCGCCTGAACGACCTCGGCGCCCCCATGGACGTGCTGATGGGCGCACGCCGCCTACTCCAACGCAAGGTCAGCGCGCTGCTGAACAGCGGCCGCCAGCCGGAACCGACACGGGACGCCAACGGGAGACAGCTCGTCAGCCTCGCGGACTCGCTCATGGCCCGCCCGAGATCCACCGGCACACTGCGCGACGACTTCCTGCGTCGGCCCGTGGACTACAGTGCCCGCGCCCGACTGGTGATCGCCAAGCCGCCGAACTTCGGCGACAGAGATACCGTTCCCGACCCGGAGGCCGTCTTCCTAGGCCGAGACCTGGCTCTTCATCTCGTAGAGCCGTTGCTCGTGCACGCGCTCATCTCCACCGCTACGGCCCGGCAAGGGTGGGAAGCGCGGGCGATGATCGAGGAACATGCCGAGGAAGCCATGCGGCTACTCGACGCGGTGTGCGAGCAGGCCCTGATCCTGGTCGCCTTACCCCACGGGCCCTGGCCGCTGGTGGCCCTCCGTGTTCAGGCGGCCGAGGTTCCCGCCCTGCAGGTGCAACCCGGGCTACTCGACCTTGCCGGTTGGAAGAATCTGGGCGAGACGGTACGCATCTTCAGCGTCCTGACCACCGAGGCGATCAGGGAGGCGACCGGCCTGCTGACGGTCGACGCTCTGCGTAGGGCAATTTCCCCACGCCAACCCACGACGCTGAACTCCTTCTTCGATCTGCCCTGCGGGGAGCTCGGCAACCACATCGCCGACACGGCACTGGCCACCGGCTCGTTGCCCCTCAAGCCAGACGACGGCTTGCTCCTGTGCGATCCCACATGGCTCGCCGAGCGGACTGGCGAACACCGGCTGGATGGGCCACACGGAAGGTGATACCGCCGAACATCAGGGCATTGCTGTTTGAAGGACTCGTACGCGAACGGCGAAGCGTTCTCGGGCGACGCTGAGCGCCTCCTCCGCCGTGTGCGACCACCCATGCGGTGGGCCAGGACTGTGAGACGCGACGGCGTGGCCCATTGCTGAGACAACCCGACAACACCCAGGTCATCGCAACGGAACGGGACACTCCGAATGCGAACATGCAGGTCAGCTGTAGGCACCCATTTCCTGTCTCCCCTTCTCGGTGACCGTGTCCCTTGTCCGGCCCATGGGACACCTTCGTGCGACGACCCCGTGTCCTTTGAGTCGTTCGTGCAGTTGCTGAACTCGAAGAGCCTCCGCGCCTAGCGCGAGCTGCTGAGGGGTCGGGCGTGGTCAAGTCGGTGTCGATGAGTCTCCGTGGCATGGATGGAGCGATCACCGAGCAGCACTTTTGGCCGCGTCCCAGCCCCTACTTGCTGTGGTCTTCGACGCTTTGGCGCACGTTCCGGTGGCGGCATGGGCAGAAGCACTATTCCGGCACGTACTGGTCGTCCACGCCTATGGAGCTGCGCCATGACTGACTCGGGCCGGACTGATGTGCCCGCACCGCCGTCCAGGTTGCCGTCATTGACGGGGGTTCGCTTCGTTCTCGCGTTGGCGGTGGTGCTGAGCCACATGTCCCACGTGTCTGGCCTGTTCGACGGGCCGCTGCAGATGGTTCTCGGAGTGCTCGAACCGCTGGCGGCCGCCGCAGTGACGGGCTTCTTCGTCTTGTCGGGTTTCGTTCTGACGTGGGCTCACCGTCCCGGGGACCGGCCGCGGGCGTTCTGGCGGCGGCGCTTGTGGAAGATCTTTCCCAATCACGTGCTGGCCTGGGCGTTCGTGGTGGCGTTCTTCGCGTCCACCGGGGCGGGGCAGGTGCTGACCATGCGAACCGGTCACAGTCCGGGCGCTGCTGCCGCCAACCTGCTCCTGCTGCAGGGGTGGGTTCCGGACGCGGACTGGTTCTTCAGCCTCAACACGCCAGCCTGGTCGATCTCCTGTGAGGCGTTCTTCTACGCGCTGTTCCCCGCCTTGCTGGTGCGGGTCCTGCGGATCCCTACGCACCGGCTGCGGGCGGTGTGGGCGGGCACCGTCCTGGTCATTCTGGCCCTGCCGCTCATCTCCATCACGGTCGCCGGGCCGGTGCTGTACGACTGGCTGCCCGTTAACGAGAACAGCCTGTGGTTCAGCTACGTCCTGCCACCCGTCAGGCTGCCGGAGTTCGTTCTCGGCATCGTGACCGCGCGGATGCTGCAGACCGGCTCCCTGCCCCGACCGACCCGCGCGTGGACGGGCGCGCTGCCGGGCGCCGTGCTGATCTCGATGCCGTTCCTGCCGCCCCAGTACGCGCTGGGCGCCGCGATGGCCGCTCCCATGGCGGTCGTGATCGCCGGGCTGGCCCTCGCGGACATCGAAGGCCGATCCCGGCTCCTGGCCAGGCCGGCCGCCATCGCGTTGGGTGATTCCTCCTACGCCCTCTACGTCATCCACTTCCCCCTCCTGCTCATCGCCCGCTGGCTGTTGGGCGTCGAGCACACCTTCACGGCCTGGACGGGCATTCCCATCGTCCTCGCCCTCACCGCCCTGTCCATGGGCGCCGCCTGGTTGATCCATCGGTGCTACGAACGCCCGCTCACCCGCGCCCGGAGCCACCCCGCCCCGCGCATCCCGCGTCCCACTGCGCTCCTGGGCCCCGCCCGGCCGCGCCAGTAGCAGCCCGACCGGACCCGCCGGGAGCAGGCTGAGGAGACCCGTCAGGAATGACACCGGGGGTGCTCGCACCGTAGGCGGATGCCGATGCCGGTCCGCTCACCCTGTGCGGACCCGCATCGGCATCCGCCGACGTCCACGAGGGGATCGGACCGTGGCGGAGCGGGC
>NZ_JBHVWS010000088.1:0-27799 GCF_042882185.1 Streptomyces sp. NPDC058239
CTCGGCGCCAACGGCGCCGAGCCCGCCCTTTCCGGTGGTGCATCCCCCGCGGGGACGCCGAGCCGCTCGACAGGGCTGGTCAGTCCGTGCCGAACTCCATCGCGGCGCGGTCCAGCATCTCGTCGTCACCGGAGACCTCGCCGCGGGAGGCGATGGCCTCGGCGCCGCCCTCCGGCATGGTGCCGATCAGTCCGGTCGCGGCCGCCTGGGCGGCACCGATGGCGGGATTGGCGGTGCCGATCAGGCCGAGCCCGGCGTACTGCTCCAGCTTGGCGCGCGAGTCGGCGATGTCGAGGTTGCGCATGGTGAGCTGGCCGATCCGGTCCACCGGGCCGAACGCCGAGTCCTCCGTGCGCTCCATGGACAGCTTGTCCGGGTGGTAGCTGAACGCCGGGCCTGTGGTGTCGAGGATCGAGTAGTCCTCGCCGCGCCGCAGCCGCAGCATCACCTCGCCGGTGACGGCCGTGCCGACCCAGCGCTGCAGCGACTCGCGCACCATCAGCGCCTGCGGGTCCAGCCAGCGGCCCTCGTACATCAGCCGGCCGAGGCGCCGTCCCTCGTTGTGGTACTGGGCGAGGGTGTCCTCGTTGTGGATCGCGTTGACCAGGCGCTCGTACGCCGCGTGCAGCAGGGCCATGCCGGGCGCCTCGTAGATGCCGCGGCTCTTGGCCTCGATGATCCGGTTCTCGATCTGGTCGGACATGCCCATGCCGTGACGGCCGCCGATGGCGTTCGCCTCCATCACCAGATCGACGGAGGAGGCGAACTCCTTGCCGTTGATCGTCACCGGGCGGCCCTGGTCGAAGCCGATCGTCACATCCTCGGTGGCGATCTCGACCGAGGGGTCCCAGAACCGCACGCCCATGATCGGCTCCACGGTCTCGACGCCGGTGTCGAGGTGCTCCAGGGTCTTGGCCTCGTGGGTGGCGCCCCAGATGTTGGCGTCGGTGGAGTAGGCCTTCTCGGTGCTGTCGCGGTAGGGGAGGTCGTGGGCGAGCAGCCACTCCGACATTTCCTTGCGGCCGCCGAGCTCGGTCACGAAGTCCGCGTCGAGCCACGGCTTGTAGATCCGCAGGTGCGGGTTGGCGAGCAGTCCGTACCGGTAGAACCGCTCGATGTCGTTGCCCTTGAAGGTCGAGCCGTCGCCCCAGATCTGAACGTTGTCCTCGAGCATCGCCCGGACCAGAAGGGTGCCCGTGACGGCGCGGCCGAGCGGCGTGGTGTTGAAGTAGGCACGCCCACCCGAGCGGATGTGGAACGCCCCGCAGGTGAGCGCGGCCAGGCCCTCCTCGACCAGGGCCGCGCGGCAGTCGACCAGGCGTGCGATCTCGGCACCGTAGGTCTTCGCGCGGCCGGGCACCGAGGCGATGTCGGGCTCGTCGTACTGGCCGATGTCGGCGGTGTAGGTGCATGGGATGGCGCCCTTGTCGCGCATCCACGCGACCGCGACCGAGGTGTCGAGGCCGCCCGAGAAGGCGATGCCGATGCGCTCGTCGGCGGGAAGGGAGGTGAGGACCTTAGACATAGGAAGATTATGCATAATCGCGCATGATCATGCAAAGTTGCGAGCTGTGCCTGGCCGATGGGCGCAACCCTGTACCTCCTGGCGCCGGTCCGAAGGCGGGGTGCATCACCCCTGAAGCGACGCGTCCCGCCGGTCCGAAGGCGGAACCGACCCGGGCCGGCTCGTCCTTGAGGCAATGGAGCCACAGGCCGTGCAGCACACCGTGAATTTGCTGTTCGTCGCCCCAAGCTCCGCGAACGGGCGGACGCCGACGGTCGGGGCACCCCTGTCACGCCAGACGATGCCCGAAGCGGCCATCGACCCTACCGTGGTGACATGGCGGTGATCAGCGGTTTGAGACGGGGGGCACGGTCCCGGTTCGGTTTCTTGGACGCACTGGGCGTGGCACTGCTGTTCGTGCTGTCGGTCGTGGCTGCCTCGGTCGTACGGCACGGGCACCAGTTCTCCCTGCGGTGGCCTGTTGTGGCGCTGGCGGGCATCGGTTGCGCCGCGTTGGTGTGGCGGCGCCGTTACCCCTTCGGCGTACTGGCCGTCGCGGTTGCCTGCGGGGTGGCCTTTCAGATACTCGGGATTCGGGAGAGCCCGCTGGTGATCAGCCCGGTCCTGGTGTCGGTCTACAACGTGGCCGCGCTGACCGACCGGCGTGCCACCTGGGCTGCGGCATCATTTTCGGCTGTGGTACTGGTGGGCGCCGCAGTGGTGTGCGACCCGCACTCATGGCTGGCCCCCGACAATGCGGCGATGCTGGCGTGGACGGCGCTGCCGGCTGCTGTCGGGGACGGGGTGCGCTCACGTCGAGCCTATGTGGCGGCCGTGGAGGAGCGGGCTGAACATGCGGAGCGCACGCGCGAGCAGGAGGCGCAGCAGCGGGTGGCGGCCGAACGGGTGCGAATCGCGCGCGAGCTGCATGACATCGTCGCGCACCACATTGCCTTGATCAACGCTCAGGCAGGCGTGGCCGTCCATCTGGTGGAACGGCGGCCGGAACAGATCCTGGCCGCTTTGGAGGACATCCGGGACACCAGCCGGTCCGCGCTGGACGAACTACGGGTGACCGTAGGGCTGCTGCGGCAGTCCGGCGATCCGGTGGCGCCGCGTGATCCGATGCCGGGCCTTGCGCGCGTACCGGCGCTTCTGGCGTCGTTCGAACGCGCCGGCCTGACCGTGAGTCATACCCGGCGGGGCATCGCCGAGCCGCTGGCGCCGACGGTCGACCTGGCCGCGTACCGCATCGTGCAGGAGGCCCTGACCAACGTGCACAAGCACGCCGGCGCCGACCATGCCCGATTGTTCCTGCACTACCGCCCCGAGCGTCTGACGATCACCGTCGAGGACGACGGACGGACCGGTGGGAACATCGCCCACCCGGGGACGGGCCACGGGCTGATCGGAATGCGTGAGCGCGCTTCCACTGTCGGGGGTTGGCTGTACGCGGGAGAGCGCCCGGAGGGCGGCTTCACAG
Organism: Streptomyces sp. NPDC058239; assembly: GCF_042882185.1. Lineage (NCBI taxonomy): Bacteria > Bacillati > Actinomycetota > Actinomycetes > Kitasatosporales > Streptomycetaceae > Streptomyces > Streptomyces sp. NPDC058239. The sequence goes on from NZ_JBHVWS010000088.1 coordinate 2,988, forward strand.
TGACGGCCGAACTGCCGCTACGTCCCGGCCTGGCAATGGGCAAACCACCGAGGAGGGACGGGCATGACGATTCGCGTACTGCTTGCGGATGACCAGGCCCTGCTGCGCGGTACCTTCAGGATGCTGTTCGACTCCACGGACGACATGGAGACGGTGGGGGAGGCGTCCAATGGGCAGGAGGCACTGGAACTGGCGCGTGCGGAGCGCCCGCATGTGGTCCTGATGGACATCCGCATGCCGGAGATGGACGGCCTCGACGCCACGCGGCTGATCAGCGAGTCCGAGGACCTCTCAGGGGTGAAGGTGCTCATCCTGACCACCTTCGAGGACGACGAGCACGTCGCCGAGGCTCTGCGCGCCGGTGCGAGCGGCTTTCTCGGCAAGGGGGCCCGGCCCGAGGAACTTCTCGACGCCGTCCGTACGATCGCCGCCGGCGAGGCACTGCTGTCCCCATCGGCGACGCGTGCGCTGATCAAGCGTTTTCTTGCGCAGCCGGACCCGTGCCCGGCGGGCGTGCACGAGCGGCTGGAGTGCCTGACACGGCGGGAACGCGATGTCGTGGGGCTGGCGGCACTGGGGCTCTCGAACGACGAGATTGCAGAACATTTGTTCGTCAGCCCACTGACTGCCAAGACCCACGTCAACCGGGCCATGACCAAGCTGGCGGCTCGTGACCGGGCCCAGCTCGTCGTCATCGCCTATCAGTGCGGCCTGGTCAGCCCAGCAACGGAATCTGGGCGTTCAGAGGAGCCCGAGTAATCGTCGGCGCGGTATGTGCATGTCGTCCCGGTCGTAGGCAGGCGTGGCAGATACCGCAGCCGTGGTAGCCGGGAATCGCTGCGGGGGGACGACGCGCGAGGGGCCCTTCCTGGGCGAAGGTGAGAAGGCGAACGGAGGTTTCGCCATGATCGAAGCCCACTGCCCGACCAAGCGACACAACGTCGAATCGATCAAGCCGCACACCACGCGCCGATCACACTGCTCGCCGCCACGGCGGCCAGGGTCAAGTACTTCACGGGAACCATTCGCGCCACTCTCATCGCGGTTCCCCGGCGGCTGCTTGTGGTCGCGGCCTTCACGGACGTCGTGCTCGTATCGACGACCGCGGCCTGCGTCGCCGCTCTCCTCGGCGGCCAGGCGGTCCTGCCCCCGCATCACCTGACCACACACTCTCCACCCCCGGCACGGCCCGTGTGATCTTCGGTACCGCCCGCTACCTCACCACCGTCGGCCTGCTCGGCGTCGCCCTCGGCGCCATCATCCGCAGTTCCGCCGGAACCATCGCAGCCCCGGTGGGCATCCATCTCGTCCGCCCGGTCCGGCAGCCCTGCTACCGACCGACCGGACCCAGCTCACCACCCCCTACGCGGCCGCGACGACCGCGCGACCGGCACCCCAGCACAAGGAAGGACACCCTCCCATGCTCACGGCATCCGAGAAGCACCGCACGATCAGTGAACGACCGGCAACCTGCCCCACGTGCCGGGATGGGGACGACTACCGCGCAGCCCTGCCCGTACACCTGTCCCTTCTCCGCGACGCCCTGGCCGACAGCACCGGCCGACACCAGGCGACGTCCAGGGATGACCAGCCCGAACGCCAGCTCACCCTGTCCCAATGGGTCAGCAGGACAGCGAGGATAGGGGACCAGAGTTGACGCGAGAGCAACGACGAGCCCCGGGGCGGCCGGGCACACGGCCGCCGGGGCTGAGCGGTCCAACCCCATGTCGGGGCAGCGCTCACAGCCAAGTTCCGGCTTCGATCGATTGGCCGCCCGGCATCCCGCGACGACTCGACCACTCATTGGGATGCAGGCGACAGGATCGCTCGGCAAGGACATGCCGGCGAAGCTTTGGCAGCGGGTGGCCAACGACGAGGCCGCACTGCCCAATCCGATGGTGACGCCCTCGCACTGAGCGAGGGCGAGCCGGTGACCTGGACGATCGATCTCAACGCCGGCGGGGCCGCGCTGATGATCGCGCTGCTGACCGACAACGGGCAGCGGGTTCGCCCGCCACCGCTCGAACGTCTTGTGGGCCCTTGTACGCGACGACCGCACCTTCGAGATCACCGCACCACCGCCCGTTGCTCCGGAGCCTGTGGCAAACATTCACCGACAGGCGGTGCCCATGGCGTCAGCGTGACGCGGACGCGTATACGTCTCTGGACCACAGTCGCCCGCCGAATCCGTCCCACAGCGCCGTCACCGGCCATCGTCGCCACCTTGGGTCGTGCCGGAGCAAGCGAGCTCCGGTGTGACGAGAGGCGGCCCGTCGCGCAGCAGGCGGGGCGCGTCGGGCGACGCGCCGGGTGCCTGGTCAGCGCCGGGGACCGTCCTTGTTGCCTCGCCGGATCCAGTGTGCCCGGCGCTGGTAGCGGGCGACCGGTGGGGTGACCGCAGGACCGGGCGACAGCGCAGCCTCATCGGTCGGGGGCGCGGTCGGGGCAGGCGTGTCGCTGGGCGGGCGGAGCCCTTCCGCCGAGTACTGCGTCGTCGCGATGCTCGCCACGAGCTGCTCTTCGGTGAAGCTCTCCGAGCCGGGCACATGAGGTACGAAGCCGATGAGCACTCCGTCGCTGACGATCTCCGCGTCGAGCCCCGAGGCCCCGTCGATGTCCCACAGCGCCTCGATTCCCTCGTCGAGGACGACCCGAATCCCGAACTCGTAGACGCCCGCCTCTACGAGATGGGCCATCACTCCACGGGCACGAAGCGCCGACACCAAACGGCCGGCACGTTCTGAATCCATACCGGGCGCACCTCCTTCGAGTACGGACGCGCGAGGTGGACGATCGGGCGGGGGCTCGTCCCGAGTGCCTCGGAACCGTCCTGGCGAACGGCGGCCTTGCCGGTTGTGGCCGCCAGTCCGGGCCGGCCCCCGGCGCACAGCACGTGGGGGCGTGGTGCCGATCGCTGTCGCGCAGTGCAGTGCCCCCTTGGCGGCTGACTTCAGGGGTTCGCCCGCGGCGCAGACGCACGGCCGCCGCCTCTGCCAGCTCTCGGGATGCCCGCCAGGCGCTCACCCTCCGCCTGGGACGGCTGGGTGCGCCACGTGGCGGGGTGGTTTGCCTCGGCCGGGTCCAGGTCCGCTTCCAGCCTCTCGCCCTTGGCCTGCGACGGCATCGGGCACTCGACGTTCTGGCTCATGGCCGCCTCCGCGGACGCAACGCGTGCCTACAAAATGAGCCTAACGCGTCGCCCGGCGGCGGCCTGGGCTGCCCGCATCGCCGCGCAGGCCGAGCCCGATCGGCAGCTCGCGGGCCAGCCGGCCCCGATCCCCGTTTCCGGCGCCCGGCAACCCGAGCCCGCCGCCGCGAGAGACGGCCGCCGTCGCGCCACCGGCGGACCCGCCCGTCGGCGCCGACGCGATTGGGTGCTGCATGCCGAACGACTTCGTGAACGCTGTCGACGACGCCATGGCCTCAATCGTCACCCCTGCCGGCGTACAGGGTCATCAGGCACGTGAGTCGGCCGCCGACGACATGGCCTTCCGCGACGGCGTGACGCCTGCACAGCGCAGTTCCGCCCGGAACGCCACTGGCGTCGTCCCCGTGTGCTGATGGAAGAACTTCGAGAAGTTGGCTGCGTCGGGAAAGCCCACGGAAGCGCCGATGCGGCCGATCGGCATGTCCGTGTGGGCCAGTAGGCGTCTGGCCTCGAGGACGACGCGTTTGTCGATGAAGCCCTTGGGGGTCCTGCCAGTGGCCGCGCGCACCGCGCGGACGAGCGTGCGGCGGGAGTATCCGAGTGCGTCCGCGTACGCACTGACGCTGTGGTTGGTGGCGAAGCCCTTCTCGACCGCGTCCCGGAAGCGGGTGAAGGTGGTGTCGGTCTGGTCGCGTGCCGTCTCGGCGGAGCTCGCCGCGAGGTGGGCCAGGCGGAGCAGGAACGCGGTCAGAGAGTGCCGGAGCACCGCGGTGTGGAGGCTCAGCGGCAGTGTGGTCGTGTCGACGTACTCGCGCTCCAGCTGGGCGAGGGAGTACTCGAGGGCGGCCAGCTGATCCGGGTCGGGGCGTAGCAGTGGGGGCTGGTCATAGCGGTAGAGGCCGGTCGCTTCGACGGTCGCTCGGGGCAGGAAGCCGGGCTGCATGGTCAGGACGGTCCCGCGGTACCCGGCCGTGGGGGAGAAGCGGTGCACCTGGCCTGGGCGGATCCACAGGAGATCGCCGGCGGAGACCTCGTACTCGGCGAAGTCGATCATGTGTCTGACGGGGCCGCCGTGGAACAGCATCACCACGTGGAAGTCGACGCGGTGCACGCGCTCCAAAGGCGCGTCCGCATGCCAGGTCCGGCCGGGCTCCATGGGGCCGACCTGCATACCCACGCCGGAGACGCTGAGGCTCGTGGGGAACGGAAAGGTCTTGATCCCTCCACCCTCTTGGTCCGTTCTGTCTGTCATGTCCCTCTCGCGTCGGCTCGGTGCGGCACTCGCTGTCCCACTTTCACCGAAGGCTGACACAGGGGCACCTTCCCCAGCAAAAGTCATACTTTTAGGTTTGAACGCATCAGAGCAGTTTTCCGGCTCCCATCGAGGACTTCTTGAAGATGAGCACGCAGATGCCCGACAGCTTCCCTGACGGATTCGAGTGGACCGAACTCGACCGGCGTGCCGTCGACACCGCCCGCCTTTTGGCGGCCGATGCCGTACAGCAGGTCGGAAACGGCCACCCGGGCACCGCGATGAGCCTGGCGCCGGCCGCGTACACCCTCTTTCAGAAGGTGATGCGGCACGACCCCGCCGACCCGGAGTGGACCGGCCGCGACCGCTTCGTCCTCTCCCCGGGCCACACCTCGCTGACCCTGTACACCCAGCTCTTCCTCTCCGGGTACGAGCTGGAGCTGGACGATCTGAAAGCGTTCCGTACGCACGGCTCGAAGACGCCCGGTCACCCTGAGTACGGGCACACCGCGGGCGTCGAGACGACCACCGGTCCGCTCGGCCAGGGGGTCGCGAACTCTGTGGGCATGGCGATGGCCGCCCGCTACGAGCGCGGCCTGTTCGACCCCGAGGCGCCGGAGGGCGAGTCCCCCTTCGACCACACCATCTGGGCGATCGTCTCGGACGGCGACCTGGAGGAGGGCATCTCCGCCGAGGCCTCGTCCCTCGCGGGTCACCAGAAGCTCGGCAACCTCGTCTTCGTCTACGACGACAACCACATCTCGATCGAGGGCGACACGGCCACCGCCTTCTCCGAGGACGTCCTGAAGCGGTACGAGGCGTACGGCTGGCACGTCCAGCGGATCGAGCCCTCGGCCGACGGCGACATCGACGTCCGAGCGCTGTACAGCGCGCTGACCGCCGCCCGCGCCGAGACCGTGCGCCCCTCGATCATCGCGATGCGCACGATCATCGCCTGGCCCGCCCCGAACGCGCAGAACACCGAGGCTTCGCACGGTTCGGCACTCGGCGCCGAGGAGATCGCGGCCACCAAGCGGGTCCTGGGCTTCGACCCGGAGCAGACCTTCCAGGTGGAGCCCGAGGTACTGGCCCACGCCCGCGAGGCCCTCGACCGCGGCGCCGAGGCGCACGCTGCCTGGGACAAGCGGATCGCCGAGTGGCGCACCGCCGACCCCGAGCACGCCGAGCTGTTCGACCGTGTCGTCGCCGGTCAGCTGCCCGAGGGCTGGGAAGCGGCTCTGCCGCAGTTCGAGGCGGGCACATCCGTCGCGACCCGTGCCGCGTCCGGCAAGGTGCTGCAGGCGCTCGGCGGTGTGATCCCCGAGCTGTGGGGCGGCTCCGCCGACCTCGCCGGCTCGAACAACACCACGATCGACAAGACCAGCTCCTTCCTGCCCAAGGGCAACCCGTTGCCGGAGGCCGACCCGTACGGCCGCACGGTCCACTTCGGTATCCGCGAGCACTCGATGGCCGCCGAGATGAACGGCATCGCGCTGCACGGCAACACCCGAATCCACGGCGGCACCTTCCTGGTCTTCTCCGACTACATGCGCAACGCCGTTCGCCTGTCCGCGCTGATGCAGCTCCCGGTCACGTACATCTGGACCCACGACTCCATCGGCCTCGGCGAGGACGGCCCGACCCACCAGCCGGTCGAGCACCTGGCCTCGCTGCGCGCCATCCCCGGCCTGAACATCGTCCGCCCGGCGGACGCCAACGAGACCGCGATCGCCTGGGCCGAAATCCTCAAGCGGCACGCCACGAACCCGGCTCCGCACGGCCTCGCGCTCACGCGCCAGGGTGTGCCGACGTACGAGGCGAACCCCGAGGCGGCGAAGGGTGGTTACGTCCTGCGCGACTCCTCCGCAGAGACCCCTGACGTCATCCTCATCGCCACCGGTTCCGAGGTGCAGCTCGCCGTCGCGGCGCGTGAACTGCTCGAGGCCGAGGGGGTCGGTACGCGTGTCGTGTCGATGCCGTCCGTCGAGTGGTTCGAGGAGCAGTCCGCCGAGTACCGCGCGAGCGTGCTTCCGGCGTCCGTGAAGGCCCGCGTGGCCGTCGAGGCGGGGATCGGCCTGACCTGGTACCGGTACGTCAAAGACGCCGGACGCATTGTCTCCCTCGAGCATTTCGGTGCCTCCGCCGACGCCAGGATCCTGTTCGCCGAGTACGGCTTCACCGCCGAGAACGTCGCCTCCGCCGCGCGGGAATCTCTTGCCGCAGCGCGTGGTTGATCAGACCGCCAGAAAGAAGATGATCACCGTGAGCAACACCGCCGAACCCCTCAACGCCCTCTCCGAGGAAGGCGTTTCCATCTGGCTGGACGATCTGTCCCGCAAGCGGATCACATCCGGCAACCTCGCCGAACTCATCGAGCGGAAGTACGTGGTGGGCGTCACCACCAACCCCTCGATCTTCCAGGCCTCCATCGGCTCCGGAGAGGGTTACGAGGAGCAGCTCGCCGACCTTGCCGTACGTGGCGTCACGGTCGACGAGGCCGTCCGCATGATGACCACCGCCGACGTCCGCGCCGCCGCCGACATCCTGCGGCCCGTGTACGACGCTACCCGCGGCCGCGACGGCCGGGTCTCCATCGAGGTCGACCCGCGCCTCGCGCACGACACCGCGGCGACCGTCGCCGAGGCCAAGCAGCTCGGATGGCTGGTCGACCGCCCGAACGTGATGATCAAGATCCCGGCGACGAAGGCCGGCCTCCCGGCGATCACCGAGGTCATCGGCCTCGGCATCAGCGTCAACGTCACGCTGATCTTCTCGCTGGAGCGCTACCGCGAGGTCATGGACGCGTACCTGGCGGGCCTGGAGAAGGCGCAGGCGGCGGGCATCGACCTGTCCACCATCCACTCGGTCGCCTCGTTCTTCGTCTCACGCGTCGACAGCGAGATCGACAAGCGCCTCGCGAAGGTCGGCACGGACGAGGCGCTCGCACTCAAGGGCAAGGCCGCGCTCGCGAACGCCCGTCTCGCGTACGAGGCGTACGAGGACGTCTTCTCCGCCGACCGCTGGACCGCCCTCGCCACCGCGAGCGCCAACAAGCAGCGCCCTCTGTGGGCGTCGACGGGCGTCAAGGACCCCGCGTACAAGGACACCCTGTACGTCGACGAACTGGTCGCACCCGGCACGGTCAACACCATGCCGGAGGCGACCCTCGACGCCACCGCCGACCACGGCGACATCCACGGCGACTCGGTGACCGGCGGCTACGCCCAGGCCCGCGCCGATCTTGCGGCCGTCGAGCGGCTCGGGATCTCGTACGACGAGGTCGTGAAGCAGTTGGAGGACGAGGGCGTGTCGAAGTTCGAGGCGGCCTGGGAGGACCTGCTGGGTGTGGTCGCGACCTCGCTGAGCAGTACGGGAGTTGAGGGGGAATGAGTGAGCGCGAGACGCTTCCCGGCGGTGCCGCGCAGGATGTGCCCGCCGCGGCGGGCGGATCTGGTGACGCGGCCGTGGAACCGGGCGGTGTGACCGCCGGATCAGGAGACGCGGCCCGGGAATCGGGAGACGCGACGGCGGAATCCGGCGACGTCACGGCCGACGGGAGCGCCACCGCCCCGGTCCTCGACTGGAGCAACCCGCTCCGTGACCCCCGCGACCGCCGCCTCCCTCGCATCGCGGGCCCCTCCGGCCTTGTCATCTTCGGCGTCACCGGCGACCTCTCCCGCAAGAAGCTGATGCCCGCCGTCTACGACCTCGCCAACCGGGGCCTGCTCCCGCCGGGCTTCTCGCTCCTCGGATTCGCCCGGCGCGAGCGGGAGGACCAGGACTTCGCGCAGGTGGTGCACGACTCGGTGCGCGAGCACGCCCGCACGGAGTTCCGCGAGGAGGTCTGGCAGCAGTTGGCCGAGGGCATGCGGTTCATCCCGGGCGACTTCGACGACGACACGGCGTTCAAGCAACTTCGTTCCGAAGTCGATGAGTTGGACGCGTCTCGGGGCACCAGCGGCAACTACGCCTTCTACCTCTCCGTACCGCCGAAGTTCTTCCCGAAGGTCGTTCAGCAGCTCAAGAAGCACGGTCTCGCGGACGCGCCGGAGGGCTCCTGGCGGCGTGCGGTCATCGAGAAGCCGTTCGGCCACGACCTGGCCAGCGCGCGCCGACTGAACGCGATCGTGCACGAGGTGTTCGACCCGGACCAGGTGTTCCGTATCGACCACTACCTCGGCAAGGAGACGGTCCAGAACATCCTGGCGCTTCGCTTCGCCAACCAGATGTACGAGCCCGTCTGGAACCGCAGTTACGTCGACCACGTGCAGATCACGATGGCCGAGGACATCGGCATCGGCGGCCGCGCCGGTTACTACGACGGCATCGGCTCGGCCCGTGACGTCATCCAGAACCACCTCCTCCAGCTCATGGCGCTCACCGCCATGGAGGAGCCCGCCGCCTTCGACGCCGAGTCGCTGCTCACCGAGAAGCTGAAGGTCCTCAAGGCCGTGAAGCTGCCGGAGAACCTGGGCGAGCACACCGTGCGCGGGCAGTACGCGGCGAGCTGGCAGGGGGGTGAAAAGGTGCGCGGCTATCTGCAGGAGGACGGCATCGACCCCAGGTCGACAACCGACACCTACGCTGCCATCAAGCTGGAGGTCGACAACCGCCGCTGGGCGGGCATCCCCTTCTATCTGCGCACCGGAAAGCGCCTCGGCCGCCGTGTCACCGAGATCGCGGTCGTCTTCCAGCGCGCGCCCCACTCGCCCTTCGACTCGACCGCCACCGAGGAGCTCGGTGCGAACGCGATCGTCATCCGTGTCCAGCCCGACGAGGGCATGACGGTGCGCTTCGGATCGAAGGTGCCGGGTACGTCGATGGAGATCCGGGACGTCACGATGGACTTCGCGTACGGCGAATCATTCACCGAGTCCAGCCCGGAGGCGTACGAACGCCTCATCCTGGACGTCCTGCTCGGCGACGCCAATCTCTTCCCCCGTCACCAGGAGGTGGAAGAGTCCTGGAAGATCCTCGACCCGATCGAGGGGTACTGGGACGCGCACGGCAAGCCCGCGCCGTACGCCTCGGGCAGCTGGGGTCCCGAAGAAGCACACGAGATGCTCGCACGAGACGGACGGAGCTGGCGCAGGCCATGAAGATCGATCTGACCGACACCACGGCAAGCAAGATCAACAAGGCGCTCGTGCAGGGGCGCCGTGCCATCGGCACTCCTGCCGTGGGCATGGTCCTCACGATGGTCATCGTGACCGACGAGGAGAACGCGTACGACTCGGTCAAGGCGGCCGAGGAGGCCTCGCGCGAGCACCCCTCGCGCACCCTGGTCGTCATCAAACGCGTCGCACGCACCCCGCGCGACCGCACGAACTCCCGCCTGGACGCGGAGGTGCGGGTCGGCTCGGACGCGGGCACCGGCGAGACGGTCGTCCTGCGGACGTACGGTGAGGTCTCCGACCACGCCGACTCGGTGGTCCTGCCGCTGCTGCTGCCGGACGCGCCGGTCGTCGTCTGGTGGCCGGTGGACGCGCCCGACGTCCCGGCCAAGGACTCGTTGGGTGCCCTGGCACAGCGGCGGATCACCGACCTGTACGCCGTCGAGACCCCACTCGTAGCCCTGGAGGCCCGCGCCTCCTCGTACGCGCCCGGCGACACCGACCTGGCGTGGACCCGGCTGACGCCGTGGCGCTCCATGCTGGCTGCGGCGCTGGACCAGGCCCGCAAGAAGGTCGTGTCGGCCGCAGTGGAGAGCGAGGCCGAGAACCCGAGCGCCGAGCTGCTGGCCCGCTGGCTGGAGGTCCGACTCGAAGTCCCGGTCGAGCGCATCGTCACCGCCGGGCCGGTCGTGACGGCCGTACGGCTCGGCACCGAGAGCGGCGAGATCGTGATCGACCGCCCCGACGGTCCACTGGCCACCCTGTCCCTGCCGGGCCAGCCCTCGCGCACCCTGGCCCTGAAGGTGCGCAGCACCTCCGAGTTGATCGCCGAGGAGCTGCGCCGCCTCGACGCGGACGAGATGTACGCCGTCGCCCTGCGCGGGGTCGGCACCAAGGAGAACCCCCGTCATGTCTGACTCACCCAAGCTCACGCACCGCCCGGAGTGGACGGCCCTCGAGGACCACCGCGCGGGGGAGCTGCGCCACCCGCAGCTGCGTGACCTGTTCGCCGCCGACCCCGGTCGCGCAGAGCGTTACACCGTGCGGGCCGGCGACCTGCGCATCGACTACTCCAAGCACCTGATCACGGACGAGACCCTCGCCCTGCTCCAGGAGCTCGCCAGGGTGACCGACGTGTTCGGGCTGCGGGACGCCATGTTCCGCGGTGAAAGGATCAACGTCACCGAGCAGCGTGCCGTACTGCACACCGCGCTGCGCGCCCCGCGCGACGCCGTCATCGAGGTCGACGGCGAGAACGTCGTCCCGGCCGTGCATGCCGTGCTCGACAAGATGGCCGACTTCTCCGAGCGCGTCCGCTCGGGCGAGTGGACCGGGCACACCGGAAAGCGGATCCGCAATGTCGTCAACATCGGCATCGGCGGGTCGGACCTCGGCCCCGCGATGGCGTACGAGGCGTTGCGGGCCTTCACCGACCGCTCGCTGACCGTGCGGTTCGTCTCGAACGTGGACGGCGCCGATCTGCACGAGGCCGTACGGGATCTGGACCCGGCGGAGACGCTGTTCATCGTCGCGTCCAAGACCTTCACGACCATCGAGACGATCACCAACGCCACGTCGGCGCGGTCCTGGCTCCTTGCCGGGCTCGACGACGGGGGCACCTCCCGCTCGATCGAAGTCGAGGGTGGGGGAGAGAAGGCGGTCGCGAAGCACTTCGTGGCGCTGTCGACGAATGCCGAGAAGGTGGCGGACTTCGGCATCGACACGGCCAATATGTTCGAGTTCTGGGACTGGGTCGGCGGGCGCTACTCGTACGACTCCGCCATCGGCCTGTCGCTGATGATCGCCATCGGCCCGGACCGGTTCCGCGAGATGCTCGACGGCTTCCACCTCGTCGACGAGCACTTCCGAACCGCCCCCGCCGCTTCCAACGCGCCTTTGCTGCTCGGCCTGTTGGGCGTCTGGTACGGCTCGTTCCTCGGCGCCCAGTCGCACGCGGTGCTGCCGTACTCGCACTACCTGTCGAAGTTCACCGCGTACTTGCAGCAGCTGGACATGGAGTCCAATGGCAAGTCGGTGGACCGCGAAGGCAATCCGGTGGAGTGGCAGACCGGTCCGGTGGTGTGGGGCACGCCCGGCACCAACGGGCAGCACGCGTACTACCAGTTGCTCCACCAGGGCACGAAGGTCATCCCGGCCGACCTGATCGGCTTCGTCAACCCGGTGGGCGAGCTGAGCCCCGAACTCAAGTCCCAGCACGATCTGTTGATGGCCAACCTGTTCGCACAGGGTCAGGCGCTCGCCTTCGGCAGGACGAGCGACGAGGTGCGCGCCGAGGGCGTCCCCGAGGAGCAGGTGCCGCACCGCACGTTCCGCGGCAACCACCCCACCACGACCATCCTGGCGAGCGAGTTGACCCCCTCGGTCCTCGGCCAGCTGATCGCGCTGTACGAGCACAAGGTGTTCGTGCAGGGCGCGATCTGGAACATCGACTCCTTCGACCAGTGGGGCGTCGAGCTGGGCAAGGTCCTCGCCAGGCGCGTGGAACCCGCACTCACCGAAGGAGCGGACGTCCCCGGCCTCGATCCCTCCACCGCCGCCCTCGTGGCCGCGTACCGCACTCTCCGAAAGAAGTGAAATAGCATGACAACTATGCAATTGGGCCTCATCGGCCTCGGCAAGATGGGCGGCAACATGCGCGAGCGGATCCGCCGCGCGGGCCACACCGTCATCGGCTACGACCGCAACCCGGACCTCGCCGACGTGAGCAGCCTGGCCGAACTGGTCGAGAAGGTCGAAGGCCCGCGTGTGGTGTGGGTGATGGTGCCCGCGGGCGGCCCGACCCAGTCCGTCATCGACGAGCTCGGAGACCTGCTGGAAGCCGGCGACACCGTCGTCGACGGCGGCAACTCCCGCTGGACGGACGACGAGAAGCATGCGGAGGAGCTGGCGGCCAAGGGCATCGGCTTCGTCGACGCGGGCGTCTCGGGTGGTGTCTGGGGTCTCCAGAACGGCTACGCGCTGATGGTGGGCGGCGACGCCGAGCACATAGCGAAGGTCCAGCCCATCTTCGACGCACTCAAGCCCGAGGGCGACGCAGGCTTCGTCCACGCGGGCAGGGTCGGCGCCGGCCACTTCTCCAAGATGGTCCACAACGGCATCGAGTACGCCATGATGCAGGCCTATGCCGAGGGCTGGGAGCTGCTGGAGAAGGTCGACTCCGTCACCGATGTGCGCGAGGTCTTCCGCTCCTGGCAGGAGGGCACGGTCATCCGTTCCTGGCTGCTCGACCTGGCGGTCAACGCGCTGGACGACGACGAGCACCTGGAGAAGCTGCGCGGCTATGCGCAGGACTCCGGCGAGGGCCGCTGGACGGTCGAGGCGGCGATCGACAACGCGGTGCCGCTGCCCGCGATCACCGCGTCGCTGTTCGCGCGCTTCGCCTCCCGTCAGGACGACTCCCCGCAGATGAAGATGATCGCCGCGCTGCGCAACCAGTTCGGCGGCCACGCCGTCGAGTCGGCGAAGTAACCGCCATGGGCGACCTCCTGCTGGTCCGCCACGGCGAAACGGAGTGGAGCGTGTCGGGCCGGCACACAAGCTGGACCGACCTGCCCCTCACCCAGCGCGGCGAGGAGCAGGCCAAGTCCCTCGCCCCGCTGCTCGCCGGGCGGACCTTCGCCCTCGCGCTCACCAGCCCGCTGGGCCGCGCCGTGCGGACAGCGGAACTCGCGGGCCTGTACGACGTCGTACCCGAGCCCGATCTGCATGAGTGGGACTACGGCGCGTACGAAGGCGTGACGACCCTCGAGATACATCGCACCCGGCCCGACTGGTACCTGTGGAACGACGGGGTGCCGCCCGGCGCGCCCGGTCATCCGGGCGAGTCGCCGATCGAGGTGGCACAGCGCGCCGACCGCGTGCTGAACCGCATCGGGACGGCACTCGACAGCGGTGACGTGGTGCTCGTGGCCCACGCCCACTTCCTCCGCGTACTCACAGCGCGTCGCCTCGGGCTGCCCGCCGCGGACGGGCGGCTGTTCCAGCTGGCGACGGGGACGGTCAGCCGGCTCTCCACCGAACACGGACGACCTGTGATCGCCGAGTGGAACACCACAGGAACCTTCCGCCAGGGAATGGATCTGGCGCGGCAGAGTCGCGCATGAGCTCGGCCCCGCCCGGACCGTCACCCACAAGGGCCTGGCACATGGTGACCCGGCCGCGCTGACGTCTGTCACCTGGCAGGGCGACCGGGAGCTGTGGACGTGAGCCGAACGTGGCCGGTGGAGCGGAGAGAGGAACTGTGTACCTCCGTTTCGCCGGCCACGCCGCTACCAGAGGGTGGGGTCGGCTGCCGCGCCACCGGACCCGGTCAGGGCCGTCGAGCAGCTGCTGAGTGTCTTCGAACCCGGCACGGCGCAGGAACTCGATGACATCGAGGTCGTTGCAGGCGATGCCAGGAATGTGGGCCTCGCCGGCGGTCCGGGCGCTTCGCCGGCTGCCACCGGGCCGCCTTTCCGTACGGTGCCGTGCTCGCCGAGACAGCGCCGCGGCCCCGCCGGACTGGACGCTCGGCAGCCCGGTACCACGGGTCCTGCTGACAGCGGCGTAGATCATCCAGCCGGTCTCCCGTGGCAGCCCTCCTCGCCTGCGGCGAAAATGGTGACCGGAAGGCAAATGAGGAGGTTGGCATCCGGTGTGAAGCTCTCCCGTAGCCGTGTTGCGTCCGACGCGCGGCTCGCGCTCGGCTCAGGCGCGGGTAGGAAAGGGCTCAAATCCGGTGCCCTGGGACTGTGGTCCTCCGTTGCCATCGGCCTGGCGTCCACCGCCCCGGCATACAGCCTCGCGGCCACGTTCGGCCTCATCGTGGCGGCCGTCGGTCTGCAGGCCCCGGTCATCACGATGCTGGCCTTCGTCCCGATGCTGCTGATCGCGTACGCCTACAAGGAACTCAACGCGAGCAACGCCGACTGCGGGACCACCTTCACCTGGGCGACCCGTGCCTTCGGACCGCGCACGGGCTGGATGGGCGGCTGGGGCATCATCGTCGCCGACATCATCGTCATGGCGAACCTCGCCGAGATCGCCGGCATCTACAGTTTCCGGCTCCTGGGCTACGACTCACTCACGGAAAGCAGGGTGTGGACCACCATCGCGGGCGTCGTCTGGATCACCGTGATGACCGCGATCTGCTACGTCGGCATCAAGATCTCGGCTGCCGTTCAGTGCTGGCTCCTGTTCATCGAGGTGGCCGTACTGGTGCTGTTCGCCGTCACCGCCCTGGTCAAGGTCTACACCAGCGCCCCCGAGACGGCGATGCATGTCTCCGCCTCCTGGTTCAACCCCTTCCACGTGCCATCGGCCGAAGCGCTGACCTCCGGCATCCTCGCGGCCGTCTTCATCTACTGGGGCTGGGACACCGCCGTCACGGTCAACGAGGAGACCGCGGACAGCACACGCATCCCCGGGCGCGCCGCCGTCATCTCCGTTGTGCTCCTGCTGGTCCTCTACGCCCTGGTAGCCACCTCGGCGCAGGCCTTCGCCGGAGTCGGCTCCGCCGGAATCGGGCTGGGCAACAAGGCGAACGAGGGTGATGTGCTCTCGGGCCTGGGCAACGCCGTCTTCGGCAGCCAGGGCTTCGGGCCCGCCTTCTCCAAGTTGCTGATCCTCATGGTGCTGACCTCTGCGGCGGCCTCGACCCAGACCACCATCCTCCCGATGGCCCGGACCGTCTTCTCCATGGCCGCGCACAAGGCCATCCCCTCCCGATTCGCGCGCGTGCACCGCAGATACCTCACACCGACCTGGTCGACCGTCAGCTTGGGCCTGGCCTCCGTCGGCTTCTTCGTCCTCCTGACGGCAATCAGCCGCAACGTCCTGGCCGACTCCATCGGGTCGGTCGGCCTCGCGATCGCGTTCTACTACGGCCTCACCGGCTTCGCCTGTGTCTGGTACTTCCGCAAGGTGCTCACCCGCAGCCGCAGGGACTTCCTGTTCAAGGGCCTGCTGCCGGGTCTGGGCGGGCTGACGATGCTCTTCCTCTTCTGCTACGCCGCCTTCGGCGTCTACGCCGACCCCGACTACGGTGAGACCTCCATCGATCTGCCGTTCATCGGACAGACGGGCGGGGTGACCGTCGTGGGCCTCGGATCCCTGCTGCTCGGCGTCGTGCTGATGCTGGTCGTCACGCGCGAGCACACCGCGGCCCTCAGGCTTCAGCGCAGCCTGCTGCCTCACCGGCTGTCGCAGCGGACCGCTGTCGAGATCGCGAGCCGCTATGTGCCCGCCGACAGCCGGTCCGGGGTGGGCGGTGACTGGTTCGACGCCATCCCGCTGTCCGGCACGCGTGTCGGCCTGGTGGTCGGGGAGGTGCTCGGCCACGGACTGCTCGCTGCCGCGACCATGGGGCGCCTGCGTACCGGCGTACGCGTCCTCGCCCGTCTGGACCTCGCCCCGGACGAGCTCCTCTCGCGCCTCGGCGACCTGGTCGGCCAGACCGCCAAGGAGCGGGCGGCCACTCAGGGGGCAGGCGGCGCGCGCCCCGGGGATGACGAAGCCCTGGGGGTGACGTGCCTGTACGCGGTGTACGACCCGGTGTCGGGACAGTGCAGCATGGTGCGTGCCGGCCACGCGCTGGCTGCAGTCGTCCTGCCGGACAGTGGCGTCGCCACCTACCCGGAGCTCCCGCCGGGCCCGCCGCTGGGACTGGGTGGTCTGCCCTACGAGACCAGGGAATTCCAGCTGCCGCGGGGCAGCCTCGTCGCCCTCTTCACCGACGGCCTCGTCCAGACGGCCGCCGACGACCACGACGTCGGACTCGGCCTGCTCGCCGATATCCTCGCCCAGTCCCGGCGTCCCTTGGAAGAACTCTGCGACCGCGCAGTCGCGACCCTGGTGCCGGGGCCGGCGAACGACGACGCGGTCCTGCTCCTCGTGCGCACACGGATGCTCGACGATCACCGGGTGGCTGTGTGGGAACTCAGCGCGGAGCCGGCGATGGTCGGCAATGCCCGCGCCATGGCCACGGGGCAACTCGGAGAATGGGGATTGGACGAACTGTCGTTCACCACCGAACTCATCGTCAGTGAGTTGGTCACCAACGCCATCCGCTACGCCGCCGGGCCGATCCACGTCCGGCTCATTCGCGACGAAACCCTGATCTGCGAGGTCGCCGACACCGGGCACACCTCACCCCATCTGCGCCATGCCGCCGCTGACGACGAGAGCGGCCGTGGCCTGTACATCGTCGCCCAGATGGCGCAGCAGTGGGGCACGCGCTACACGCCCACCGGCAAGACCATCTGGGTGGAGCAGGCCCTGCCGGCAGCCCCTGCCGTCGGTGAAACACCCTGATAGAGCGTTTCGTCTCGGGACCCCCGGGCGGCATCCGTTCGGGGGTGCCGAGCCGCGGCAGGCGTCGGACTCGGCGGTGGCGGTACGAACGGCGCACCTGGCGGCGGCCGGCCCTCGGGAGGCGACCGCCCTTCGACGGGACCCGGCTCGGTCATGACACCCTCCCATCTGGTCGATGCTCCACTGCCACGTCAGCGGAGCCGTGCGGCTGCGGTCCGGGGTGTCTGTCCGGCGCAGGCGTACAGCCCCTCGCGCTCACACCCCGTGCCGCGCCCGCCGGTGCGTTGACTCCGCGTCATGGATCACGGGCGTGCTCGCAGTTGGTGCGGAGTCCAGCGTGGAGGCCGACGCCCGCTCCGGTATACAGGCCGTCGTCCGGGCCTACCTGGACTTCGTACAGGCCCATCCGGAAGCGGTCCGCCTCATGCACTCCGTCACCGCGGACCGTGAAGGCATGGCACATGCCGGACAGATCCGTGACTCTCAGGAGGCCCGGCTGACACCGATCACCCACTGGATCCACACGCACAGGGAATCCGGCGACCTTGCCGCGCTGTCCGCCCTCGTGATCGAGTGCCTCGTCCTGGGGCCGGTCGTCGGCGTCGTCCGCCGCTGGCCCACAGTAGGGGATGTTGACCTGGAGGAAGCCGCCCGTGCACTGCCTGAACACATCTGGCGCTCGGTCAGCTCCTGAACCGATCCACCGCATGATTCCTGATCAGGGGCATGACCCGGATACGCCAGAAACCCGCCGCAGGATGATCTTGAGCGTCTGACGGGTCGTCCACGACGCCGAGACCGTACGACCTGGTCGTCGTGCTCGCGCAACATTCGCATGACGGTGGCGGGCGAGGGGCGCTGCCCCCTCCTCGCGCCCGTGGTGATGACGAGCCGCCCACTCCTCGCGCCGCATCCGCGTCGAGCACGGCATCGCCCACCTCAAGAACTGGCGAGTTCTCGTTCGCCACCACGGCCGTCGTGAGCACATGACCGACACCATCCAAGCTGTCGCCGGACTGCTCTCCCACCAGCAGGCCACCACCCTGACCGGAAAAGCCGCTAAGCAGCAGTATTGTGCCTAACCGGCGTCCAACGGCCGTTCGAAGAAGGTCTCCAGAACCACCGTTGCCTGCGTCCCGCTGACCCCGTCGATTGCGTACAGGCGGCGCAACACGTCCTGGAGCCCCTCGGTGGTCGTGGTGCGCACCTTCACGAGGACGGCCGCGCTGCCGGCGATGACGTGCGCCTCCTGGATCTCAGGCACGGCGGCGAAGTCCTCGGCCCGGTCGCCCATCCATGCCGTCGAGTCGACCAGCACGAAGGCGAGGACCCCGCGGTCGAGCGCCGCGGGGTCGACGTCGACCGTCGTGGCCCGGATGACCCCCTGTTCGCGCAGCTTGCGCACGCGCTCGTGCGCAGCACCCGCTGACAGGCCGACCGCCTTGCCCAGTGCGGCGTACGACTGAGTGGCGTCATGCTGGAGCAGCGCGATCAGCTGACGGTCGATGGCATCCACTGTTTTCATGCGATGACCATACCTGGTTCGGCTGTATGCGTGTTACGTTGAATCATATCCTGGTCAATTCCTCTGAGAGGACGCCATGTCCACCGACGGCCTGTACGAGATCCTGGACGACCGCTTCCGCACCGGACGCTGCGCGAACGGCGACAGAAGGCTGGAGGTCCTGCACGACGGTTGCCGCTGGGCCGAGGGTCCGCTGTACCTACCCGCCTGGCGCCAACTGATCTGGAGCGACATCCCGAACGACCGCATCCTGCGCTGGGACGAGGCCACCGGCACGGTCGGCGTCTTCCGTGCCCCGGCCGGCCACAGCAACGGCAACACCCTCGACCGGCAGGGTCGCCTGGTCACTTGTGAGCAGGGCAACCGTCGTGTCACCCGCACCGAGTCCGACGGGACCGTGACCGTCCTCGCCGACCAGTACGCCGGCAAGCGGCTCAACAGCCCGAACGACTCCGTCGTACGCTCCGACGGCACGATCTGGTTCTCCGACCCGGACTTCGGCATCACCAGCGACTACGAGGGCTATCGCGCCGAGTCCGAGATCGGCGAGTGCAATGTGTACCGGATCGACCCCGCGACGGGGGACGTGCACCTCGCCGCCGATGGTTTCGCAGGACCCAACGGCGTCATCCTGTCCCCCGACGAGACGCGGCTGTACGTCTCCGACTCGCGGGCCGCCCGGGTCCACATGTTCGACATCCGCGAGGACGGCACGCTCTGCGACGGGAAGGTCTTCGCCGAGGGCCGGGGCGACGTCCACTTCGACAACATCCGCTTCGACGACGAGGGCCGCCTGTGGGTCGCCGCCCTGAACGACGGCGTCCACTGCTACGACCCCGACGGCACCCTCATCGGCCGACTGCGCGTGCCCGAGCCCGTCTCCAACATCGCCTTCGGCGGCCCGAAGAACAACCGCCTGTTCATCACGGCCACCACTTCCCTGTACTCGCTGGTGATGTCGGTGACCGGGGCGCCGCGCCTCTAGCTGCTTCAGCAGCGTTTCGCTGTCGATTCCGTGTGTCCGCGCGCCGGTGGTGTCGTGCTCGCGCCCCGACCTCACCGGCGAGACCTGGATGGGACAGCCGTCCGGGGCGGCGATGACCTGCACGTTCCCTCCGTGATGCTGGTGCTTGCCGGACCGCCACAGGTCGGCCTTGTTGGGGCCGGCGGCGGCCACGCGGTCGGTGCGGATGACGGTGTCGTCGAGGTCGAGGCGAGTGTGCCCGGAGGCCGTCGCGCGCTCCAGTGCGTGGACAGGTCCGCAGTGTGGTCGGCCGGCACGGTGAGCCCTTCGTGCAGGTACCGGGAGCCGTCGGGGCCGAGATGCCGTTGTCCCCGCAGCGGACGCACTCGTACGCCAGCTCCCCCCTGAGAGAGAAGCGACAGCGACGGGATCCGGCGGGGGACGCGATCGCCTGCTGACCGGGGCGCCCGCTGCCCGGTCCACCGCCACGTGTCCGGTGGCGGCCCCAGCCCCCGCCGGCTGGGCAGCCGTCGCGATGTGTCATCCGCCCGAGGCCGTGTCCGCGATGTGGTGGCCGGCCTCGGCGAGGCTCTCCGAGACCGCTTCGGCGAACGAGGCGATCGCCGCGTTGTGCCGGCTCGGCACCCACACCACCGAGGTCAGCCACGCGAGCGTGTCCCCTTCCAGCGGCCGCCACACCAGCCCGTCGATGAGCGGTGTCGCCGGGGCCTCGTTGAGGTGGATGCCGCGCCCCGCGAGCACCAGCCCGTGCACGAAGTTGGGATTGCGCGCGTGTCTGATCGATCCGGGCAGGAAACCCTCGTCCCGGCAGATGGTGAGCATGTGGTCGTAGAGGCGCGGCGCCATCGCGCGCGGGAAGATGACCAGTGGTGCCCCGTCCAGGTCCCTCAGCCGGACCGCGCCGCCGCCCGCCGCCGCGGCATGGTCCGCCCGCAGCACGACGCCCAGTTCGCGCCGCGCCACAGGGCCCGATTCCAGGCCCACCGTGTCCGACGGGTGCCGAACCACCCCGGCATCCAGCTCACCCTCGCGCAGCCGGGCCAGTTGTTCGTCGGTGGTGAGTTCGTGGAGGTCGATCAGCACGTCGGGCACCCGGTCGGCGAAACCGGCGGTGAGGGTTCGCAGCACTGTCGGGCCGGTGTCGGGCGGTACGCCGACACGCAGCACACCTGCCTCGCCGGGACGAATCCTGCGCATCGCCTCGCGCGCGGTGTCCACCCCTGCGAGTACCGGCCGCACATGCTCCAGGAGCAGCGCCCCGGCCTCGGTCAGCTGGACGCGGTGCCGCGTGCGGTCGAACAGCCGTACCCCGAGTTCGCGCTCCAGGTCACGGATGCGCTGCGACAGCGGCGGCTGGGCCATGTGCAGACGTTCCGCCGCCCGGCCGAAATGCAGTTCCTCGGCAAGGACGGCGAAGTAGCGCAGGTGACGGAGCTCCATGAGCGGACCATATCGCTCCGATATCACCGTCAGTCCCGATTGGTGTTGGCCGGATCACATCCCTCCCTGTTTGCATGACTGCTCACGGGAAGCCCGCTCGCGGACATCCGCCCGTAACTCCGGCTCCCCGGCGGCCCCGCCGCCTTCTTCCCCTGCCCATCGCGAGAAAGGCATGCCGTCATGACCGAGAACAGCACCGTCGTCGTCACCCACCACCTGGTGACGGACACGGCCGCCGATGCCTACGTTGCCGAGGTCATCCTCAACCGTCCCGACAAGCTCAACGCCTGGACCGGCGGGATGCGGAGCCGACTGGTCGCGGCGCTCGAATCGCTGGGGGACGACGGGCGCTGTCGCGCGGTCGTTCTCACCGGCGCCGGGCGCGCGTTCTGCGCCGGTCAGGACCTCGCCGAGACTGCGGCGATCGACCCTGACGACCACGCGGCCGCCGAGGCATGGATCGACGACTTCGGCCGGCTCTTCCGCGCCGTACGCGGCCTGGACAAGCCGGTCGTCGCCGCCGTCAACGGTGTGGCAGCGGGCTCGGGTTTCCAGTTCGCCCTGCTCGCCGACTTCCGCATCGGCCACGCCGCCGTCCGGATGGGGCAGCCGGAGGTGCTGTCGGGCATCCCCAGCATCACCGGGATCTGGGCCATGCGGGGCATCCTCGGCCGGGCGAAGACCGCCGAGTTCGCGCTCGGCGGCCGCCTCGTCGACGGCACCGAGGCCGAGCGGCTCGGTCTCCTCACGCGTCTCGTCGCACAGGACGAGGTCAAGGCGGAAGCACTGGCCGAGGCGGCCCGGCTCGCCGCACTCCCGCCCGGCGCGGTCGCCCTCACCAAGGGCCGGCTCCGCGAACTGGACGACGCGGGCCTCGACGACGCGATCGAGGCGGCCAAGAAGGTGCATACCGCCGCCTATGCAACGGGTGAGCCCCAGCGCGAGATGGCCCGCTTCCTGGCCGGCCGCCGCCGCTGAGTCCGCCGCGCCCGCGTCCCCGCCCCCTCATCCGCAGGAGAGGAACCCCCATGACCACCAGCGTCACGCCGCACACCGGCGCGGCCTCCGACGGCGAGAGCGCCTACCGCCGTCTCGTCGAAGAACACCGGTGGACCGTCCCCGACCGGTACAACATGGCCGCCGATGTCGCCGACCGTCACCCCGGCGACCGGCTCGCGCTCGTCTTCGAAGACCACACCGGTCACCGCGAAGAGGTCGTCTGGCAGCAGATCCAGGATCGCTCCCGGCAGATCGCCGCCCATCTGCACGCGCTCGGCGTACGCAAGGGAGACCGGGTCGCGGTGCTGCTCCCTCAGCGCCCCGACACCCCGGCGACCTACCTCGGCGTCCTGCGCACCGGCGCCGTCCTGGTGACGATGTCACTGCTGTGGGCCGACGAACCCATCCGCTACCGGCTGGCCGATTCCGGTGCCGCCGTTCTGGTCACCGAGACCTCCGCCGCCGATCGCGCCGCCGGTTTCGGCGGCACGGTGGTGAACGTGGACGACCCGGCGATCAGTGCGCTGCCCCCGGTGTACACCACGGCCGACACTGCCCCGGACGACCCGGCGCTGATCTTCTACACCTCGGGCACCACAGGTGCAGCCAAGGGCATCGTGCATGCTCACCGGACCCTGCTGGGGCACAACGAATTCCGTCACTGCCACGATCTGCGACCGGGCGACGTGTTCTACGGAGCCGGGGACTGGGCCTGGTCCATGGCCAAACTGATGGGCCCTCTCCGCGCGGGCGCCGTGCACCTTGTGTACCGGCCGGCCGGCGGCTTCGACCCCGCCGGGCTGCTGGCCGCCATGTCCCGCAACAAGGTCACAACGGCCCTGGTCAACCCGACCTTCCTGCGTAAGATGATGCAGGATGTCCCGGATGCGGGCAGTAGTCACCCCCAGTCACTGCGGGTGGTGTGCTCTTCGAACGAGCCGCTCACCCCTGATCTCATCGAGTGGTTCCGTGCCCAGTTCGGCGTCACCCTGCTGGACTACTATGGGTCCACCGAGTCCTACCCGCTGCTCGGCAACTTCCCCGGCGTACCGGTCAAGCCCGGCTCGATGGGCCGTCCGCTTCCCGGCTGGGACGTCTCGCTGATGGACGCCGACGGCCACGAGGTGCCGGTCGGGCAGCCGGGCGAGATCTGCCTGCGTGCCCGATCCAACCCCCAGTTCCCGCTGGGCTACTGGAACCGTCCCGAGGCATCGGCCGAGTCGTTCGGCGGCACCTGGTACCACACGAAGGACCAGGCCGTCATGGACGAGGACGGGTACTTCTGGTTCCTCGGCCGGACCGACGACGTCATCAAGACGTCCGGCTACCGTGTGGGGCCGTACGAGGTGGAGGCCGTGCTGCGCGGTCACCCCGCGGTCGCCGACGCCGGAGTCGTCGGCGTCCCGGACCCGGTGCGCGGACAAGCCGTCAAGGCCTGGATCGAGCTCAGCCCCGGCTACGAACCGGACGAAGCCCTGGCGCGGGACATCAGCCGCTTCGCCCGCGCCGCGCACTCGCACTTCGCCTATCCGCGCCTGATCGAGTTCGTCGGAGAACTTCCCCGCTCGGCCACGGGAAAGATCCAGCGAGCCGCTCTTCGCGCCCGTGACCTCAGCCCCGTCGGCCCCGACGCCGCGGCGCCACCCCGGAAGGACGGACGGACATGACGACCGACAGCGGTGCCCCGGTGTCCCCTCTGCTGCCTGCCACGTCCGCGGTCCCCGAGACTGCCGACACCCCGGGCGTGCGCCGCAAGGTGGCCACCGCGACGGCCATCGGCAACTTCGTGGAGTGGTTCGACTCGGGCGCGTACGCCATCATGTCCGCGACCATCGCCGGGCTCTTCTTCCCTCAGTACGACAAGACCGCGGCCCTCCTCGCCACCTGGGCCGTCTTCGCCGGCGGCTTCATCGCCCGCCCCCTCGGCGCCGCGTTCTTCGGCCGCTACGGCGACCGCATCGGACGCAACCGCATGCTCGCGCTGAGTGTGCTGTGCATGAGCGGTTCGACCCTGCTCATCGGTCTGCTGCCCAGCTACGCGACGCTGGGCATCGCGGCCCCCGTCCTGCTCTTTCTGCTGAGGGCCATGCAGGGCTTCTCCACGGGTGGCGAGTACACCGGGGCCTCGGCGTTCATCATGGAGTACGCCCCCGAGGGCCGCCGGGCACGCTATGCAAGCGTGGTGCCGCTCACCGTCGGATTCGCCTCCGTCGCCGGTGCGTCGACCGGCCTGCTGATCACCTCGTCGCTCGACGAAGCGGCGCTGAACAGTTGGGGCTGGCGCATTCCGTTCCTGCTCGCCGGGCCGCTCGGTCTCATCGGCCTGTACCTTCGCAGCCGCATTCAGGACACCCCGGTCTTCCGGGCCCTGGAGAAGGGCGACGTGGTGCAGGAGGCGCCGCTGCGCGAGGCATGGCGGGTCTGCCGCCGGCAGGTACTGACCCTGTTCGGCTACAGCATCACCAACGCCGTCGGGTACTACCTGATGAGCAGCTACATGATCGCCTACATGTCCGAAGAGGTCGGGTACACCAAGTCGGAGGCCATGCTCACCAGCATGGTGGCCATGCTCGCGTACAGCCTGGCCTGCCCGCTGATGGCCGCGGCCAGTGACCGGTTCGGCCGCAAACCGATGCTGCTCATCGCGTGCGGCGGCTTCACCGTGGCCACCCTGCCCGCTTTCTGGCTGATCGGTACGGGGCTGACGGGTGCGATCGCGGGCACGGTGGTGCTTGCCGTACTGGTCGCGGTGATCGGCACCTCCAATGTGCCCGCGATGGTCGAGATGTTCCCCGGCCAGCTGCGGGCGAGTGGTTCGGCCATCGGCTACACCGCCGCGTACGTTCTCTTCGGCGGCACCGCCCCCTTCGTCGCGACCGGTCTGGTCTCCCTGGGCGGAACCCCCTTGGCTCCCGGCTTCTACCTGATGGGGCTGGCGCTGGTGTCCGCACTGGTGGTGCTCTTCTCCTTCCGGGAGACGCTGCACCTGCCGCTGACGCGCACCACCGTGTACGAGGAGTAGCACCGTCCCGACGAGC
>NZ_JBHVWS010000089.1:0-27519 GCF_042882185.1 Streptomyces sp. NPDC058239
ACGATCAGACTCCCCGACGGCACGATCAACCTCCCCCAGGGCGCGACGATCCCGGACGGAGCAGTCACACTCCCCAACGGCACCGTCAAACTCCCCGAGGGAGCTGTGGCACTGCCGGAAGGCACGATCAAGTCACCCTTCGACGAGGGCGCCCCGTACATGGACCGCGACGGCAACCTCTACAACGAGGACGGCAGCATCGCCCAGCACGCGAAGGACGCCACGACGGGCAAGCCGGATGCGGGCGCGGGCGTACCGAAGACCGACGCCCCGAAGGTGGACTCCCCGGGCACGGCCAAGGTCCCGGACCGCGTCCTGGCGGGCGTCGGCGGCCGCGGCGACGACGGCATCCGCCTCGGCAGCGACATCTCCGACCCGCTCCGTAGGGGCGGCCACACCCCGGACCACACCCCTGGCGGCCACGCGGGCGACCACATGCCCACGAACAACCTGGACAACACCCCCCGCGGCGGCCACGGCAACGACCCGCTGCACCGGGGCGATCAGACCCCCTCCACGGGCAGCGGCCACACCGACGGCCCCTCGGGTACTGGCCACGGCGACGGCCCTTCCGGCACGGGCAGCCACATGGATGGCCCCGGCGGCGGTGGCCACCACGAGCCCCCGTTCACGGGTGGCACCCACCTCCCGGAGACCCCGGGCGCAGGCGGCCTGGACGGCGCGGCACACGGCACGAATGATGCGGCGCAGCCGGCGCCCCCCTCGGGCGGTCGGCAGCTGACCGCTGAGGAGATCAAGGTCAAGCAGGACGAATTCGTCCGGCGTGCGAACGACCCCGACAAGTCCTGGTTCGACCTGTACTACCGATCGGACGGCCACCGCCACAGCATCCACACCAAGATCGACGGGGTCGAACTACCCATCCTCGCGAAGGACAGCGACGGATCCTGGATCTCCAAGCACGACCTGCCCTCGGCCCCGTCGGAGATCAGGTACGGCCGCGACCCACTAACTCGCGGGAGCACCCCGGTCGACCAGATCGACCACCTCGACGATGTCGCGAAGGACCGCAAGGTCTCTGTGGACCTGTCCAACGCCGAGCGTGCGCACAAGACTGCGCCGACCGAGCAGACGCTGGCGGAAGTGGAGCGTGCCCGGAAACAGTTCATCGATCATTTCGACGATCAGACGTCCAACAACAGCAGCTACTCCGAACGCCTGGGCGAGGATGCCGCGCGGCTGCACGTGGTGCCTGAGCGGTTCGAGGGCGCGGTGGAGCAGCCCCTGCCGAAGACGCCCAACGGTGCCAACATGTTCGACCAGTTGTACCGGCGGCCGGACGGCAAACTCTTGATCGTCGAGGCCAAGGCGCCGAGTTCGGGGCTCATCTGGCGCAGAGGCAAGGGCGCCGCCGAAAAGTTTATGGTGCAGCAGGGCACCAGCCACTACCTGGAAACCATCATCTCTGAAATGGAAGCCCGCCCTCTGCTTTCGGTGACCGACAGCGCTGGAAAGACCTGGACCAACGCCGATCTGGCGGCCGAGCTGAGGCCGGCGTTCGAAAGCGGAAACCTGGAGTATGCGATGGTGAAGGCCGTCGAGGGCAAGGGTACGTACGCTGGAGCGGTCCTCGAATACTTCAAGATCTGAATCTGACAAGGGAGATCAGTGGTTACGAGCGTGTCCCGCCAGAGCTATCCAGTGGCTGAGATGGAGGCAGTCGTCCCCGTCATGGAGAAGTCCCTGGCAAATTCGCTGCAGACCATCGGGACCTCACATCGCGCCAGGAGCGGGGCGCTGACCACGTCGCTGAACGTGGCGCGCATCCGCTGCGTCGGGGACCCGGATGCGGTGATGCTGGAGACCTGGGAATCCTGGCTGCTGACCATGCAGGTGCACTCGGCGGTCTTCGCGGCCACGTCCACCGACCAGGAGACGGTGACCTGCAAGATCCGTCAGGAGGAACGGCAGCTCGCCACCACCGGTCCGCAGTTCTACCTCAATGCGGGGACCTGGCTCAACGCCTTCTTCCTGGCGCTGATCTGCCGGGAGACGGCCCGCCTCGACATGCTGGCGCAAGTGCCGGCATCGTTGCTGCGTGACTGTGGCGGAGTGCTGGACGAGTACGTCTACGCCTGGGTGGAGGCCCTCCGGAGCTTCTGGCTGCGGCGTGACGACGTCAGCCAGCACCTGGTGCGGGCCGTGGACCTGAGCGCTCCCGAGGTCACCCACGTTCTCGATGCCGAGACCATGGGCAAGCTGGAGTACCCGCCGATCATGATGTTCTACCGCTACTTGCGCAACGACGCAGCAGGCTTCAACGAGGCCCTGAACGACGCTCTTCGCTGGCACAAGGAGTACTGGACGGCCGACGAGGACCGCACCCAGAACATCGAAGGGGTCGTGGCCATCGCCCCGTTGGCGGTGGCGTGCCTGGCGAAGGCCAACGGCATTCCGATCGAGGTCGAGTCCGGCTACCTGCCGAACGCCCTGCTGGACTTCGCCTGGCGCGGAGAGTTCGACGCGTAGCGATCGAGGTCGAGTCCGAGTACCTGTTTGTCTCTCTTGTAAAGCGCAACTGGGTGGGCGAGTTCGATACCTGAGCCTCGCCCTCAGCCGGCGCGGAACGTCTCCGTCGCCTGCAGCTCAACGCGGAGAGCCCAGCGGAGAACATGACCGACGCATCTGCGCCCAGGAGACGAAACGGGGTCCGGTCGAAAGACCGGACCCCCCTCGCTTTCCCCCTCCGTCAGGGCTTCCCGATCCCCCCGGATCCCTCCCCGGAAGCGCCCGACGCCAGATATGACCCGGCAGGGTGCCGAACGGTTGCACGTCTTGGCGATCTCTTTACCCTGGCGGCAAAAAGCCTTCTCAGCAGGCGTGTTCGGCGTACCGGGACGCGACCTCCGCGAGGACTTCGGCGCCGTCGCGGGCCCAGAGGTCCTCGTTGAAGATCTCCACCTCGATGGGGCCGTCGAAGCCGGTGGCCTCGACCAGCGTGCGGAACGCGCGGAAGTCCACTGCCCCGTCGCCCAGTTGACCCCGGCCGACCAGGACGCCCGCCGGGAGCGGGGTGATCCAGTCCGCCAGCTGGAAGGAGTGGATACGGCCGCCCGCGCCCGCCCGGGCGATCTGTGGGGCCGCCTGGTCGTCCCACCAGATGTGGTACGTGTCGACGACCACCCCGACCTGCTCGGCGGGGAAGCGTTCCGCGATGTCCAGGGCCTGGGAGAGCGTGGAGACGACGCAGCGGTCCGAGGCGAACATGGGGTGCAGCGGTTCGATCGCCAGACGTACGCCTCGCTCGGCCGCGTACGGTGCGAGTTCGCCCAGGGCGTCCGCGATCCGCTCACGCGCGCCGTGCAGGTCCTTGCTGCCCGCCGGGAGGCCGCCGGAGACGAGGACCAGGGTGTCGGTGGACAGGGCCGCGGCCTCGTCGAGCGCGGCGCGGTTGTCGTCCAGGGCGCGGGCCCGTTCCGCCGGGTCGATGGCGGTGAAGAAGCCGCCTCGGCAGAGGCTGGTGACCGAGAGGCCGGAATCGGCGAGCAGTCGGGCGGTGCGCTCGAGGCCGTACTCCTGCACGGGGGCCCGCCACAGTCCGACCTTGTCGATGCCCGCCTTGACGCAGCCCTCGGCCAGCTCGGGCAGCGACCACTGCTTGATGGTCTCCTGGTTGATGGAGAGACGGCCGTCGCTCATCGTGTGCCTCCATTGACCGCGAGCAGGGCGCGCATCCGGGATTCGGCCAGCTCCGGGTCGGGGAACAGGCCCAGCCGGTCAGCGAGTTCATACGCCTTCGCCAGATGCGGCAGCGAGCGCGCGGACTGCAGGCCGCCGATCATGGTGAAGTGGTCCTGATGGCCGGCCAGCCAGGCGAGGAGGACCACGCCCGTCTTGTAGAAGCGGGTGGGCGTCTGGAAGAGGTGGCGGGACAGCTCGACCGTGGGGTCGAGGAGGTCCCGGAAGCCCTGGACGTCCCCGGTGTCCAGGACCCGTACCGCGTGTGCGGCCAGCGGGCCCAGCGGGTCGAAGATGCCGAGCAGGGCGTGGCTGAAGCCCTGGTCGTCGCCCGCGATCAGCTCGGGGTAATTGAAGTCGTCGCCGGTGTAGCAGCGGACCCCGCCGGGGAGACGGCGGCGGACGTCGATCTCGCGCTCGGCGTCCAGGAGCGAGATCTTGATGCCGTCGACCTTGTCCGGGTGCTCGGCGATGACCTTCAGGAAGGTGTCGGTGGCGGCGTCGAGGTCCGAGGAGCCCCAGTAGCCCTCCAGCGCCGGGTCGAACATCGGGCCGAGCCAGTGCAGGACGACCGGTTCCGAGGCCTGGCGCAGGAGGTGCGCGTACGTCTCCAGGTAGTCCTCGGGCCCCTTTGCCGCGGCGGCGAGCGCGCGGGAGGCCATCAGGATGGCCTGGGCGCCGCTCTCCTCGACAAGGGTGAGCTGCTCCTCGTACGCGGACCGCACCTCGGCGAGCGAGGCGGGTCCGGCGGGAAGCTGGTCGGTGCCCACACCGCAGGCGATGCGGCCGCCGACGGCCTTCGCCTCGGCGGCGGAACGGCGGATCAGTTCGGCCGCGCCGGCCCAGTCCAGACCCATGCCGCGCTGGGCGGTGTCCATGGCTTCGGCGACGCCGAGACCGTGCGACCAGAGGTGGCGGCGGAAGGCGAGGGTGGCGTCCCAGTCGACGGCGGCCGGTGAGTCGGGGCTGATGTCGGCGTACGGGTCGGCGACGACATGGGCGGCGGAGAAGACCGTACGGGAGGCGAGGGGAGCCCCGCCGGGGGCGAGGTCGAGCGGGGTGGTGCGGGGTTCGTACGGGCCCTGTGGCAGGTGGATCGTCACAGCGCCAGCTCCGGTACGTCGAAGCGGCGGCCCTCTGCGGAGGACTTCAGGCCCAGCTCGGCGAGCTGGACGCCGCGTGCGCCGGCCATCAGGTCCCAGGTGTACGGCTCGTCGAGCACGATGTGGCGCAGGAAGAGCTCCCACTGGGCCTTGAAGCCGTTGTCGAAGGCGGCGTTGTCGGGGACTTCCTGCCACTGGTCGCGGAACGACTCGGTTACCGGGAGGTCCGGGTTCCAGACCGGCTTGGGGGTGGCCGAGCGGTGCTGGACACGGCAGTTGCGCAGCCCGGCGACGGCGGATCCGTGGGTTCCGTCGACCTGGAACTCGACGAGCTCGTCGCGGTTGACGCGGACCGTCCAGGAGGAGTTGATCTGTGCGACAGCTCCGCTCTCCAGCTGGAAGATGCCGTACGCGGCGTCGTCGGCGGTGGCGGCGTACGGCTTCCCCTGCTCGTCCCAGCGCTGCGGGATGTGTGTCTGGACGTGTGCCTGGACGGTGGATACCCGGCCGAACAACTCGTGGAGCACGTACTCCCAGTGCGGGAACATGTCGACGACGATGCCGCCGCCGTCCTCGGCACGGTAGTTCCAGGACGGGCGCTGGGCCTCCTGCCAGTCGCCCTCGAAGACCCAGTAGCCGAACTCGCCGCGTACGGAGAGGATCTCGCCGAAGAAGCCGCCGTCGATGAGGCGCTTCAGCTTCAGCAGGCCCGGCAGGAAGATCTTGTCCTGGACGACGCCGTGCTTGATCCCGGCGTCACGGGCCAGGCGGGCCAGCTCCAGGGCGCCCTCGACGTCCGTGGCGGTGGGCTTCTCGGTGTAGATGTGCTTGCCCGCGGCGATCGCCTTCTTGATCGCCTCGACGCGGGCCGAGGTGACCTGGGCGTCGAAGTAGATGTCGATGCTGTCGTCCGCGAGGACCGCGTCGAGGTCGGTCGACCACTCGGTCAGACCGTGCTGTGCGGCGAGTTCCTCCAGCGCATGGGCGCGGCGGCCGACCAGAACGGGCTCGGGCCACAGCACGTCGCCGTTGCCGAGATCGAGGCCGCCCTGCTCGCGGATCGCGAGGATCGAGCGCACCAGGTGCTGCCGGTATCCCATGCGACCCGTGACGCCGTTCATGGCGATGCGCACTGTCCTGCGTGTCACGAAAGTTCCTCCATACAAACGTAGCAAGCGCTTTCTATCGATGATGACGCTAGCCTGCCGACAGCGGCCCGGACAAGAGGGGGCACGCTGACAACTCCTCTCACTCCTCATCACTCCTCGGAGGAAAGCGATGACAGTCACCCTGGCGGATGTGGCGGCCCGCGCCCGGGTGTCCCCGGCCACCGTCTCCCGCGTGTTGAACGGCAACTACCCGGTGGCCGCGTCCACCCGGGAGCGGGTGCTGCGCGCGGTGGACGACCTGGACTATGTGCTCAACGGGCCCGCGAGTTCACTGGCGGCGGCCACGTCCGACCTGGTCGGCATCCTGGTCAACGACATCGCCGACCCGTTCTTCGGGATCATGGCCGGGGCGGCGCAGACCGAGATCGGCGGGCCCGGGGACGGTTCGGGCCGGGCGGGCGGCGAGAAGCTCGCCGTCATCTGCAACACCGGCGGCTCCCCCGAACGCGAACTCACCTACCTCACCCTGCTCCAGCGCCAGCGCGCCGCGGCCGTCATCCTGACCGGTGGCGCCGTGGAGGACCCGGCGCACCGGGCCGCGATGTCCGCCAAGCTGGCGAAACTCGCGGACGCGGGCACCCATGTGGTGCTGTGCGGACGGCCCCCGCTGCCGGGCAGCGAGGCGGTCGTGGCCGCGCTCGCCTTCGACAACCGGGGCGGCGGGCTTCGCCTCACCGAGCATCTGCTCTCGCTCGGCCACCGGCGGATCGCCTATGCCGCGGGCCCGTTGGAGCGGACGACGACCCGCCACCGCCTTGAGGGCCACCGCGCCGCGATGAGGGCGGCGGGCCTCGTCGGCGACGAGGAGCGCCTCACCGTCCACGGCCCCTACGACCGCCGCTCCGGCTACGACGCCACCCTCGAACTCCTGCGCCGCGAACCGGAGGTGACGGCTGTCGTCGCCGCCAACGACACGGTGGCACTGGGTGCCAGTGCGGCGATCCGGGACCGCGGTCTGCGCATCCCGGAGGACATCTCGGTGGCGGGCTTCGACGATCTGCCGTTCTCGGTGGACGCGGTCCCGGCGCTGACGACCGTACGGCTGCCGCTCTTCGAGGCGGGAGCGCGGGCGGGCCGGCTGGCGATGGGCAAGGAGGCACCGCCGCCGGGCGGCATCGCGACGATCGCGGCGGAGCTGATGGTGCGGGGGTCGACGGCGCCGCCGCGGAAGTGACGGGCGGGTTCCACACCCTGGTCCGGGGTACCCGTACCGCGTGCCGTGGGCCGATGATGTGCGGGCCGCTGTCCGGTCCGTCAGGCGCAGTGGCACGTACCGACGGAAGGAATACGCACGTGAAGCTCGCTTTCTCGACCCTCGGAGTGCCGGGGATGCCGATCGCCGACGTCGTCCGGCTGGCCGTCGCACATGGCTATCAGGGGGTGGAGCTGCGCGCCCACCCCGAGGAACCGGTGCACCCGGGTATCACGGCACTCGAACGGGCCGATGTCGTCGAGGAGTTCAAGAGGGCCGGCGTCGAGATCCTGACCGTCGCCGGGTATGTCCGGGTCGCGGCCGAGGGGGACGACCGGGCCGCGCTGGACGAGCTCGCCGGGCTGGTGGAGCTGGCGCACGACCTGGGTGCGAAGAACGTCCGAGTCTTCCCCGGCGGCGGCGACCAGGACCCCGCCGTGGCCGATGCGACCGCCGCCCGCCGGCTGGCCGCCGCCGCTCCGCACGCCGCCGACCTGGGCGTACGCATCCTGCTCGAAACCCATGACTCGCACCGGGCGGGCGCCGATGTGGCCCGGGTCGTCGGAACGGTCGGGCACGGGCAGATCGGCGCGCTCTGGGACATCATGCACACCTGGCTGGCGGGCGAGGAACCTGCCGCGAGCCATGCGGTGCTGGCCCCGCACCTGGGATACGTACAGGTCAAGGACATCGCATCGGCACAGGACACCGAACCCTTGGCGCTCGGGGCCGGGGTGCTTCCGCTGGGTGCCTGCCTGGACACGCTGGACGCGGACAGCTGGGTCTGCTGGGAGTACGAGAAGCGCTGGCACCCGGACGCGGCCGAGCTGCCGGGACTGCTGAGCGCGGGGCGCGAGCACCTGCTGCGCCTGGGTGCGCCCAAGCAGTAGGGGCCTGCCTGGGTTCAGACGCGCGCGGGCTGCGGTTCCGGTGTCTCCGTCGCCGCGGCCCGCGGCCGCCGCGCCCCCGCCAGCGATGTGAGGGCCACCCCGCCGACCAGCAGCGCCGCCGCGCACCACCGCAGCGGACTCACCGACTCGCCCAGCAGCAGCGCGGCCGCCGACATCCCGAAGACCGGGACGAGCAGGGTGAACGGGGCCACCGACGAAGCCGGGTGATGGCGCAGCAGGAAGCCCCAGGCCCCGAAGCCGAAGACGGTGGTGATCCAGGCGACGTAGACGATGATCCCGACGCCGCTCCAGTCGAGCGCGGCAAGCGCGTCGGCGTCGCGGTCCCAGCCCTCGAAGAGGAGGGAGAGGCCGAGCAGCGGCAGCACGGGCACGGTCGAGACCCAGACCATGAAGTTGAGGGAGTCGGGCGGCGCGGCCTTGCGGGTCAGCACGTTGGACACACCCCAGCAGGCCGCCGCCGCGATCACCAGGGCGAAGGCGATCACGGGCCCGCTCGTGCCCTCGTCGACCGCGGCCACCCCGATGCCCACGAGGGCCAGCCCCATCCCCGACACCCTTGCCCTTCCTGGCCGTTCACCCAGCGCGAGCGCCGCGAAGAGGGCGGTGAAGACCGCCTGGACCTGGAGCACGAGGGAGGAGAGTCCGGCGGGCATCCCCCGGTCCATGCCGATGAAGAGCAGCCCGAACTTCGCCACTCCGAGGACGAGTCCGACGCCCACGATCCACTTCCAGGCGACCTTGGGGCGTCCGACGAAGAACACCGCGGGCAGAGCGGCGACCAGGAAGCGCAGGGCGGAGAAGAGCAGCGGCGGGAAGTGCCCGAGGCCGACCTCGATGACGACGAAATTGACACCCCAGACGGCGGCCACCAGGGCGGCCAGGGCGATGTGGAGGGGACGCATGCACCGAGGATCGCCTGCACCGACCATGTAGCACCAGCGCGGATTTCTTCATGGTGAAATTGAGCGTTGCTAACGAAAGGCCCCCTATCCGGGAGGTTCCGGTGCTCGATCTTTCCCGGCTGCGCGCACTGCACGCCATCTCCGTCCATGGCTCCGTCGCGGGCGCCGCCACCGCGCTCGGTTACACCCCGTCGGCGATCTCGCAGCAGATCACCAAGCTGGAGCGGGAGACCCGTACGACCCTCCTCGAACGCCGCGGGCGCGGTGTCGCGCTGACCGAGGAGGCGCTCCATCTGGCCGAGACGGCCCAACAGTTGCTGGCGATCGTGGAGCGCGCCGAGACGACGCTGGAGGAGCGCAGGGGGCTGCCGACCGGGCGGCTCTCGATCGGCGCATTCGCGTCCGCGGCGCGCGGGCTGCTGCCCGGTGTACTGGCCGAGCTGGACCGGGACCATCCGGTCCTGGACGTCCGGTTGACCGAGGTCGATCCGCATCTCTCGGTCGACCTGGTGGCCAAGGGCGTGATCGATCTGGCGGTCGCGCACGACTGGGACATCGCCCCGCTGCCCGCCCCGGAGGGGGTGGCGCAGGCGGTGATCGGTGACGACCGGTGCGATCTGCTCGTGCCCGAAGGCCATCGGCTCGCCGGGCGGGACGCGGTGCGGCGCGAGGAGCTGGCGAAGGAGCGGTGGATCTGCCAGCCGCCGGGGACGGTCTGCCACGACTGGCTCGTACGGACGCTGCGCGCGGCGGGTTACGAGCCCGACATCCGGCACCGGGCGGAGGAGAACCACACCCAACTGGCCCTGCTCGCCGCCGGCCTCGGGGTCGCGCTGATCCCGCGACTGGGGCGGGGGCCGCTGCCGGCGGGGGTGGTGGCGGTGCCGCTCGATCCCATCCCGGTACGTCGGCTGTACGCGCTGTGGCGTACGGAGGCGGCCCGGCGGCCCGCGATCACGGTGGCGGTGTCGGCACTCCAGACGCACGGGGCCGCGGTGGGGCTGAGGAGGTAAGAGGTCCCGGCAGGCGTCCCGGCCCCGCGCCCCGATCACCGGACCTGCCCGGATTCGCCCACACCTTCCCGATCACCGGACGGGCTCAAAACGGTCCGGACCCTTGACCGGAAGTTATTTTCTGGATATCCGTGCTCCTTGGAAGTTTCTTTCACCACCCCCTCGTCCCCGAGTTCGGCCGAAGGAGCTCACGTGCACCACCGCACCTCCAGACGCACCCTCCTCACCGCCACCGCCGCGACCGCCGCAGCCGCCGTCACGGGCGGGGTCGTCGCCCCCGGCGCCGTCGCCGCCCAGAGGTCCGCGAGCAGCGGGCACAGCGGCGGGCACCACACCTCAGCCGCCACCACCGAGCGCCTCAAGCGGCTCATCTCCCGGATGACCCTGGAGGAGAAGGTCGGGCAGCTCTTCGTGATGCGGGTGTACGGGCACTCCGCCACCGAGCCCGACCAGGCCGACATCGACGCCAACATGGCGGAGATCGGGGTCCGTACGGCCGCCGAGATGATCGCCAAGTACCACGTCGGCGGGATCATCTACTTCGCCTGGGCGCACAACACCCGCGACCCGCACCAGATCGCCGACCTCTCCAACGGCATCCAGCGCGCCGGCCTCGCCGGCCCCACCCCCCTGCCGCTCCTCGTCTCCACCGACCAGGAGCACGGCATCGTCTGCCGCGTCGGCGAGCCCGCCACCCTGATGCCGGGCGCGATGGCGCTGGGCGCCGGCGGTTCGCGCTCCGACGCCCGCCGGGCCGGCCAGATCGCGGGCGCCGAACTGGCCGCGATCGGCATCAACCAGAACTACGCCCCGGACGCCGATGTCAACGTCAACCCGGCCAACCCGGTGATCGGCGTACGCTCCTTCGGCTCCGACCCGCAGTCCGTGGCCGGGATGGTCGCCGCCCAGGTGAAGGGGTATCAGAGCAGCGGCATCGCCTCGACCGCCAAGCACTTCCCCGGCCACGGCGACACCAACACCGACAGCCACACCGGTCTGCCCGTCATCCTCCACACCCGGGAGCAGTGGGCGGAGCTGGACGAGCCGCCGTTCCGGGCCGCGATCGCCGCGGGCATCGACTCGATCATGACCGCACACATCGTGGTCCCGGCACTGGACCCCGCACAGGACCCGGCGACGCTGTCCCGCCCGATCCTCACCGGCATTCTGCGCGAGGAGCTCGGCTACGACGGTGTCGTGGTCACCGACTCGCTCGGCATGGAGGGCGTACGGACCAAGTACGGCGACGAGCGCGTGCCGGTCCTCGCGCTTCAGGCGGGCGTCGACCAGCTGCTCAACCCGCCGAACCTCAACGTCTCCTGGAACGCCGTCCTGGAGGCCGTGAAGAACGGTGAGATCAGCGAGGCCAGGATCGAGGAATCGATCCTGCGGATCCTGCGGCTGAAGACGAAGCTCGGGCTGTTCGACGACCCGTTCGTCAGCCACAAGGGAGTGGACCGCACCGTCGGGACGCGGGCCCATCTCGCCGCCGCCGACCGGATCGCCGAGCGCACGACCACACTGCTCGCCAATGACGGCGCGGTGCTGCCGCTCTCCCGCCGCTCCCACAAGAAGCTCCTCGTGGTCGGCGCCGATCCGGCCTCCCCGTCCGGCACCACCGGGCCGCCGACCACCACCCTGGCCACCGCCTTCGTGGAACTGGGGTACGCGGCAACCGCGCTGTCCACCGGCACCGCTCCCACCAAGGCGAAGATCGACGAGGCGGTGGCGGCCGCACAGGGCAAGGACGCGGTGATCGTGGGGACGTACAACGTCACGGCGACCAGCTCGCAGCGCACCCTGGTGAGCGCCCTCGCGGCAACCGGCATCCCGGTGATCACGGTCGCGATCCGCAATCCGTACGACATCGCCCAGCTGTCCGGGACCGGGTTCGCGGCGAACCTGGCCACGTACTCCTGGACCGATGTCGAACTGCGGGCCGCCGCCCGGGTGATCGCGGGCCGCGCCGAACCGGAGGGCACCCTGCCGGTGCCGGTGCAGCGCGCGGACGATCCGGCGCAGGTGCTGCACCCGGTCGGTTACGGGCTGACGTACTAAACCCCCGGGAACCGGGAAGGGGCTGTGCACACGCACAGCCCCTTCCTTGGCACGAGGACCGCTTCACCAGGTCCCCTTCGCGAGGACCGCTTACGGCCGCAGCCTGCGCTCGCTCGTCACGTCCCGCTTGTCGAGCCGTTCGTCGAACTTCGCGAGCGGCTTCGCCTTCGCCGGGTCGTCCTGCACGGCCGCCGGGGCGACGCCCGCCCAGCGCAGGATGGCCGCGGTGGCCTTCGCCTTTTCGTCGTCGGCGAGCCCGGCCACGTTGGAGCCGTGGTTGCCGCCGGCCACGGTCATGACATAGCTGTCACGGGCGCCCGCCCCGAGCCGGAAGCGCTCCGCGCCCCACGGGTCGTTCTGCCCGTACACGTACAGCATGTGGTTGGCATGGTGCTTCACCCAGCTGTCGACGTCGCGCATCACCGACGGCTGGAACTTCATCGGGATGGAGCGCGGCACGAAGTTGCGCGGCGGCTGGTATCCGTACCGGCTCAGCTTGCCGAGCCACGGCTGCTCGATGTCCGGCGAGCCGAGCTGGGTGCCCGCCTGGTAGTAGTACGGCGTGTACGTGTTCAGGCCCTGGTCCGCGTAGGCGGAAAAGCCGGAGATGCCGTCGATCGAGTCCCAGATCGCCTGGTCGGGGGCGGTCTTGGCGTCGGCCGGGATGGTGTCGCAGTCGGACAGCAGGCTGTACTGCCAGAACGCCCAGACGTAGTCCATGACGACGGCTTCGTACGCCTTGTCGAGCGAGCCGACGGTGTTGAAGGTGTAGCCGTTCGCGGCGGCGTACTCCTCGTACTTCTTCTCCAGCGGCTCGCGGCGGATCAGCGCCTCGCGCTGCACCCCGTTCAGCTTGTCGCGGCACTCCTTGGTGCCGACGCGTTCGAAGAACCGGTCGTACGCCGAGTCCTCCTTGTTGACCACGTCGTTCGGCGCGACGTACGCGACGACGCCGTCCATGTCCTTGGGGTAGAAGCGCTCGAAGTACGTGGCGGTCATGCCGCCCTTCGAGCCACCGGTGGTCAGCCAGTTCTTGGAGTAGATCTGCTTCAGCGCGGTGAAGACACGGTGCTGGTCGCTGGCGGCCTGCCAGATGTCGAGCTTGGACCAGTCGGCGGGTGCCGGACGGGACGGAGTGAAGAACCGATACTCCAGCGAGACCTGGTTGCCGTCGATGATCCGGGTCGGCTCGGAGCGGCTGGGGTTCGTGGAGACGTTGTAGCCGCTGGTGTAGAAGACCGTCGGGCGGGACGTGTCCTTGTGCAGCAGGGTGATGCGCTGCTGGAAGGTGCCCTTGGACGGGTGCCGGTGATCGATCGGCTGGGTGTAGTTGAGGACGAAGTAGCGGTAGCCCGCGTACGGCTTCTCCTCGATGAGACTCATTCCCGGGATGGCCAGGATGCGGTCCTTGATGTCCGTGCTCGTGCCGCTGTCACTGCCGGCCGTGTTCCCGAACGCGGTCGGTTCCGCGGCGGTGGCCGCCCCGGCCGAGGCACCCGTCGCACTCACTGTGCCGATGAGCACCGCGAGCGACAGGAACCCTCTGAGCGCCTTGCGCATGCACCCTCCCCTTGATTCACAACAGACGTCGTGAACCTAGCGGGGCAACACCTGTGCCGCCAGACCCTGTTGGCACGGAGCGACGACGAGCCGCCGCCGTCAGCAGAGAATCCAGCCCGTGGAGCCGGATTTTCCCGAGATCGTGGCCGAGGCCCGGACGCACCGGTTCAGCGCGTGGACCGTCACCGGGCCGGCCTGCCGGGTGTAACTGCCGCTGTCGATGACGGGGCTGCCGCCGCGCGCCTGGATGCTCACGGACATCTGGCGGCGCGGGCCCGGCTTCTTCGCGACCGCGATCGCGCAGGCGTAGGAACGGCTCTTGTAGAGGCGCAGCTCACCGGTCTTGAACTTGACCGTCTTCGCGGGGCGCCCTGCGCAGGCCGTCGCGGCGTCTGCACTGTTCGCCGCACTGCCGCAGAGCACCAGACCGACGGCGGCCACCAGCGGCAGGACGAACAGACGCACAAGCGTCCGGCACCCCCGGCCGCTTCCGCCCCTGCCGACCGCTCCGGCCTTTTTGGCCTCTCCGGTCCCTCTGATCACCAGCAGCCCCATCGTTCGATCGAACACTTACGCCCTTGCTCGGCACATACGCGTACATGCGTACGACGCAGGAGGCCATCCGGAGGTTGCACCCGGCGCGCTCCGCCTCCGGAGCAACCAAATCGCCACAGCATGGCTCCAACAGGGCAGAGCCATACGAAAGGCAGGAACTGCCATGCTCCAACTCCGTAACTCACAGGGCCTCCGCGGCCGGCGCACCATCGGCCGGACGCTGCTCGCCACCGCTCTCCTCACCGTCGTCGCCGCGGTCCCGGCCGCCGCGGCTGCCCCGCAGGCCCCGGCGGCCGCGGCGCCGGTGCGCAGCGACGCCGGCAGCCCGGCCTTCCAGCAGGTTGCCCACTTCTACGCCGCCTACATCGATGCCGTCACGGCGGAGGGCGGCGGCAAGCTCGCCACCGCCCTGAGGACGTTCTATCTGACGCCCGGCCTGCGCACCCAGCTGAAGACCTGGGAGAAGCGCAACCACGCGGACGGTGTGCTCCGCGCCCAGAACACCCCGCTCGCCTTCCGGGTCACCTCCGGCGACAGCGGCGCGGGCCACACCTGGTCGAAGGTGCGGCTCACGTGGAGCAACGGCAAGCACCCCACGTATTCGTATCTGACCGTGCGGTCGGACCTGCAGACCGGCAAGATCTCCGGCATCGGCAAGTGAACCGGCGGACGGGCCCGGCTCTCACACCCCCGCGGGCTCGTCCTCCCCTATGAAGGTGCGCCACAGCACGGCGTAGTGCCCTTCCCGGGCGAGGAGTTCGTCGTGCGTGCCGTCCTCGACGACCCGGCCGTGGTCCATCACCACGACCCGGTCGGCGCGGGCGGCAGTCGTCAGCCGGTGGGCGACGACGAGGGTGGTGCGGCGGCCGGTGAGCCGGTCGGTCGCCTGGTTGACCAGGGCTTCGCTGGCCAGGTCGAGGGAGGCGGTCGCCTCGTCGAGCAGCAGGACGTCCGGGTCGACCAGCTCGGCGCGGGCGAGTGCGATCAGCTGGCGCTGGCCGGCCGAGAGGTTACGGCCCCGCTCGGCGACCTCGTGCAGATAGCCGCCGTCCAGGGTGGCGATCATGTCGTGGGCGCCGACCGACCGCGCCGCCGCTTCCACCTCGGCGTCGGTGGCCTCGGGCCGCCCGTACGCGATGGCGTCGCGGACCGTACCGGCGAAGAGGTAGGCCTCCTGCGGCACGACTCCGAGCCGGTGCCGGTACGCGGTGAGGTCGAGACGGCGCAGATCGGTGCCGTCCGCCGTGACCCGGCCGCCCGTCGGGTCGTAGAACCGGGCGACGAGCTTGACGAGGGTGGACTTCCCGGCGCCGGTCTCGCCGACGAACGCGACCGTCTGACCGGCCGGGATCCGCAGGTCGACACCGATGAGGGCTTCCTCGGCGTCGTCGCCGGAGCCGTATGCGAAGGACACGTCCTCGAAGGCGATCTCGCCGCGCAGCGACAGCACGTCCAGCGGTTCGTCCGGGGCGTCGGTGGAGGTCGGCTCCCGCAGGAGTTCCTGGATACGGCCGAGGGAGACGGTGGCCTGCTGGTAACCGTCGAAGACCTGGGAGAGCTGCTGCACCGGGGCGAAGAACAGGTCGATGTAGAGCAGATACGCGACGAGCGCACCGGTGGTGAGTGTGCCGTTGTCGACCCGGCCCGCACCCACGATCAGTACCGCGGCCGCGGCCACCGACGACAAGAGCTGCACGAACGGGAAGTAGACCGAGATCAGCCACTGACCGCGGACCCTGGCCTCGCGGTAGTGGTCGCTGCGCCCGGCGAACCGGTCCGCGCCGTCGCGCTCGCGGCGGAAAGCCTGCACGATCCGCAGCCCCGAGACGGACTCCTGGAGGTCGGCGTTGACGACGCTGATGCGTTCCCGGGCCAGCTCGTACGCCTTCACGCTCTTGCGGCGGAAGAAGAACGTACCGATGACCAGCACCGGCAGCGTCGCGAAGACGACGAGGGCCAGCTGTACGTCGAGTACCAGCAGCGCGACCATGATGCCGAAGAAGGTGACGACGGAGACGAAGGCCGTGACCAGACCGGTCTGCAGGAACGTCGACAGCGCGTCCACGTCCGTCGTCATCCGGGTCATGATGCGGCCGGTCAGCTCGCGTTCGTAGTAGTCCAGGCCGAGCCGCTGGAGCTGCGCGAAGATCTTCAGCCGCAGTGAGTACAGCACCCGCTCGCCGGTGCGGCCCGTCATCCGGGTCTCGCCGATCTGGGCCGCCCACTGCACGACCACGACCACCAGGGCCAGCGCGGACGCCGCCCAGACGGCACCGAGTGCGAGCTGTGAGACACCCTGGTCGATGCCGTGCCGGATCAGTACGGGCAGCAGGAGTCCGGCGCCCGCGTCCACCGCCACCAGCGCCAGGCTCACCAGGAGCGGCAGCCCGAAGCCGCGCAGCAGCCTGCGCAGCCCGTACGACTCCTCGGCGCGGACGGCCCGCGCCTCGTCGATGTCGGGTGTGTCGGTGGCGGGCGGCAGGGCCTCGACCTGGGCGAGCAGCTCGGGCGTCGCGGGCATGCCGGCCGCACCGGTGTCGCGCGGTTCCTCCTTGCGGATCCACAGGTGGGGGCTGATGCCGCGCTCGGCGTCGAACTCGGCGTCCAGCTCTTCCTGGAGCGCGCGGTCGTCCTCAAGGGTCGTGTCGGCGGCGGTGGTCGGCCGCTGGTGTCCGGGCGAGGTGCCGCCCAGCTCGTCCGGGTCGGTGAGCAGCCGCCGGTAGAGCGCGGAGCGGCGCTCCAGCTCCTCGTGCGTACCGATGTCGGCGAGCCTGCCGTGCTCCAGGACGGCGATCCGGTCGGCGAGGCCGAGGGTGGAGCGGCGGTGGGCGATCAGGAGGGTCGTCCGCCCCGCCATCACCTGCCGCAGCGCCTCGTGGATCTCGTGCTCGACGCGGGCGTCGACGGCCGAGGTGGCATCGTCGAGGAGGAGCAGCCGGGGGTCGGTGAGGATGGCGCGGGCGAGCGCGACGCGCTGGCGCTGGCCGCCGGAGAGGGTGAGTCCGTGCTCACCGACCTTGGTGTCGTAGCCCTCGGGCAGCTCCGCGATGAACCGGTCGGCCTGGGCGGCGCGGGCCGCTTCCTCGATCTGTTCCTGGGTGGCGTCCGGGAATCCGTAGGCGATGTTGGCCCGGACGGTGTCGGAGAACAGGAAGCTGTCCTCCGGTACGAGGCCGATGGCGGCGCGCAGGGACTGCTGGGTCAGTTCGCGGACGTCGTGGCCGCCGACCAGGACGGCGCCGTGCGTCACGTCGTAGAAGCGGGGCAGCAGCAGCGAGACGGTGGACTTCCCGCTGCCGGACGCGCCGACGACGGCGACGGTCTCACCGGGCTCGATGGTCAGCGAGAACCCGTCGAGGACGGGGCGCTCCTCGTCGTAGCCGAACCGTACGTCGTCGAACTCGACGCTCGCGGGGGCGTCGGCCGGGAGTTCCTTGGTGCCGTCCTTCATGGTCGGCTCGGTGTCGATCAGTTCCAGTACGCGCTCGACGCCTGCCCGGGCCTGTTGTCCGACGGTGAGGACCATGGCGAGCATCCGGACCGGGCCGACGAGCTGGGCGAGGTAGGTGGAGAACGCGACGAACGTGCCGAGGGTGATCTCGCCCCGGGTGGCGAGCCAGCCGCCGAGGGCCAGCATCGCGACCTGACCGAACGCGGGGACGGCCTGGAGGGCGGGGGTGTAGCGGGAGTTCAGCCGGATCGTCCGCAGCCGTCCGGCGAAGAGCCTGCGCCCGACCTCGCGCAGCTTGCCGGTCTCCTGCTCCTCCTGCCCGAACCCCTTGACGACCCGGACCCCGGAGACGGCTCCGTCGACGACTCCGGCGACGGCGGCGGCCTGCCCCTGGGCGTACCAGGTGGCGGGGAAGAGACGGGAGCGGGAGCGGCGGGCGATGAACCAGAGGGCGGGGGCGACGGCGATCGCGACCAGGGTGAGCAGCGGCGAGAGCCACGCCATGATCACCAGGGAGATGATGAAGAGCAGCACGTTCCCGATGGTCATCGGGAGCATGAACAGGAGCCCCTGGATCAGCTGCAGGTCGCTGGTGGCGCGCCCGACGACCTGTCCGGTGGACAGCT
This sequence comes from Streptomyces sp. NPDC058239, assembly GCF_042882185.1. Classification (NCBI taxonomy): domain Bacteria; kingdom Bacillati; phylum Actinomycetota; class Actinomycetes; order Kitasatosporales; family Streptomycetaceae; genus Streptomyces; species Streptomyces sp. NPDC058239. The sequence goes on from NZ_JBHVWS010000089.1 coordinate 18,240, forward strand.
CGTCCTGGCGCTTCCCGTCCAGGCGGGTGATCGTCCCGTACATCTCGGTACGCAGATCGTGCTGTACGTCGAGGGCGAGCCGGCCGCCGTAGTAGCGGCGGATGTACGTGGATATGTACACCAGCACGGCGGCGACCACGAGGAGTCCGGTCCAGACGGCCAGGGAACGCGTGTGGTCGCCGACGACGTCGTCGATGATCACCTTGGTGATCAGCGGAACGAGGGCCATCACCGCCATGCCGGCCAGCGACGAACCGAGCGCCAGCAGCACATTGCGCCGGTAGCGCCATGCGTAGCCACTCAGCCGCCGAGCCCAGCCCGGGGCCTGCGCCGCGCCCTCTGCGTCCCCTGCGTCCGTCACCGGTGCCTCCCGTTCGACCTGGTCTACCGGAAGGCACCAACGCGCTGGGCGGCGGATTTCATCCCGCCGTTACAAAGACGGGTCTTGCGGCGTAGGGCGGTCCGTCATCAGCCCTAGGTGCGCTCACTCATATGGGCGAATGCGCAACAAACCCAGCCCGTCATACACTGAGACATCTATATGTTCCAGTATATGGACAGTGGCTACACCATCGAGATCGAACCCGAGGTTCGGCTGTGGTTGATAAATCTGCGCGGCGACGGCTATCTCGCGGTCGAGCACATCACCGACCTGCTGCGGGAACGGCCGACCACGCTCGGAGAACCGTACTCCCGGCATCTCGACGACGGCGTCCGGGAACTGAGATTCCACCTGGGCTGCAATCGGGACGCCACAAGGATTCCCCACTGGCTTGCACCCGGTCGGAGGATCGTCCTGCTCACCGTCTTCCGCAAGACCCGGCAGCGGGAGAACACGGAAGTGGCACGGGCCAGGCGCACCAAAGCACTATGCGAGGCCGAGCACGAAGCGGCACACGACGTGTACACACGCGATGCGGAGAGGAAGGACCGGTAATGGTCAGCCACGCACACTGGAAGATCGCCCGCGACAAGAAGGTCGCCCAGGGAATCGCCGAAGATCCCGATGCGGAGAAACGCCGCGAGGAGATCCGGCTCCGCTACGACCTCGGGCAGGCCGTGTACGACCGCCGGACCGAGGCCGGGCTCTCGCAGACCGAGCTGGCCAGGCGCGCCAGGATGACCCAGCCGCAGGTGTCGAAACTTGAACTGGGCGGCACACTGCCGACCGTCGCGCTGCTGGCCCGCCTGGCGCGGGCCATGGACTCCACGTTCAGCATGGAGCTCGACGGCGACACGATGCGGGTGGCATTCACCGCCCATGCGGGTTCCGAGGCGGCGGCGGATACAACGGTGGAGGCGGCTGCCGATGTGCAGGCGGTCAGCGGCTGACCGGGACCGTGGCTGGTCGGTCGCCGCGGCCCGCGACGACCTCGATCGCCGTACGGACATGCCGCGTCCGGCGATCGAGGACAGCTTCGGCCCCGTCGGCTACGACCGCGGCGTCGCGGTGAGCATCCGTACCGCCGGCGCCTCCGGTACCGCGGGCACCGCTTCCTGCGGGGCGGCGGGCGGGGCGATCGTCGTCTTCGTGGCCGCGGCCGGATTCAGGTCCTTGTGCACGGCGCGGGCGACCGCCTGAATGGTGTTGATGCCGTCGTTCATCGTCTTGTTGTCCTGGGTGAGCACGGTGATCGCGTAGTCGTGCCCCTTGCCCGTGAAGGCGCCGATGCTGTGCACCCGCCAGCCGTGGGTGGCGCGCGGCAGCCAGCCGTTCTTGACCTGGACGGTCACACCGGACGGCGCCCCGGCGGGCGTGCCCCAGCGCTGGGAGGAGACGACCTTGCGCATCAGGCCCAGTTCGTACGCCCGCGAGTTGTCGCTCAGCACGGAGTTCTTGGCGGTCAGCAGGGTCAGCAGCCGCTGCTCGTCCTGGGCGGTGATCTGAGTCAGCCCCCAGTAGCCACCGGAGCCGGGCACCGTGTGCGTCATCCCGGCAGCCTTCAGGAACGCCTTGACCTTGGTCACTCCGAGCTGCTTCCACAGACTGGTGGTCGCGTTGTTGTCGGACTTGGTGATCATGGCAGTGGTGAGGTTGATCTCGCGCTGGGTGAGATAGCGGTTGTGCTTCTTGTTGTCCCAGAGCAGCGTCGCCAGCACGGTCGCCTTCACGACGCTGGCGGAGTCGTACTTCGTCGTCGCCCGCAAGGAGCACGTCGTCTTGGTGGTCCGGTCGTAGAGCGCCACGGCCGTCGTCGACTTCCGCCCCTTGAGCGCGGCTGTGATGTCCTTGGACAGCTTGGCGGCCAGCCCTGCCTTGCCGGATGTGCAGCTCACCGTCGGCGTCGCGGCGGCGGCGGGCGAGGCGCCGAGCGCCACGGGTGCGAGCACGCCTGCGGCGAGCGCGACGGACAGCGCGCCCCGCGCACGGCGGAATATACGAGGCTGTTCTTTCATGTCTTTCATGCGGTGTGTCCCCCTGAGTGGATCTGTACGGCGCGCCCCCGGCACACCTGTCAGTAACGACTGCCGAACGCCCGAAAAGTTGCGCGTCCCGAGCCGTGGTGTTCCTCACCGGTTCCGCACGGGTATCGATGCCCCGGTGCAGTCCGGCACGGTGACAAGGGGAAACCATGACGAGCGGTCAGCCGGTCCGGCACGCTGAGGCGTACCGCTGCGGCCGGCTCTACGCGGCGATCGCGGCCCTGCAGAGGCTCGCGCAGAACGAGCACCACAAATTGGGGCGCCCGGAGAACGTGGCGAAGGCCGCCGCGCGGCCGGAGCCCATTCTCAGAGACCCTCTGCGGGAGGTCGGCCACTACTTGGTGCAGGCGCGGATACGCGGTCAAAGGGCGGCGGCCGACGCGGTCTTCCGGTCGATCCCCGACTTCCTGCCGTCGGCCAAGGACGTGCCCAGCAGACTCGATGGCGACGAGCGGCTGGAGTTTCACCGGGGCCTGGAGGATCAGGCGGCGCTCATCGCGAAGGAACACCCGCCGAAGAAATGAGCCCACCCGCGTGTCCGGGGCGACCGGGTGCGCGGGTGGGCGGCGGGCCGACGCCCTGCGGATGCGTCACAGATGCGTCGGTTCGAACATCCTCAGCAGGGCCGGGAGCACGACCACCGAAGGGCCCGGCTGTGCGAAGGACTTCGCCAGGTCGTCGGCGAGCGTCTCGGGGGTCGTACGGACCGCCGGGACGCCGAAGGACTCGGCGAGGGCGACGAAGTCGGGGCGGGAGAGTTCCGTCGCCGTGGCCTCGCCGAAGGCGCCTGTCATGTATTCGCGCAGGATGCCGTAGCCGCCGTCGTCGACGATCAGCCAGGTGACCGGGAGGTCGTACTGGCGGGCCGTGGCCAGTTCCGCGATCGAGTACATTGCGCCGCCGTCGCCGGAGACGGCCAGGACCGGTTTCGTACGGTCGGCCGCCGCCGCGCCGAGCGCGGCCGGGAAGCCGTAGCCGAGACCGCCCGCGCCCTGGGCCGAGTGCATCGTGTTCGGGTGGCGGGCGTCGAAGGCGGACCACGCCCAGTAGGCGAGGATCGTCATGTCCCAGAAGCTCGGGGACGTGCCGGGCAGCGCCTGGCGGACCGAGGCGATGAGCTGCTGCTCCAGGGTGAGTTCCTGGCCGGCGATCCTGTCCCGTACCGCTTCGAGCACCGTACGGACCCGGTCCGGCGCCGACGGGTCCTCGCGGCGGTCGACCGCGTCGAGGAGGTCGGCCAGGGCCTCGCGGGCATCGGCGTGGATGCCGAGTGCGGGGTGGTTGGACTCCAGCTTGCCGGCGTCCGCCTCGATCTGGATGACGCGACCGCGCGGGGCGAACGTGTGGTAGTTCGAGGAGAGTTCACCGAGTCCGGAGCCGATGACCAGCAGCACGTCGGCGGACTCCAGGAAGTCCGTCGTGTGGCGGTCCTCCAGCCAGGACTGGAGCGAGAGCGGGTGCTCCCACGGGAAGGCGCCCTTGCCGCCGAAGGTGGTGACGACCGGGGCGTCGAGCTTCTCCGCGAGCGCGAGCAGCTTGCCGGACGCGTCGGAGCGTACGACTCCGCCGCCCGCGATGATCGCCGGACGCTCGGCCTTCGACAGCAGGTCGGCTGCCACGGCGGTCAGTTCGGGACGGGCGTGCAGTTCGCGCGGGGTGGCGTCCATCGCCGTGACGACGGGCAGGGTGGTCTCGGCGAGGAGCACGTCCTGCGGGATCTCGATCCAGACCGGGCCGTGCGGGGCACTCAGCGCGGACTCCCAGGCGGCGGCGATCGCCGACGGGATCTGGGAGGCCGTACGGACGGTGTGGACCGACTTCACGATGTCGCGGAACGACGCCTTCTGGTCCCTCAGTTCGTGCAGGTAGCCATGGCGTCCGCCACCCAGACCCGCGGTCGGGATCTGGCTGGAGATGGCCAGCACGGGAGCGGAGGCCGCCGCCGCCTCCTGGAGCGCGGCGAGGGAGGTGAGGGCACCCGGCCCGGTGGAGAGCAGCAGAGGCGCCACTTCCCCGGTGATGCGGCCGTACGCGTCGGCGGCGAAGCCCGCATTGTTCTCGACGCGCAGGCCGATGTACGTCAGGGCCGAGCGGCGCAGCGCGTCGAACATGCCGAGCGCGTGCTGGCCCGGCAGGCCGAAGACGGTGGTCGCGCCGAGGCCCTGGAGGGTCTCGACGACGAGGTCGCCGCCGTTGCGTCCGGCCGGGGGGTTCAGGGCGGCCGCGATCTGCTCGGGGGTGAGCTGCGGGCGCTCGTCGTGGTGGTCGTGGCTCACTTCGTACGGGCCTCTGCGATCTGGCGGGACATGATCGTCGTCAGTTCGTACGCCGTGTGGGAGGCGGCGACGGAGGTGATCTCGGCGTGGTCGTACGCGGGGGCGACCTCGACCAGGTCGGCGGAGACCAGGTTGCAGGAGGACAGCCCGCGGACGATCTCCAGGAGTTCGCGGGAGGTCAGACCGCCGGCCTCGGGAGTGCCGGTGCCGGGGGCGTGCGCCGGGTCCAGGACGTCGATGTCGATGGAGATGTAGAGCGGCCGGTCGCCGATGCGCTGGCGCAGCTGGTCGGCGACCTCGTCGACACCGCGGCGCATGACGTCGGCGGAGGTGACGATGCCGAAGCCCATCTTCGCGTCGTCGTCCAGGTCCTGCTTGCCGTAGAGCGGGCCGCGGGTGCCGACGTGGGACAGGGCGGAGGTGTCGAGGATGCCCTCCTCGACGGCCCGGCGGAACGGGGTTCCGTGGGTGTACTCGGCGCCGAAGTAGGTGTCCCAGGTGTCGAGGTGCGCGTCGAAGTGGAGCAGGGCGACCGGGCCGTGCTTCTTCGCGACGGAACGCAGCAGCGGCAGCGCGATGGTGTGGTCGCCGCCGAGCGTCATCAGGCGGGCGCCGGTGGAGAGGAGGTCGTCGGCGGCGGCCTCGATCGTCTCGACGGCCTCGTTGATGTTGAACGGGTTCGCGGCGATGTCACCGGCGTCGGCGACCTGTGCGAGCGCGAACGGCGAGGCGTCCTGCGCCGGGTTGTACGGGCGCAGCAGGCGCGACGCCTCACGGATCGCGTTACCGCCGAAGCGGGCACCGGGGCGGTAGGAGACCCCCGTGTCGAAGGGCACACCCACAACGGCGACATCGGCGGTGCCGACCTCGTCGAGGCGGGGCAGCCGGGCGAACGTCGCGGGTCCGGCGTACCGCGGGACGCGGGAGGAGTCGATCGGACCGCGCGGCGATTCGTTGCTGCTCATGGGGGTGCCTTTCTTGTTGCGATGCGTGGTGACGCGGGGTGCTGCACGCTTTGTGGGCGTTCGTACGATATTCGAAATCACCCGGCGCGTGCGGACAATGCTTTACGTGGTGACCGGCTCCGGGGCGGTCTCCGTGGTCTCGCCGCCCCGCCCCGCCAGCCGCTCGCGCCAGGCGGCCAGCACAGCCGCGTCGGTCGGCTTCGTGGCCAGCGAGACGATCACGTACACCACGAGCGAGGACAGCAGGCCGTAGTAGACCGGTTCGTTGGCGAGGATTCCGTACGACGCCATCAGGCCGATCACCGCGAGGCCACCGACGGCCACCGAGGCCAGCGCACCGGCCGCCGTGCCCCGGCGCCACAGGAGACCGCCCAGGATCGGCACCAGAAGCCCGCCGACGAGCAGGTTGTATGCGACGGTCAGGGCCTCGACCACGTTGTTCAGCGCGATGGCGATGGCGATGACGGCGACACCCATGATGAGGATGAAGACCCGGTTGCCCTTCACCTCGTCGTGCTCCTCGCCGCCGCCCCGCGACACCACGCCCCGCAGCCGGGACCAGATGTCGTTGTTGGCGACGGTGGCGCAGGCGATCAGCGCACCGGAGGACGTGGACATCACCGCGGCCAGTGCGGCGGCCAGGACCAGCCCTCGTACACCGACGGGCAGTTCGTCCTTGACGATGGTGGCGAACGCGGCGTCCGCGCTGGGCAGCTTCGGGTACATGACCTTGGCGGCGGTGCCGATGACGGCGCCGGCGATCGCGTACACCAGACAGTACGTACCGGCGACCGTGCCGCCCCAGCGCGCCGTCCGGTCGCTCTTCGCGGTGAACACCCGCTGCCAGATGTCCTGGCCGATCAGCATGCCGAAGGTGTAGATCAGCACGTACGTGAAGATCGTCTCGCCGCCGATGCCCAGCGGGTCGAAGTACTCGGTGGGCAGCTTGGCCTTCATCTCGCTGAAGCCACCCGCCTTGATCACCGCGATGGGGAGCAGGAGCAGCAGCACACCGATGGTCTTGACGACGAACTGCACCATGTCGGTGAGCGTGATCGACCACATGCCGCCGAGCGTCGAGTACGCGACGACGATGGCGCCGCCGAGGATGATCGCGACGGTCCGGTTCATGTCGAACAGGACGTCGAAGATGGTCGCGTACGCAATGGTCGAGGTGACCGCGAGCATCAGCGTGTACGCCCACATGACGACACCGGAGATGAGCCCGGCCCGGCCGCCGTAGCGCAGGTCGAGCATCTCGGAGACGGTGTAGACCTTCAGCCGGGCGATGCGCGCCGAGAAGAAGACGGACAGGGCGAGCAGTCCGAGGCCGATGGTGAAGACCATCCAGGCGCCGGAGAGTCCGTACTGGTAGCCGAGGCCGACGCCGCCGATGGTGGAGGCGCCGCCGAGGACGATGGCGGCCATCGTGCCGGAGTACATCCAGGGGCCGAGGCGGCGACCCGCCACCAGGAATTCGCTCTTGGACTTGGCGCGGCGCATGCCCCACCAGCCCATGGCGAGCATGCCGGCCAGATAGACGATGATCACCGCGTAGTCGACAGCCATGGGCTTCCTCCGTTTCAGTCATGTGCGCACGTCGTACGTGGTGAAGACGGTAGGTGGCCCACAGGCAACGCTGAAGTGTACGTTTCATCCATAATTGAAGTCACCGATGGATGGACCGTCCATGCCTGAAGCCCCGGCCGGGCTCATTCCGCCCGCTCCCCCCTCCCCTTCCACGCCCCCCACTCCCCCGATCCCGCTCACCGAGCTGCTGGCCCGCGAGGAGCTGGGGCTGCACCGGATCGCGGGTCCGGCCGAGGCGGATCTGCTGTGGGTGCACACCTCGGAGATGGCCGACCCGTACCCGTATCTGCTCGGCGGTGAGCTGCTGCTGAGCGCCGGGGTGCTGCTCAAGGACCCGGACGCCTATGTGGCCCGGCTGGTGGAGGCGGGGGCGGCGGCGCTCGGTTTCGGGGTGACGCCGGTGTTCGACACGGTGCCGCAGGCACTGATCGAGGCGTGCGACCGGCATGGCCTGCCGCTGGTGGAGGTGCCGCCCGAGACCCCGTTCACGGCGATCGCCCGGGCGGTGTGGCGGCTGATGGCCGAGGCCCGGCACCGCGAGCTGCGCCGGGTGACCCGGGCCCAGCAGGCCCTGGCCACGGCGGCTGCCCGGCCCGACCCGATCCCCGCGGTGCTGCACCAGCTGGCGGCCCAGCTGGAGGGCCGGGCAGTGCTGCTCTCCGCGGACGGCGAGGAGCTGCACGCGGCGGGCCGCCGCCCGGCCCCCGACATCGGGGCAGCGCTGGCCCGGCTCACCCGGGTGGTCTCCGCCGGGCCGCGCCCCGCGCCGACGTCCGCCACCGACACGGTGCGGGGCGCGCACCTGTCCGCGTACGCGCTGGGCGGCGGCCAGGGTCTCGTCCTGGCGCTGGCGACGGAGCGGCGCGAGGCGGGCGACCACACGATCGCCGGGGTCGCGGTCGTCCTGCTCTCCCTGCTGGCCGCCCCGCACCAGGGCGCCGACGCGGCGGGCCGGTCGGCCGCGCTCGTACGGATGCTGCTGGGCGCGGACCCGCAGGACGTCGCCCCGCTGCTCGGTGGCGCCGAACAGTGGACGGTGGTGCACGCGCGCCGCAGCGGCGACGGCCCGGTCGACCCGCTGACCGCCGGCGCACTGGGCGCCGCTCTGGGCTCGGCCCTGGTCGACGCGGGCCGGGGCGGCGACGCCGTCAGGGTGCTGATCCCCGGCGTTGACCGGATCACCCCGCAGCCCGGGTGGACGCTCGGCGCCTCCGCCCCCGCACCCATCACGGCCCTCGACCTCGCCGACGGCCAGGCGTCCCGCGCCCTGGGCCGGGCCGTGGCCACCCGCACCCCCCTGGCCCACCACCACACCGACACCGGAACGGGCCTGGCCGCCCTGATCCCCCCGGCCCAGGCCGAGGCCCACGCCCGAGCCCTCCTCGCCCCGCTCGCCGAGCCCCTGACCGAGACCCTGCGCTGCTGGCTGAGCCTCCACGGCAGCTGGGACCGCACGGCGACGGCCCTCCAGGTCCACCGCAACACGGTCCGCCAACGCATCGCCCGCTGCGCGACGCTGCTGGACGCGGACCTGGACGACATGGACGTACGGACGGAACTGTGGTTCGCGCTGCGGCAGCGGTGAACAGCATCCATCGGTGACTGCAAACGCCTGACGCGGCGTCCGGGCAGGCGCCCGCACCGACACCCGACACCAGGTCAGGAGCAAGCCAGGGTTGGCTGATTGCCGATTTGCTGATTGCACCAGTGATGTCCGGGTTGATAAAGATGACCGGGCGAACGGTTGTTCAACCGCCGGAAGTCCAAGCGTGAGGCAGCGGCACCGGCCGAGTGGTGACGCCGAGACGGATCAGCGCGCGTACAGGGGGGCTTTCGCATGGTGGCGTGGGATATCAGGCCGCAGGGGGTGCAGGGCCAGTTGAAGGTCACCGGTACGCATGCCGGGGACCTGGAGAAGGCCCTGACCGCGCTGATGGCGACCATGTCGGAGGCTGCGCAGGCGGCGGGTACGGCGGTGCCGGGCTCGCAGGCCGCCACGCCTCTGCAGGGCCCGGTGGCACCGGG